>JBBQGS010000169.1:0-1974 GCA_038323255.1 Erysipelotrichales bacterium | reverse complement strand
ATGTTCTTTGTCGGATATCAAAATCTTCCGATGGTGTTCTTCCTCTTGTTCCTATGCGGTATGTCGTTGGGTATGAACGACGTCATCACCTATACGATGGTCGGCGACTCGGTCGATTATCTGCAATGGAAAACCAACCGTCGAATGGAAGGACTGAGTTTCTCCCTGCATACCTTCACCACCAAACTTCAGACCGCATTGGGCACTTTATGGATTAGTATCGTATTGTCCTATGTCGGTTATGTGAATAACGTTGAGCAGTCGGCGCAAGCATTGACCGGAATCTTCACCCTGATTTCGATCTTCCCCGCCATCGCGGCGATACTGAGTAT
Organism: Erysipelotrichales bacterium; assembly: GCA_038323255.1. Lineage (GTDB taxonomy): Bacteria > Bacillota_I > Bacilli_A > Erysipelotrichales > Erysipelotrichaceae > GWE2-51-13. Next base: position 1,642 of record JBBQGS010000169.1, on the reverse strand, counting down.
CATCCCGATGTTCTGGTATGATCTGAGCGAGAAAAAACACGAAGAAATCCTCATCGAAATTGAATCCCGCTAATCCGACCCCGTCCTCGACGGGGTTTTCTTATGAAATAAAAAAAGTCTCCGCAGAGACTTAGATCATTTCGGTTTCAGGTTCAATGACGGGTTCGTAAACGGTTTCCCAGACAGGTAGGATTTCTCCGTCTTTCTTTCCGAAGAAACCATAGAACATTTCTTCGTCGAATTCAGGCAAGCCGCTGTTTTTGCGACTGTCGAATCGGATATTTCCCGCTTTATCGAGTATGATCATGACGATCATCCCGATCAGTTTGATGGTATCAAGATTGCGGACGGAGCGCGTCCAGGCGATTTTATTGTCGTCAAGGACCAAGCGGACCGCATCAACAGGAATCAGATTCAACGGGATGTATTCGTACATGCCCTGCACGACTTTGTCGCCTTCGTGACGCAGTTCTTCGCAATCATTATCCCAGTTTGACGGGAGGTCGATGGAAGGCAGTGCGAGATGCGAATCGATGACATGGTAGATTGGACCACTCAACATCGTATTGGGGGCTTCCTTACGAAAATTCGGACGCAGAAACCATTCCAACTGATTCAGATTTTCACCCGGATGGATGCGCGAAAGAAGACAGTCGGAGTTGGGGGAATGCCACCAAGTGATTGAAGGGATCGAATCGACGGCTTGCATCACGACTCTCTGAAGTCGGATGTGATGATCAGTCGTTGTGTTTTCTAGCAGATAGGTTCGCTTATTTAAACGAATGATTCCATGGCTTACTGCGACTTCATTCAGCATCAAGGTTTTCCCTTTGCCTGCATAGAGTCCGATCGTCGCTTGTTCGAGTGGATAAACTTCAGGAAGATCGCTGTATTCCAAAGCGGTGATACCCTGGTCCTGCGCTAAATCCAAACAGAAAGGCAACAAATCGGATTGACAGAGAGCACTAACCGAAAACGTTCTTGTGCTCTTGTCCAATAAAACAAAGCGTTGAAGATCGCGATATTGAATAAACAGGTAACGGACATTCCCATTCAATGAGAAACCGTTGAACCAGGCATCCGTATTCAGCATATACCGCTCTTCAAACCCCTTCACGACCGTTTGGAAATGCCTGGCATACGCGATGAAGTCGGCAGCGTCTGCCACAACCCCCGCAAACGCCAAGGCGTTGAAGTATACACGGTGTTTCCCGCTGCACAGGTTCGAGTTCCCATCGAGGGGTTCATCGCACAGGAAGGTGTGTTTGAAGCCGTGGGCTTTGACGATATATTCAAAGAATAGCTCAGGATAGATTTTTTTGGAAACTTGCTCCAACGCAAGCTCCAGTAAACTCAGATCAACTGGATTGAGTTTCGCTCTACGCGGACTCTGCCGAAACGAACGAGACCCTTTCACCAAATACTTTAGATAGTTACGGTCCGGACGTGAAGTCGCAAATCCATACTCGAATTTATTGGGCAAGTCGGAAGATTGGGTTAACAGATCTTTGATTTTGATGGTTTTCTGCGACTTATCGTTGAAACTAAGAAAAGGCAATGTTTCGCTTAAAGTCGATTCCAAGTTCAGTAAACCTTCATCGGCCAACTGTAACGCGATATCGAAAGCGTACCATGATGAAGC
>JBBQGS010000168.1:0-2419 GCA_038323255.1 Erysipelotrichales bacterium | reverse complement strand
CTTATCGCCTTCCTTAATCTGGACGTCGATACGAACTGTATAACCCGGACGAATATCCGGCAGGTCGCTGCGAAGCTGGGACTGAGTGATTTCTCTCACTAAGTTCAAATTCATATGTTTCACGCTCCTTTTTTCTCACGGCTCATATCCACGTAATCGAACAGCGGAACCGACTAGCCTAGGTCATAGGCTTATATAATTTATCATATTGACGAAACGAAATCAATCTTTTTTCATTTCTTCTTTCAGAACTTCACACAATAACTGCGTTTCTTCCATCGTCAGTTGCTTATTTCTGAAGAGATCCGGACGGACTTTCCATGTTTTACGCAGCGACTCTTTCAAACGCCATTTACGGACATTGTCGTGGTGACCAGATAAGAGGATATCAGGAATCGCTTCCCCTTCATAGACAGCGGGACGGGTGTATTGCGGATATTCCAACAGATCGTTCTCGAAGGATTCATCCAGATGGGAGGCTTCGGTGATGACACCTTCCACCAAACGCACCATCGCATCACTCATGACCATGGAAGCCAGTTCGCCGCCCGTGAGCACATAATCGCCGATCGACATCTCTTCGTCAACCAAAGCGAGGATACGCTCGTCGAAGCCCTCGTAATGGCCGCAGATGATGATGATATGCTTGTGTTGACTCTGCAGACGCCGCGCCGCTCGTTGGTCGAAGCGGTTGCCGGCCGGACTGGTCAGGATGACGTAACTGTCAAGAGTGCGGACATCGGCCAGACAGTCGGCCACGGGTTGGACCATCAACACCAATCCTTGTCCGCCTCCGAAGGGATAATCGTCGACTCGCGTATGTTTGTTTTTCGTATAGATGCGCATATCGACTGTTTCGATTTCCACCAATTCTTTCAGAATGGCTTTCTTGATGATCGAAGTGGTCATGAACCCTTCGAACATTTCAGGAAAAAGGGTCAGGATGGTGATTTTCATCGCATCCCCTCGATTAGTTCCACTTTGAGAAACCCGTTTATCATATCGACTTCTTTGACGAACACCGGCAGATACGGCACTAAAATATCTTTCGAAGATGTTTTGATGCGCAACACATCATTCGCGTTGGTCGCGATGACTTCGCTGATGATACCTAATGAGTTGCCATCTAATTCAATGACTTTAAGTCCGATCAATTGGAAACTGTAGAAGCCTTCCTGCATCGATGTATCGATGTCGGCGACTTTGACCCACAGATCCGATCCGACTAAGGGTTCAATCGCAGACAAATCAGGAAATCCGTCAAAAGTAACCAAGGCGTGATCCTGATGAAAACGCAGTGAAGTCACGGTCAGGATCTGTTCCTTACCGTTCAATACCGCAATCAGTTTACGTTTGACTTTGAAACGGTCTTCTGGCACATCGGTGAGAATCTTTATTTTTGCTTCACCTTTGATACCGAATCCACGTACAATCGTCCCTACTTTTAGTTTTTCCATGTTACCTCAAAAAAAGGATGCTTGCGCATCCTAATACGATTCGAATTTAATCGAGATGCGTTTGTTTTCCAAGCGTGACGCGACGCTCATCATATTACGGAGAGCCGAAGCCATCTGGCCTTGGCGCCCGATCAGGCGTGCGATATCTTCGCTTTTAGCGTAGACATACAGAAGGATTTCCTTGTCGTCCAGACTTTGCATCGTTTTAACGCTCAGACTGGCTTTGTCTTCGACCATGGGTTCAACCAGGTTATGCAAGGCTTGTTCCATCGAGACCATGCTTATTTGCTTCTTTCGTCGTGGAAAGTCTTCAATACTCCTGCTTGTGAAAGAAGATTGCGGACCGTATCGGACGGTTGTGCACCGGTACGAAGCCATTTCAATGCTAATTCAGCATCGATTTTGATTTCGGCTGGTTGGGTCGTCGGATTGTAGTAGCCCAATAATTCGATGAAACGTCCGTCACGCGGAGAGCGGGAGTCGGCGGCGACGATACGGTAGAAAGGATCTTTCTTGGCGCCCATTCTTTTTAAACGAAGTTTTACTGCCATAAATACACCTCCTTGGTTTATCTGCTAAAGTATACCATATTTTACTTGCCTGTCAAGGGGAAAACCTTGACAGCTATTTCTTGAAGTTCATGCCCGATTTATTGGCCATTCGCGAAAACAGCCGCATCTGTTCTTTCGTCTTCTCAAACTGGCTGATCAACCGGTTTACGTCGGTGACGCTGACCCCGCTGCCTTGGGCGATGCGCGCTTTACGCGAAGCGCGTAAAACATTGGGATTACTGCGCTCTTCATTGGTCATACTTAAGATCATGGCTTTGCTTTTTTTCATCGATGCATCGGTTTCTTCGTCGTTAAGCTGTCCGGCCATCTGGCTGGCACCCGGAATCATCTTCAGCAGGTTTTTAAGCGAACCCATCTTGGAAAGCTGATTAAATTGTTCCAGCATGTCGT
>JBBQGS010000167.1:0-2459 GCA_038323255.1 Erysipelotrichales bacterium | reverse complement strand
GATACGGCGGTTAATGCCGGTCACGCGTTCGATACGGCTTGCGTGCAGAGGCAAACTAAGTTCAACAGCCTTTGACGCTGCCGCCACAAATGAAGTCGCAGGCGTCCCCGAACGGGCGCTCGTCAGACTTTTCCCTCCATGAATCAGCGGAATAAGATCGATCCCTTTGCGGCGCACCAATCCCCCGATCCCTTTAGGACCGTAGAATTTATGGATGCTGAAGGAAGTAAGATCGAACGCATTCAAATCGATGGCGCATTTCCCCAAAGCCTGGGTCGCATCGCAATGGAAAACAATGTTCTTTTTCCGTGCGATTTCCGCGGCTTCTTCGACTGGTTGGCGAATGCCTGTTTCACTGTCGACTGCCACCAATGTCACCATCAGTGTATCATCGCGCAGCAGTTTCTCAAGTGAAGCAAGATCGAAGCGTCCATGTTCGTCCAGTGCGACGAAATCGATGTCATACCCCTGTTTCATCAGATAAGTTAACGGCGATATGATCGACGAATGCTCGATCTCGGAAGAAACGATGTGTTTCTTATCGGGATGAAGCGCCGCCAATCCTTTGATGGCGAGATTGTTGGATTCGGATGCACCACCCGTGAAGATAATTTCTCTGTCAATCAATTCAAGCCGAAGCTTAATCATGTCAATACAGCCATCGATAAAAGCCCGGGTTTCACGCCCGAGCGCATGGGAAGAGTTAGGATTTGCATAATAGTTGCGATCCGCTTCACTGAGTGCCCGAGATACTTCAGGGTCGCAAGGAGTGGTCGCGCTATAATCGAAATAGGCCATGGTTTCACCTTCTGTCGCTTATTGTATCATAGCGCAATTCAATTTCGCGCGTATAATACACATTTCACCAACTTTTCAAGAGACCAAGGGTAAATTAATTAAGGTAAAAGACACTTTGGATGATCTCATTTTCAAACAATTCTTCAACACTGCTCTTATCGTGGAAATGCATATTCGTACTCATCAACCTGCATATTTAATAGTTTTAGGTAGATTAAGGCTGAAAATATTACCCACTGAACAGAACAAAATGTATGAAGCAAATTCAAAGCACTTAACTAAGGGTTCAATACAAGTTCGGATTCGAATTATAAACTCGGATTGGTTTCTTTGATGAATAAAACTATTTGACTGATTGATGCAGCAGTTCCTTCTTTTTCCTGTCGAACTCTTCCTGGTTAATAATGCCTTGATCCAGCAGATCTTTGAATTTCCCAATCTCCTGCGCGATAGATACCACCATCCCGTCGGGAATTGCATTACCAACCCGGTTTAAGTCGATTTTCGCTTGAATGTAGGCTTTGACCGAAGACATCTTGTTTGCTAGAATTTTGTTTTCTTCAAGTGTCATGCCGGTAAACGTAAAATGGTTTTCGTGGCTTTGGCCCGTTCGCGTAAATTTCGTGGCATGTTCAAGGCCTTTTACATTGAAATCCATATAGCCTAGCACCCAACCGCAGTTTCTGAATTCGATCGAAGTAATATCGGAATACAGATAGGTGCGTTCTCCATCAGGCAAAGGGATAACATTTTTACCTTTGCGTGTGAGTACGATCCCGTCCTCATAAACTAACAGGATTTGATCCTGTATGCTTTTCACTTCATAAATGGGTTCCATAATTACCCCCTTTGTTGGTTATCTACATGATACTATCTTTCCCCAAGCCAGTCTACTCTTCATAAAAGGTTTGTGATAGGGAGAATAGGACGATCATACAAAAGGATCCGCTGTGTTGCGGATCCCTGATTTGATCGAATGTTCATTGACAAAAGCAGAATTGCTTTTATTAAATATAGTCCCAAGGACTGATACTGCTTCCGTTCTTGGTAACTGTGAAATGCAGGTGAGGTCCGGTCGTATATCCTGTTGACCCGACCAGACCGATCCGCTGTCCGACCGCTACTTGCTGGCCCACGCTGACCAAAATTTTCGACATATGCAGATAACTTGTGGTCATGGATGAACTGTGACGTATGACCACATGGTACCCTTGCATGTTATTATATCCAGCTTCGATGACCGTACCTTCTCCGTATGCAAAGATCGGCGTTCCGCTTGGTGCAGAAATATCGATGCCGGAGTGAAAGGCTTTACGACGCGAAATCGGATCGATACGCCAACCGAAGTTGCTGGAAAGGCGCCCGCTGACGACTCCGAAATTGGAAGCACTGACACGCAACATTGTGCGCTTAGTCCCGACCTTGACGACACTTCCAACCGGATTAACCAAGATGGTTTCTTTGATGACTTTGCTCGCTTCTTCAACACCGTTGGTCATCGAGATATCGTAAGTCACTTCTTTTGAACCTTCGACCCCTGCTTTGACAACGACGCGGGTATTCAGCATCAGTGTTTTGTCCTGGACATATTCGGTGGAATATTGAATCGATTCAACGATTGTCGATTGAAGTTTGACTATGACGTCCAATACCGGATTCGT
>JBBQGS010000166.1:0-2600 GCA_038323255.1 Erysipelotrichales bacterium | reverse complement strand
ATGTCCGAACCACTTTAAAAGATAACGCCTGAAAATGAAACGGTAGAACGAAAACATGATGATTGCGCCGAGTGTCGTACCGATCCAGGAGTATATGAAACCTAGAACAGGTCCGTAAACGCTTGTATTGAAGGTGATGATCACCAGTAAAGGTAGTGCGGGAATCACCGATTCAATGAAGGCCAGAAAGATCGGTGCGATCGGACCCAAGCCTTTGAACGTTTCGGCGATACTGAGCCAAAATTCGGGTGTAAAGTACTGCATATACGGTTCGAACCAACTGAACATGAGGTCACTCCTTAGTGTATTACTAACACTAATACAGTAACTCACGAAGGAATGAAAGTCAATCTGTTTCAGGCAATCGGGAATGTGAAGCATGACTTACGGTGAAATTTCTTGATTCTGTGGTACAATTCTCAAAGAGTATCCATGGAAACAAGGTATGGATTCAAAGGAGAGATCAACGATGATACGCTTAAACAACTATATCAGTGCAACCGGCTTATGTTCACGCCGTGAAGCGGATGACTATATTGCGCAGAATCGGGTAAGTGTCAATGGTGTTCCCGCCGTGTTGGGAATGAAAGTGGAAGATAGTGATGTTGTGATGCTAGACGGAAAAATCCTTAAAGGTGAAAGCAAGAAAGTGATGATTGCCTACCATAAACCGGTCGGTATCACTTGTACCAGCGAGCGTACAATCACAGGCAACATCATCGATGCCGTCGATTATCCTAAACGCATCTTCCCGATTGGACGATTAGACAAAGACAGTGAAGGACTCATCCTGTTAACCAGCGATGGAAGTATCGTCAACCGGATTTTGCGGGCGGAGAACGGGCATGAAAAGGAATATGTCGTCAACCTTACTTCCAATATCAAACCTGGTTTTAAACGGGCGATGGAAAGCGGTGTCACCATCTTTAATCCGGTTCGTCATGAGACAATCACAACGCTGCCCTGCAAGATCAAGTTAGAAAGTGATACCTCGTTTCGAATTATTCTGAATCAAGGCCTCAATCGACAGATTCGCCGTATGTGCAGCGAATTAGGCTATACGATTGCACGGCTGAAACGCATTCGCATCATGAACATCGATTTAGGTTTTCTCCCCAAAGGAAAATGGCGCGAATTGACGGAAGAAGAATATACCGGCTTGTTGGGAATGCTGGAAGAAACACATTAAAGCGTCTGCAATGCAGGCGCTTTTTAAAAAAAACTCCGATTATCGGAGTGAAGGTTTACTTGGAATTGTCGAAGCGGTCGCTACGCGGTTTGTCTGTTTGGGTAGGACGTGAAGCCGGCTTTTGATTGTCTGAGTTAGAGCGTGGTGTATTGAATCCCTGACCCTGCGGTTTCGCTTTTTGCCAATGATGCTGCGTCGCTTCTTTGCCTCGTTCGGCATGCGTGTCCGTTCCTGGGCGATTTGACGGACGGTTATTAGGACGTCCCATTTGTTTCTTAATACCGGCCGGTATTGAAACATGCGTATTGGAAGGTTCAGGAATGGCGAACGGATGGTTTTTGACAACCGGAATGGTTTTCCCGATCAAACGTTGGATATCTTTTAGTAGTCCGAATTCCTCATCGCTGCAAAACGAGATCGCGGTTCCGGCGAGTCCTGCCCGTCCAGTACGTCCGATGCGGTGAACATAGGTTTCCGAGACTTCCGGCAAGTCGAAGATGATGACATGCGAGAGTTGTTCGATATCCAGTCCACGGGCAGCGATATCCGTCGCGACGAGGATTTTCGTCTTACGTTCTTTGAAATTCTTCAGCGCCAACTGGCGGGCGTTCTGGGATTTATTCCCGTGGATTGCCTGTGCATTCAAATGTGCTTTCTCCAATGCTTTGACGATTTTGTCTGCTCCGTGTTTGGTCCGTGAAAAGACCAAAGCGGATTCGATTTCGATGCCCTTCAGCAACTCGATGAGCAGGTTTACTTTGTTTTCTTTGTGTACGAAATACATCGATTGATTGATCGTGTCGACCGTTGTCGCCGAAGGTGTCACGAACACTTTAACTGGGTCTTTGAGGATCGAATCGGCAAGTTTCCCGATCATGACCGGCATCGTCGCCGAGAAGAACATCGTTTGACGGCGTTCCGGAATATACGTTAGTATTTTTTGAACATCCTGCAGCATGCCCATGTCGAGCATCTGATCGGCTTCATCTAAAACGAAGTGGGTAAGTTTATCCAGTTTGATATATTTTTGATGGATAAGATCCAAAAGTCTACCCGGAGTGGCGACCAAGATGTCGACGCCTGTCCCCAACGCTTTGGTTTGTTTGGTTTGCGGCACTCCACCGTAAATCGGTGTACAACGCAAACTCAAATGTTTTCCGTAGCTTTCGAAACTATCATGGATCTGGATGGCCAGTTCGCGCGTCGGCGCAAGCACCAGACAGCGAATCGGACGTATCCCTTTGAAGTCTTTTTTGTTTTCAGAGATATGCTGAAGGATAGGGATCGCGAACGCTGCGGTCTTTCCTGTTCCGGTCTGTGCACATCCTAATAAATCTCTCCCTAACAGAAGAGGCGGGATGGTGAGTTCCTGAATCGGTGTCGCTTCAGTATACCCTGCATCGAGAAGCGC
>JBBQGS010000165.1:0-2710 GCA_038323255.1 Erysipelotrichales bacterium | reverse complement strand
CCACTGTCGCAGGATTGCGATTTGCTTTGCCTGTTGATCCAACCCCAATTCACTGTAGCTATGCAAACTCACAGTGATCGTTTTAATCGCCGGGTGATTTAGGATCAAAGATCCATGTTGGTCCATCAACAGACCGTTGCTGACGAGATGGACACTCAGATCGTTGCGTAGGGCTGCATCGAGCGCATCCTGCAGATGCGGACTCATGAGTGGTTCGCCTTTCACGTGGAAATAGACATTCTTCGTCGCATGTGCGATGGAATGGATACGGTGATTGATTTCGCCGACCGACAAAAAGCGTGTATTGCGGGCATGCGGAGGGCAGAACGAACATGCCAGATTACAGTGATTCGTGATTTCAAGATAGATGCGGTTGAACATGGCACTCTCCGTTTCATGCATTATACTACCATAAAAAGAAGCACTTTCGTGCTTATCTTAGATAACGTGCCAGGAATTCTTTGGTTCGCTGCATGGTAGGCTGACTAAACAGGTTAGCCGGATTGCCTTCTTCAACGATGACGCCGCCATCCATGAAGACGACGCGGTCGGAGACTTCTCTGGCGAAGTCCATTTCATGGGTTACGATGATCATCGTATGACCCTCTAGGGTCAGATCGCGTATGACCTGCAGAACTTCGCCGACCATTTCGGGATCCAAGGCAGAAGTCGGTTCGTCAAACAATAAGACGCGCGGCTGCATGCATAAGGCGCGGGCAATTGCGACACGTTGTTTTTGTCCGCCGGAAAGCAGGGTAACGGGTTTATCAGTGAACATGTCCATGCCGACTTTCGTCAGGAATTTGACGGCTAATTGTTGGGCTTCGGCTTTTGTCTTTTTCAGCACCGTTGTTTGTCCGATGACGCAGTTCTCCATCACGGTCATATGTCCGAAGAGGTTGAACTGTTGAAAGATCATTCCGACATGTGTTCTGTATTGATTGATCTCTTTACTGCTTTCGCGTATATCTTTGCCTTCGAATTTGATAACGCCCTGATCGTAGACTTCCAGCAGGTTGATGCAGCGCAACAAGGTAGACTTCCCGCTGCCGGATGCGCCGATGATGGAAACGATTTCGCCTTCTTTAATATCCAGCGAGATATCTTTCAGAACCTCGAGCGCATCGAAGCGCTTGGATAAATGTTCGATTTCGATGATCGGCATCGGCTACACCTTCTTTCCTTCGCCATGACGGACCAGCAGGGCCGTCGATTGGCTATGCGGCCCCGACGAGACCGGCATGTTCATTTTACGCTCGATGACATTCAGAATACGGGTTGTGGTAAAGGTTAGAATCAGATAGATCAGCGCCGTCACAAAGAAGGTATCCGGGAACCGATAGGTGATGCCCGCGACCGACGTGGACTGGAAATATAATTCTGTTACCCCGATGACATTCAGCACGGATGTATCTTTGATGTTGACGACGAATTCGTTGCCGATCGCCGGAAAAGCATTGCGGATTGCCTGTGGAAGAACCACATGTTGCATCGTCTGGAAATTGTTCATCCCGATCGAACGGGCGGCTTCGTTTTGCCCTTTATCCAACGACTGGATACCGGCACGTACGATTTCCGCCATATAAGCACCGGTATTGACAGATACGATGACGATCCCGGCGACCAAAACGGTCCAATGCAAGATGTTCTTAAAAGTATAATAGACAAACATCGCCTGTACGATCATCGGCGTACCGCGGAAGACTTCGACATAGATGCTGGCGATGATTTTGGTAACTTTAATCGAATAACGCTTCAAACGGTTGTCCAGTTTGCTTTCTGGCAAAGAGCGTAGAATACCGATCCCCAAACCGATGAAAAGACCGATGATTGTACCGGTCAATGCAATCAGAAGCGTGGTCTTCGTACCCGACCAAAAGAGCGGACCATACTTCTTGAAAATATACAGCGCTCCTCCCAACAAGTCGGAAGGGAGCGCTGTGATGAAGACAAAGGGTAACATTTATTGCGGCTGACGGGCGCCGGCGTCGATCATCATTTGGTTGCGGGTCGATGTGCTGATTCCGGTGAGAACGTCGTTGATTTGGGTAAGCAGGTCTTTATCCTCGGTCCGGACGGCGACTGAAACGGTGGTTAAGGAAGGATCAATGGTAAACCCTTTACCGGCAGCGAAGCGGATAATCTTCAATGTTGGATTAGAGGCGACAATCGCTTTGGCGACCGGATATTCGGAAACCATGGCATTCGCATCCTTCATCACAACCGCATTGGTCAGAAGAGGAAAGGAATCCAACGGTGTCCCGTGTACGACGCCGGAAATCGAATCGATGGCGACGGTGTCATGGAATGTCCCTTTTTGGGCGATGATTTTGGCTCCGCTGAATTCCGTCAACGAAGTTGCGGAAGCGTAGGTCGAATCGTTGCGCACAATCAGGACAAGTTCGGAATCATAATAGGGCGCTGAGAAGGCGACTGCCAGCCGGCGTTCCGGGGTATCGGTCATGCCGGCGACGATCATGTCAATGTCATTTCCTTTGAGAGCGGGAATTAATCCTTCCCAAGTAATCTTGTTGACGACCAAGGTGCGATTGAGTTTGTCGGCGATTTTCTGGGCGATGGCGATGTCGTAGCCGTCGCAGAAACTAGCAGCATCACCACTGATTCCGACCGAAGTGGCGGTTTTAGTGGTCTGGGTCCAGTTGAAGGGAGCGTAATTGCATTCTAAACCGACGACGAGGTTGGTTTTGAC
>JBBQGS010000164.1:0-2834 GCA_038323255.1 Erysipelotrichales bacterium | reverse complement strand
CTCGGCAGCCGTGATCGGCTTCTTAGCGACTTTTATCTGATTTATCACCGAAAACTGAGCCGCGGTAAGATCGAACTCTTGTAAAGCTTTATCCAGTTTATTCTTGAGTTGTCTTGATGCTTTGATTAATAGATACGATATATTCTCCATGGGGTACCTCCAATGTAGTTAGTCCACGATCAACATAGTAAGTATACTAACTATATTTGATTTGTCAATGATTGCTTCCCAAGTTTAGGTTAGTGTTATTTAGAATTCGAAAACATTAGCTGCAAATTCAACTTTTCTGCTGACTTAAAAATGCATGACAAAAAAAGATCATCAATACGAATTTGACCACAAAGGAGAAGAGGAGCTCACCCGCATCCTTCTCAACCTTAAGTGGATTGATGCGTAATTCCTGCGGAAACGAGTCAATTTTGTAAGCGTTACCAAATAAATATCTATTGAGTGTTGACATCCGAATTTGATTACGGTATCATCGGTATATACAAGGTATAACATCAACATACAACACAGCCATATAAGGAGATAAAAAAATGAAAATCGCAATCGGATGTGATGAATTAGCTTATGAGATGAAGAAAGAAATCATCAAACGTTTTTTTGCCGAAGGAGTTATTTTCGTCGACTTCGGTGTCGATGTGAACGAGAAAGCGGATTACCCGGATGTTGCGGTGTTGGTGACACAGGCTCTGAAAAACGGGGAAGCCGACCGTGCAATCTTAATATGCGGTACGGGTATCGGTATGTCGATCTCCGCCAATAAAGTGAGCGGTATTTACGCGGCAGTCTGTCATGACTTGTATTCCACGCAGCGTTCCATCTTAAGCAACAATTGTAATGTGATGTGTTTGGGCGCTTTGGTTATCGGAATCTCGACCGCAACCGAAATGGTCCGTACCTGGTTATCCTTAGAATTCAAGGAAAGTCCGTCCTTGCGCAAAATCAATAAAATCAAAGAGATCGAAGCGCATCAACTCTGTGGAATCGAACATGAAAAATGAATCGATTCTGAAAATGAAAATCTGTGCGAATCGGATTCGCAGCCGCATCATCACCACCGTGCTTGATTACGGGGATGGTCATGCCGGTCCGTCATTGTCCTGTGCGGATATTCTAGCGGTTTTGTATAACGGGGTTCTCAATGTGGATATCAAAGATCCAAAAAGTCCAGACCGCGATTATTTCATCCTGAGTGCCGGGCATAAATGCCTAGCGTTGTATGCGGTATTGATTGAAAAAGGATTCGAGGAAGCGAGTGTAATGAAGACCTATAACCGTCTGAACACAAAAGTTCCCGGACATCCCGATGAAGATAAATTCAAAGGGGTCGACTTTAGCACCGGATCGCTGGGGCATGGATTAGGGCTGGCTTGCGGGGTCGCAACTTCCATGAAACTTCGCCATAAAAATAACCGCGTCTTTGTGTTGATGGGTGATGGTGAACAGGGTGAAGGTTCCGTGTGGGAAAGTGCGTCGTTTGCGACGCATCAAAAGTTAGACAACCTTGTCGCAATCATAGATCGTAACCATTTGCAGATCAACGGAACCACCGAACAGATACAGAGCCTTGAACCTTTGAAAGAACGCTATGAAGCGTTTGGATGGTCGGTTCAAACGGTTAATGGCAACGATATCGAAGAATTATATGAAGTACTTTATAAAGTTCCGTTTGAGACTGACAAACCAAGTCTGATCATCGCGAATACAATCAAAGGAAAAGGACTATCGTTTGCGGAAAACAATGTCGACTACCACCATTGGAATCCCAAAGATCCAAATGAAATCGCGATTGCACGCGAAGACGTGCGAAAGTTGGATGAGGAGGTGTTCACGTGAGTAAGCAAGATCCGCGCAAAGCATTTGAAGCTGCTTTTGACAAGATCGGGACTGCTGATCAGAGGGTACTTGCGGTTTCCTGCGACTCCGCGAAAGGTGCCGGCATGGCGACGTTCATCCAACATTTTCCTGATCGCACTATCGAAGTGGGTATTTCCGAACAAACCGCAATCGGCGTCTGCGCCGGATTGGCAGAAACGGGATTTAAACCGGTATTAGCTGCGATTACACCGTTTCTGACCATGCGGGCTTATGAACAAGTACGCAATGACATCGGCTACACCCACCGTAATGTCACCCTCGTCGGATCGGGAGGGGGATTGGCTTACTCGACCTTGGGATCCTCTCACGAGGCGATCGAAGACATCTCCCTTATGCGTACCATCCCAAATATGGTGATATTGGCACCAGGCGACAAAAACGAAATCGAACAGGCGCTGAGAATGGCGATCGAACATGACGGTCCGGTCTATCTTAGGATGCCACGTCATGAACTGCGAGATATCCCGATGGAGCCGAATGAAAGGCTCGTCCTTGGGAAATCGCGAACCTTGCGTAGCGGGAAAGATGTGCTGATCCTGACGTATGGAACGATGATCAACGAAGCGCTGGATGCGGCCGAACTACTTCAAGAAAAGCACGGAATCTCTACCGAAGTCGAGTCCTTCCTAACTGTTCGTCCGATCGATGTAAAAACTTTGACACAAAAATGCCAAGCATACAGCCATGTGGTGACGATCGAAGAACATTCCAAAACGGCAGGATTCGGAAGTTATATCGCAGAATTGTTGTGCGACAAGGGATTGAAGTGTCGTTTGCATATCTTAGGCATCGAGGAAGGGTCGAAGCGGGTCGGACCTTATCGCGAAATACTCGATGCGGTTGGATTAAGCGGAGAAAAGATTGCGGATAGAATCGAAGAAATACTCAAAAACAAAGGAGAAACCCTATGATCAACGATCTCAAATTCAACCTCGGAAGCGTCATCAACA
>JBBQGS010000163.1:0-3018 GCA_038323255.1 Erysipelotrichales bacterium | reverse complement strand
CAGTTCGTTTTCAATAGTTTCGTTCCGCAAATGGGCATGGCTTTGGGGATCGCCTGGTTCGGAAAAAACTTGATCTTAGCCAATGCCAACACGGCATTGATTGCCCTAGTCATCGTAAGTACATGGCAATATGCAGGGTATGTCATGATGATCTATGTCGCAGCGTTGCAGAACGTTCCACGCGATCTGATCGAGGCCGCACAGATCGACGGAGCTACCGCATGGCAGCGTTTCAAATCAATCACCGTTCCGATGTTGATGCCAGCCATTACGGTCACTCTATTCTTGACTTTGGTCAATTCATTTAAACAATATGATGTCAATGCATCTTTGACCGGTCCTGGACCATCGATTTTCTTTATGGGGAAAGCGATCAACGGTACCGAATTGTTGGCGCAGAATATCGCTAATACATCACTCGTGCTGCGGAATACAGCATTGGCTCAGGCGAAGGCAATCATCTTCTTCATTGTGCTGGTCGTGTTCTCACTCATCCAGGTATATCTGACGAAGAAACGTGAGGTTGAACTATAATGAACAGAAAATTAACACGAAACATTTTGGAGTTCGTGGGGATCACATTGGCCATCTTCTTCTTGATTCCATTGCTTCTTGTATTGATTAACTCCGCAAAAAGCAACAATGAAATCACGATGACGCCAATGGCATTACCGCAGAACTGGATTAATCTGTTCAAAAACATCGCTACGATTTGGGCGAGTCCGAATGTGGGTTATCAGAAAGCGTTTTTCTCATCCGTGATCGTAACTTTCTTTTCCTTGGCCGGCATCACGATTTCATCTGCGATGGCAGCTTGGGTATTAGTAAGGACGAAATCGAAAATTTCCACCTTCCTGTTCTTTATGTTTGTGGCAGCCATGGTCATTCCCTTTCAGGTGGTTATGTTTCCGTTGGTCCGCTGGCTCAGCATTCTTCAATCGACTTTCGGAATCCAACTACTGCGATCCTATACAGGCATCATCTTTGCCTATATGGGATTTGGATGTTCCTTGTCCATCTTTATGTTTCATGGATTCATCAAATCGATCCCGATTCAAATCGAAGAAGCCGCCTATATCGACGGGTGCGGGAAATTCAAAACATTCTTCTTGATCGTTCTTCCGATTTTAAAACCGATTTATGTGACGGTACTTATTCTGAATGGTATCTGGATCTGGAACGATTTCCTGCTTCCGATGTTAATCTTGGGGAAAGGAACCGACGTACAGACTTTGCCTTTGGCAGTCAGTAACTTTGCCGGTACGTTCTTGAAATCATGGGATCTGATGATGACAGCCATTTTGATGGCCTTGATCCCAATCGTCGTATTCTTTATCTTAGGACAAAAACATATTATCAAAGGCATGGTCGAAGGATCGGTCAAATAACGAAGTCGTTTGTAAAGAATGAAAGGAAGAAAAACACCATGAAACTATGTGCTTTCGGCGAAATGCTGATCGATGTGACACCCTATGGAAAGTCCGAACGTAATTATGATCTTGTTGAATGTAATCCGGGTGGAGCTCCTGCGAATGTCGCGGTCGCACTTGCCAATCTAAAACAGGCCTCCTCGTTTATCGGACAAGTTGGGAATGACTATTTCGGCCATTTCCTGCAGCAAACTTTAAATGAAAAGAACGTGAATACGCGCGGTCTGCTTTTACATAAGGATTATCTGACCACGCTTGCGATGGTTCATTTGGCTGAAAATGGGGAACGTTCGTTTAGTTTCTATCGTAAATTCTGTGCTGACGTGAATATCCGTACGGAAGATGTCGATTTAACACTGATCGATGAGGCGGAGATCTTTCATTTCGGAAGCGTTTCAATGAGCGATGAACCTTCCAGGTCGACGACATTCGATCTTATCCACTATGCGAAAAATAACGGGAAAATGATTAGTTTCGATCCGAATCTGAGAGAAAAATTATGGGACTCATTAGCAGATGCGAAAGCAATGATAAAAAAAGGACTTGAACTGAGTGATCTGGTGAAGGTCAGCGAAGAAGAATTAACCTTTATCACGGACGAAAAAGACTTACATAAAGCACTTGCAATCATGGCAAACGATTATCCGGTTCAAATAATTCTGGTTACCTTCGGAAGTGAGGGAAGCGGTGTTTACGTCAAAGGGAAACTGACTAATTATCCAGCCTTCAAGGTTGATGTGGTTGATACGACTGGCGCCGGCGATGGTTTTCTGGGAGGATTCTTGTCGGTCTTTATGTCGAAAAATAAGCAATTAGGTCAGTTGACACAAGCAGATCTGGATCAATGCATGGTCACCGCAAATGCATGCGGTGCGTTTGCAACGACCCAAAAGGGGGCAATCGGTTCGCTTGCTACTCATGCGGATATTGATCCCATGATGAGGAATGAAGCATGGTCTTCCAAGAAAGATTGAATTCAAAGCAGACAAAGCTAAAGCAACTATATCTGAAAGTGTATGGGCAAGGTGACGCAACCGAAAAACAATTTCAATCGTTGATTGAACTGATGAATGATGCGCACAAAGCTCGAAGAAAAGAACTCACGGAACTAGATATGCGAAATCATCAGTGGTATTCCGAACAAGACATGATCGGGATGACACTTTATGTTGATTTGTTTGCTCAAGACTTAAAGAAACTGAAAACGAAAATCAGTTATTTCAAGGATTTAGGTATCGGGTATGTCCATTTGATGCCATTACTCAAACCGCGTGAAAACGAGAATGACGGTGGATATGCCGTTGAAGATTATCGTGCTGTCGATCCACGCCTCGGAACGATGGAAGATCTCATCACAACCGTCGATGCTTTTCGTAAAGCAGGGATCTCAGTGTGTATCGATTATGTTATCAACCATGTCGCAAAAGAACATGCATGGGCAAAAAAAGCGTTGGAGAATGATCCGCACTTTCAGAAAATGTTCATCATGTATGATACCGATGAAATTCCCAACTTATATAACCAAACCGTTCCTGAAGTATTGCCTGACAAATGTCCGGGAAATTTTACTTATTATGCACAAATCAAA
>JBBQGS010000162.1:0-3097 GCA_038323255.1 Erysipelotrichales bacterium | reverse complement strand
TTCTCTCTGATATCTTGTAACAGCGATTCCCCGAAAGCGGATAAACTTGCTTAGGTATACCGCATCGCGGCGGCGGGATCGTCGTCGATCGACCCGTTGTTTCCCTGCATGTCGACCAATTCCAGATTCATTTTCCAATCCTGCGACATACGCACCATCGCTTCGTACACGGAACTGTCACCGTGGGGATGGTAGTTGCCGATAACCAAACCGACCGTCTTCGCCGATTTGCGATAGCCTTTGTCGGATGTATTCCCATCGTCGTACATCGCATATAAAATACGCCGTTGAACCGGTTTCAGTCCGTCGCGTACGTCCGGGAGAGCACGTTCCTGGATGATGTATTTGGAGTAGCGTCCGAAGCGGTCCTGCATCAGTTCCTGTAAAGGCAGAATCAGATTGTTATTGGGTGTTTCGATGGGTTTCATTTACTTGCCTCCATCTCAAAACGGTCTTCCATCGTGAAAGAGACATTGTCTTCGATCCATTCACGGCGCAAATTGGCTTTATCGCCCATCAAGACGCTGACGATACGTTGGGCTGCGATCGCGTCGTCCAACGATACCTGAATCAAGGTACGCTTGTTGGGATCCATCGTCGTTTCCCATAATTGTTCGGCATTCATTTCGCCCAAGCCTTTATAGCGCTGAATTTCAGCCTTACCTAACTTTTTCAGTTTCTCTTTAAGCTCGGTTTCATCGTAGGCATATTCGACCGTTTTCCCTTTGGTCATCTTGAATAGCGGCGGCTGGGCGATGTAGACATGCCCGGTTTCGATCAACGAGCGCATATAACGATAAAAGAACGTCAATAAAAGTACCTGGATATGCGCTCCGTCGGTATCGGCATCGGTCATCAGGATGACTTTAGCGTAGTTGCAGTCGCCGACCTCGAAGTCGCTGCCGGCACCGGCTCCCAAAGCATGGATGATGGTGTTGAGTTCTTCGTTCTTTTCGATGTCGGATAAACTGGCTTTTTCGGTGTTGAGCACTTTACCTCTTAATGGAAGAATGGCCTGATATTTACTGTCGCGCCCCTGTTTGGCGCTTCCGCCGGCCGAGTCCCCTTCCACCAGAAACAGTTCGTTCTTGCGCGAGTCTTTCGATTGGGCCGGCGACAGTTTACCGGATAAGATTCGCTCGCTGCGTCCATTCTTCTTGCCTTTGCGTGCATCTTCACGCGCCCGTCGGGCAGCCTCCCTGGCCTGCGAAGCTTTTTGTATTTTCTTGAGGATCATCATCGCGAATTCGCGGTTCTCCTCCAGATAAAAGTTGAGCTTTTCGGAAACGAAGTTCTCGACTGCCGCTTTGGCATCCGGCGTTCCGAGTTTCCCTTTGGTTTGCCCTTCGAACTGCAAAATGTTTTCGGGAATCGTGACGGAGATGACGGAGGTTAGACCTTCACGGATATCGTTGCCCTCGAAATTTTTGTCTTTATCCTTGAGGACGCCGATCTTGCGGGCAAAATCGTTCATCGTTTTCGTCAATGCGGATTTATATCCGATTTCATGCGTGCCGCCGTCGGCGGTGCGCACCAGGTTCACAAATGAATAGGTATTCTCCTGATAATCGTCGGTATACTGCAGTGCGGCTTCGACGCCGATTTCGTTGAACATGCCACTGAATGTCAAAACTTTATGTAAGACTGTGCGGTCTTCGTTGAGATAATCCAAAAACGCTTCCAAGCCTTTTTCATAGTGAAAGGTTTCTGTCTTATTCGTCCGTTCATCCTTCACGACCATCGTGATTTCCTTCAACAGGAAAGCACTCTCTCTGGCGCGTTCGTTGATCAGCGCGAGATTGTAGTCGAGCGTCGAAAAAATGGTCGCATCGGCCAAGAAACGCACGACACTGCCCGATTTATTGGTTTTGCCTAAATGTACCAATGGAGAAATTTTCTTTCCCCCTTGGCTGAATTTCATCTGATACAGATTCCCTTCATAGGCGACCGTAACTTCCAACCAGGCACTTAAGGCGTTGACGACCGAAGCGCCGACCCCGTGTAAACCACCTGATGTTTTGTATCCGCCTTCGCCGCCGAATTTACCCCCGGCATGCAAAACGCTGAAAATAACCTGCAGGGCCGGTACACCGGAAGCGTGCATGCCGACCGGCATCCCTCTTCCTTCATCTTCGACCTGCACGACATTGTTTTTATCGATGGTGATGCGAATTGTTTTCCCGTAACCGTTGAGCGCTTCGTCGATCGCATTATCGACGATTTCCCATACCAAATGATGCAAACCGCGTCCGTCCGTCGAACCGATGTACATCCCGGGGCGTTTGCGTACGGCTTCGAGACCTTCAAGGATCTGAATGCTGGACTCATCGTATTTCTTTGTTGTTGCCATACGTTTCCCCTCTCTTCGTCAATTATACACAAGAAAAGATGAAAAACAAATGACAGGGGGAATGGTTTTGGTATAATTAGTACCGAAAGAAGGTACGAATATGATCTATGCCGCCATACTCTTGGGTTATCTGTTCGGGTCGATCCCGTTCGCGCTTGTCATTGGTAAAGTTTTCTATGGAAAAGATGTACGACTATTCGGCAGCGGCAACCTCGGCGGGACCAACGCGGGTCGAGTCTTGGGTGCGCCGGCCGGTATTGCCGTTTCGATTTTGGATGGGCTTAAGGGCTTCGTCGCGATAGCGATTTGTGTCTTGTTGCTTCCAGGCGATGTAAACGCCGCCGTTCTGACCGGATTTGCCGCAGCAATCGGTCATTGTTATCCCGTTTTCGCAAATTTTCGCGGTGGGAAAGCAGTTTCCACGACCTTTGGTTATTTGTTGGGGATGGCGATCTTCTTCTCCACACCATGGGCGGTTGTTTGGACTTTCGTCGTTCCGTTGGCGCTTTTCTTCCTTATTCTGAAATTGACGAAATTCGTTTCGCTTTCGTCGATGATTTCAGTGAGCGTAGCAGCGCTAATGATGTTTCTCGTTCAAAACCGGCTTATCGTATCCGTTTTCGCAGCCGCCATCGCGTTGTTGGTGATTTACCGACATCGTTCCAATATCAAACGCTTGTTGGCGGGTAAAGAAAGCAAAGTGAAGTGGTTATAAATTCTGATGGATAAGTTTGATGATTGCCACAC
>JBBQGS010000161.1:0-3114 GCA_038323255.1 Erysipelotrichales bacterium | reverse complement strand
GGTTCATTTGTGCGCAGGAATCCGGTGCGATGATGCAATCAAGGAATTGATAACCGCCTTCGATCGCCCGTTCAAGCATCGCACGACAATACTCGCATAAAAGACTTGTCATATAGTAGGTGCCCATGTCGATTGAGCCGGTGTGAGGCGCACGCAATCGGACAGAGAAACAACCTGGAATGTCTAGTAGGACTTCAGGAATCATACTGCAGACATTCCCGACGGCGATCTTTCCTTCTTCGCTTGCTTCGCGAACTAGATCGTTATTGACTTCCTGCAGCAGCTTTTCGAAATAATAGAGGTGTTTTAGATCTTTCATTTTCTTTACCCTTTCAAGATGTCAATGTGCTGCAATGCTTCGCGCGCACCTTGGACGATTTTCGCATGGTCAGGCAGATAGAAAACATTGTTGCCACGTAAGTCGAAAGTGGCTAGTTCGCCATCCGTCAAAATGTAAGCCAGCACGGGAATGTCTCCGGTATCAAGTTCGTCTTTGATGGATAGATCCGGTAAACGGTTGGCAATCGCTCCGATATGCTGATACATAACCAACTCATCCGCGACTTTCCGAATGGTTTGAATGACTTGCGTCCCCTTTTTACTTGCATCGGTCACCAACAACAGATGGCTGACTTTTTCCATGACTCGCCGGTTGATCTGTTCGATGCCTGCTTCACCGTCGATTACGACATAGTCGAAGTTCTTGGAAAGTAATAAGATGACTTCTTTGAGATAAGCATTGATTTGACAGTAGCAGCCTTCACTTTCAGGTCGACCGATGGCGATGAATGCAAATCCATCCGCTTCAACGACAGCATCGTAAATTTTGTATTTCGCCTCACCTAAAAGTTCGATCGCAGCTTCCATATTTCCTTCTTCAACCGTCGCAATGACTTCTTTACGGATGTCGTCGATGGTTTTAGTCACTTCGATACCCAATGCGGTCGATAGTCCGACCGCCGGATCGGCATCGATCGCCAGTATTTTTTTGTCGGGATAAGCTTGAACGAGAAGTTTGACGATCACTGCCGCAAGCGACGTTTTCCCTACGCCGCCCTTCCCTGCGAGGGCAATGATTTTCGCTGTTTGATTTGTTGTTTCCATTTTTTCCCCTTAGTTCTTTTTTAAAACTTGGTCATCCTTTTTCGGATGGATTAGTAAGCTTCGATTTCTTTGATTTCAAGCTCTTTTCCGCTGACGATTTCCGTATCGGTCGAACCGCAATCCGGGCATGTCTGTTTATGCTTGAGCATACTGAAAACCTCGTAGCACTGATGGCAAACTGAGTTTGCCGGCACGATTTCAATTATGAGTTTGGTATCGTGCAATAAGGCTGATTTATCGACTGCAGCCGGGTAGCAATCTTCTAGATATTTCGGTACGACGGTACATATTTCGCCGACTTGCAGAGTAATCGACTTAACGGTCGATAGTTGGTTCTGCGTGGCGAAGGCTTCAACACTTGCGACAATGTTGAAGACGATTCCAAGTTCGTGCATTTCTGTCTTCTTCCTTACTTAAACAATCCAGTCACTTTAGCGACTGCGATGGTGCCGGCCCGTTTCATTAAGTTAGGAGCCATGACCCCAAGCACCGCTTTTTCAAAAGGTACGCCATGCACATCGGTTCTCTTTACGAGTTTAATGGCATCGAAATTACACTTCGTCGTGCAGATTCCACAACCTACACATTTGTATTCGTCTACGACGGCAACACCGCAGTCTAGACAGCGTTGAGTCTCTTTCTTGATTTGATCTTCGGTAAATGTACCGCGTAAATCGCGGAATGTTTCTTTTTCAATCTTTGGATCGGCTTTTTGAGCCTGTTGACGTGAAGAATTATCATAACTATCCGTTGCGATGATTGCGTTGTCCTTATCGAGTTCCTTATAAAGGCGACGGTCGCGTCCAAACACAAGACTTTGGCCAGGTTGGACGAAACGATGAATCGAAATTGACGCTTCTTTCCCTGCCGCAATCGCATCGATCGCGAATTTCGGACCGGTAAACGCATCGCCTCCGACAAATACGTCGGGTTGAGCGGTTTGATAGGTAAATGTATCAGCTATGGCAGTTTGATTGCGATTCAGAGTAACATCGCTGCCTTTCAGTAAATCTCCCCAAACGATGGCTTGACCTACGGATAGAATTACATTCTCGCATGGGATGACCATTGTTTCGTTATCGTCATATTGTGGGTTGAAGCGTTGATCCTTATCAAATACCGAGACGCATTTTTTAAAGACAACCCCGTTTGCCTTACCATCAACGACTTGGATTTCCTTGGGTCCCCAAGAATTAAGGATGTTGATGTCTTCCATCAAGGCTTCTTCAATTTCTTCGCTAGCGGCCGGCATTTGTTCACGCGACTCCAGACTTAACAGTGTTACCTCACTGGAACCGGCCCGTATGGCCGTGCGTGCGACGTCGATCGCGACGTTCCCACCTCCGATAACGACAGTGCGACCTGAAAGTTTCGTGCTTTCATCCAGATTGATACGCCGCAGGAAATCAACGCCTGATTCGACATGCGTTGCATTTTCGCCTTCAAGTGATAGTTTTCGGCCTCCCTGAGCTCCAATCGCGACATAGAACGCTTGGTAGCCTTCTTTACGAAGTTGATCCAACGTGACATCTTTCCCCACTTCAACGCCGGTTTTAAACGCTACTCCCATTTCTCTCAGAACTTCGATTTCAGCTTCCACCACATCTTTTTCCAATCTGAATGAAGGGATACCGAGGGTCATCATTCCCCCTAGTTTATTTTCTTTTTCAAATACGGTGACAGGATAGCCTTTGATTGCTAAGAAATAAGCGCAACTTAACCCAGCCGGACCAGCTCCGATCACGGCTATCTTGTTTTTGAACATCTTCCCTGTCGTATTTAGCATCGACGGAACAAAACGGGTTTTTGCATTGAGATCCTGCATCGCGATGAATTTCTTGATTTCATCGATTGCTACAGGTTCGTCGATCTCCCCGCGTGTACATGCCGATTCGCAGCGGCGGTTGCATATACGGCCGCAAACAGCCGGGATCGGATTCTCTTTCTTGATTAATTCAAGGGCTTCTTGATACTTCCCTTGGGCAGCCAGTTTGATGTATCCTTGCACGG
>JBBQGS010000160.1:0-3132 GCA_038323255.1 Erysipelotrichales bacterium | reverse complement strand
GATCATAAAGCGTGAACAATACTATGTTTATGCTGAAAGCTAGCTTTCGATCAGTAAAAACCCGCGCTGTGACGAAAAAAAGCAGAAAGCGCAGTGCGGTCAGCGGAAATCCGAAGAACCAACCAAATAGAAACAAACTTGTAAATTGAAACAACATGGCAATCTTCTCACTAACGATGTGTTGGGATAGCCAGTCGAGCATGCTGAATAAAAGCGTGAATTGCAACCCCAGCGATATGAAATCCAACATTGGATCACCTGGCTGGGTATCATAGATAAGATCACGGAAACCAGAAACAAAAGCAGCGTTGTTTTGCGCAAAGCCACCCAACATTAAAAAATGTCCAAACGAGTTTTGGCAAAACCGTTGTGTTTCTTTATCTGATATCGTACCGATGATACGGTTAGCGGAAGCCCAATGTTTGGCGTCGAATCCGAAATCACCTACCCTGCTTTCAATCGGTTCGATTATACCATTTAGTACGATACGGTCAAACGCGTGGTATTTCGAAATATCTTCAGTGTAAACCAAGATATGATCCAAACCGTTTTCAACAAGAAACGAGGAAGCGTTGAGTTCGGTAATATACCCTCGTGTAAATGCTTTTCCATTTGCGTTGAAGTTAAGCCGCAATACGATCACTATCATAAACATGCATAAAAACAAGATGCTTTTTCGATCTGTATGACGCATCAGCAGACAACCGCAAACTAAAATCAAAATGAGAGGGTATTTCGTCTGCATCGCTACGACCGTGATGATGCTCATCGCCAAAGACAAACGTCTCATATACGAATGTAGTCTTTCAACTTATCGAACAGTTTCGTTTTAATCCCCTTGATTTTCATGATATCTTCGATGCGTTGAAACAATCCGTGCGCATTACGATAATCGATGATCCTCTTTGCCAGAGCAGGACCGATGCCGGGCAAGGTCGCCAACGTTTCAAGATCACAGGTGTTGATGGAAATCTTGGCGAGTGATTCTTTGCCCTCGATAATGAGGATGTCCCCGTCTTTTAGAACGATGTTTTGGTTTAACGCCATAAGATTACTGGTCGGAGTCAACTTTAGATATTTCATCAGATCGGAAATCGTAGAATAAGGCTGCAGTTCAAAGGTGCCGGGATTACTCACGTTACCGCGTACTTCCACGCGGATCGATTGCTTTTCCTTAGGATAGATCTCCGCGGAACAGGAAGCCGCCAACAATAAAAAAAAGAGCAGGACGGGTTTCATAGGACACCTCCTGCTCTTATGTATGAATGTTTGCGAGTTCTTCCTAATCGATGGAAAGGATGCGTACCCTATATGGGTGTTCAACGGTGACGAGAATTTCGTCCCCGGTACGTTTTTCCATCAGTGCGATCGCTAACGGCGTTACGTTGGATAGTTTTCCGTTAAGCGGATCGGATTCGACCGAACCGACGATGATATAGGATTCTTCTTCGTTGGTATCCAAATCAAGGATGACAATCTTAGCGCCGAGTTTGACGACTTTTGATCCGCCGCGCTTGTCGTCGATGATCTCGATGTTGTTCAACATCATCTCCAGTTCGCGAATACGGGCTTCTATGCGTGCTTGACGGTCACGGGCGACATCATAGTCGGCATTTTCCGACAAGTCGCCTTGGGCGCGTGCGGCCTGCAGGTCTTCGATGACTTCTTTGCGGACGACGTGGATCAGATTATCTTGTTCTCTGAGTAATTCTTGGTACCCGTCTTGGGTCACCAATACTTTTTCTTGGGGCATGTGCTAACTCCTTTAACTGTTTCGCATTATAGCATGTTTTCCGTGATTATGCTATTGATTTTGGTGTTGAGGAGATCGACGGCGACCTCGTTTTTCCCGCCTTCAGGGATAATAACATCGGCGAAACGCTTGGAAGGTTCGACGAATATTTCATGCATCAGGCGAACCGTATTCATGTATTGATTGACCACGGAATCAAGCGTACGGCCTCTATCGCGGACATCGCGGATCAAGCGCCGGATGAATCGGACGTCCGCCGGTGTATCCACGAAAATCTTGATATCCAACAGATTGCGTATATGTTCGTCTTCCAAAACAAACAATCCTTCCAGCACGATGACGTCGCTGGGGCGGATGATTTCGGTGACGTCGCTGCGAGTATGGTTGACGAAATCATACGTCGGTTTTTCAACTTCTTCGCCGCGGATCAAACACAATAGGTGTTTGGCTAACAGATCGTTGTCGAAGGCGAACGGATGGTCGTAGTTCGTCTTGAACCTGTCTTCCATTACCATATCGCTTTGGTCTTTATAGTAATCATCTTGTCGGATGATTAAAATAGAATTGGTTTCCTCAAACTGCTTTTTAAGCCGTTTCGCGATCGATGTCTTCCCGGAAGCACTTCCCCCCGCAATTCCTATAATGATGCTTCGCCGCATAGGTGTTCCCTCACTTTGTTAGATATTTTTTTACATTAGCCAGATGCTCAGCATATGTTTTCGCAAAGTAAACCGTTCCATCGCCATAAACATCCGCAATGAAATAGAGATAATCGTTGAGAGTCGGATTCAGCACAGCGTTAATGGCGATTTCGGAAGGGTTTGTGATCGGTCCGATCGGCAGTCCGGGGTACTTGTAGGTATTGTATTTCGAATCGATGCCGCTGTTGGTCTCGCAGTCACGCCAGTTGGTATAGTTATACAAGGAATAGCATACGGTAACCGACGATTGAAGCAGCATATTGATTTTCAGACGGTTATAGAAGACTTGGGCGGCATTTTTCATATCGGCTGCTTTGGATGCTTCGAACTGAACGACCGAAGCCAGAATGAAAATCTGATGCGTCGTTAATTTGTGCTCCACCTTGGCGGAGTCAAATTCACTTTTGTGTTTTTCATAGATTGCCTGTGTCTGTGCAATCAGTTTTTCAGTGATTTTCTTCATCGACCAATCCGCTTTGATGAAATAGGTTTCAGGGAAGAGATAACCTTCGAGTTTTACCCTTGTCCCGCTTTTCTTCACATCGGCTGTAATCACGCTATACGTTTTTGCCAATTCGTCGATATAGGCATTGTCATTCCACAGCGCCAGCAAATCGGTTTCCGCAAGTCCGGTTTTAGCGGAAATCTTTTTAGCGATGTCGCGCGCCCAGTCACCCG
>JBBQGS010000159.1:0-3161 GCA_038323255.1 Erysipelotrichales bacterium | reverse complement strand
CACAGAGCATGTTGTTTTCCGTAGCTTTTTGAGATTCCTTTTACTTCCAGCATTTCCCTTCACCTCCGCCTTTATCTTATATGGGGGAAGCGTTCGAGTTCCCATGCGCAATGAATACAAAAAAGACGGAAACCGTCTTTTTTTAAACCATTAGAGATTATGAACCATTGGATTCATTGATGTGGTCATTCCGCAAAGCTATTTCCTGCGGTACTCTTCTTTTAGTTCCTCAGGTTTTATCTTATGCATGTCGATATGACAATACCCGCCGGGATTGGTGACCAAGTATTTCTGATGATAGAATTCCGCATCCCAGAACTTTTTCAGATATTCCAATTCGAATACGATCGGTTTCGTAAAGTCTTTCTGACGCGAGGCGACATACACCTGGGCAATTTTGAGATCTTCTTCGGTTTCCGGATAGACGCCGACACGGTATTGCGTACCTTTGTCGTTTCCTTGTTTGTTGAGGGAAGTAGGATCGATGATACGAAACAAATGTTCAAGAATTTTCTCTAAACTAAGCATGTTTTCTTCATAGGTGATTTCAACGACTTCCGCATGATGGGTTTTTCCGCTGCAAACATTGCGATAATCCGGTTCTTCAATCGTCCCTTGCGCATACCCTACGCGAGTTTCGTAGGTTCCGTTCAAACGACGAAAATATTCTTCGACTCCCCAGAAGCATCCTCCCGCTAAAACGATTTTCTTCATGTTATTCCTCCTGTTTCGCCCATGAAATGATTTCAGAAGCGGTCCTGTCTAATGTGAATGGGTCAAGGGCGTTTACCCATGTCGCTGTACTTTGGTGACGAAACCAAGTTCGTTGGCGTTTCGCGAATTGCCGTGTATGGATGAGGATGGTGAGAAGCGTTTCTTCTAGACCTATCTTCTCTTGAAGATACTCTTTCCATTCTTTGTATCCGATACCTTGAAAACTTTGATAAGTCCAAGTTTGAGGATCGCTAAAGCAATGTTTTACTTCCTCGATCCATCCGTTTTCGGCCATCCTTCGAATCCGCTCGTCGATACGTTTCTCTAAAACAACATTGGGCATATCAAGTACTATCATGGTAACATCATAGATCGGTTTTTTCTCTTGTTTTGCTTCTCGTTGTGATTTCGTTTCGCCACTCTTAGCGATCTCCAATGCACGTAAGATCCGTTTCCGATTGTTTATGTGGATGGAGGATGCGGAAACAGGATCTTCCTGAAGAAGCCTCGCATAGAGTATCTCGTTACTTTCGCTGCTTTCAGGGATGATCATTTCTTCCTTCTCGAAATCATAATCGTATAGGACAGCTTTCAAATAGAGCCCGGTACCGCCGACTAAAATAGGGATTTTACCTAATGAATGGATCTTTGCGATCGCAGCGCGAGCTTCCTGTTGGAAATCGTAAACGCTGTATTGCTGATCGAGATTGCGTGTATTAAGACAATGATGCACAATCCCCTGCATTTCTTCCGTGGTTATTTTAGCGGACCCGATATTCAAGTCGCGATAAACCTGGATACTGTCACAAGAAACGATTTCAGTCATTAAAGCGTGCGCCAGTCTAAGCGCAAATGATGATTTGCCCGTCGCGGTTGCACCAGCGATCACGATTACTTTCTTCATCGCCCGAACTCCTTGAACAGTTGTTCGGCACTCAATTTGATGAATGTAGGCCGACCGTGGGGACAGTTGAATGGTTGACGGCAATGTGCGAGTTCGTTGACAATATTTGTCATCTCAGGAATCGTTAAAGCTTTATTGAACCGGATCGAGGCATGGCAAGCTAGCGAAGCCAAAGCATCTGCACGCACTTTCTGCAGGGAGATCGTGCGTTGCGCTTCAAACGAATCCACCATATCGTTGAGAAATGCGGTTTCATCGATGTCGTTGAGCCAAAGCGGTAAGCTTCGCACTAATAGACTATTGCCGGAAAGACGCTCAATCGAAATGTCAATCTGACTAAAGAGATCGTGTAGTTCTTCAAAGCGCGCCATTACGCTAGCTTTGGTTTCCACCAAGATCGGAATCGTCAAAGTCTGTAGAGAAGCATGCCCGTGAAGAAGTAAATCTTGGAATTTCTCATAGTTCACGCGCTCTTTCGCCGCATGTTGGTCGATGATATAGAGACCTTCAGTGGCAGAAGCAAGGATATATCTTCCGTGCAGTTGGGCAAGTACAGTCAGATGTGGAAATGTCGATGGATTCTGTGCAGGAAAATCCGTAATAATAAGTGTTTCCTCATGAATTTCCGCAATCGGTTGTGATGGCAAATCTTGTGGGTAGTTTTCCGGGTGGTCGACGTCGAAGAGTGGATCCTGAATCATTTTTACCTCGGAACTTGGGACTCTAATCGCCGGTGCTTCCATCGTGGCACGCAAATATGCCGACAGTTGGTCGACGATTAGATAATACAACTGTTGTTCCTTGGAAAGACGGATTTCCCATTTCGACGGATGGATGTTTACGTCAACCAAGGTGCTGTCCGTGCGAATATGCATCACGATGATGGGGAAACGGTCGGGTGATAGGAAAGGACGATACGCTTCCGTTATCGCTTTCTGGATTTGCCACGAACGAATGATACGATGATTGATGAAGATAAAGATTCCTTTATTATTGGATCGGGACTGAGACGGCAGAATCAAGGCTCCTTCGATCGTAAAGTCGTAATCCGCGGCAGAAAATTCTCTTGCCAGGCGAGCGACCGGATTCGATAAAGTACGTGCGATACAATCGATCAATTGACCGTTGCCCGAAGTTTCCAGGATCGCTTTTTCATCTGATATCAATTTGAACGCGACTTCGGGATAACACAATGCGAATTTTTCGACCAAATCAACAATGAGCGAAGCTTCATATTGCGGTGTTTTAAGGTGTTTCAGGCGGGCTGGTGTTTTTCGAAATAAGTTCTCTACCCGAATGGTCGTTCCTTGGGCACATGCATGGGGACGCACCAAAGTGCGCACCCCGTAGTCGATTTGGACATAGGTCGCTTCATCCCCGTTCGATGTCGTCAAGGTTGTCTTACTGACGGAAGCGATGGAAGGCAGCGCTTCCCCTCTGAAACCAAGCGTATGCAAACTAAAAAGATCGTTCTGTGTCGCAATCTTACTTGTGGTGTGGCGTTCAAAAGCAAGCAAAGCATCGGTACTGTCCATCCCGTTCC
>JBBQGS010000158.1:0-3191 GCA_038323255.1 Erysipelotrichales bacterium | reverse complement strand
CGGTGTGGGCGACAAGACCAGTTTGGTGCTGGGACCGATGGTTGCGGCAGCCGGGGCGAAAGTCGCTAAGATGTCGGGCAGGGGACTTGGACATACCGGTGGTACGATTGATAAACTTGAATCGATCCCCGGCTTCCATGTTGAACTTACGGAAGCACAATTCATTCAACAAGTGAACACCATCGGTTTGGCTATCATTGGGCAAACCGCCCGGCTCGTGCCGGCCGATAAGAAATTATATGCTTTACGCGATGTAACCGGGACAGTCCCGGCGATTCCGTTAATCGCTTCATCGATCATGTCGAAAAAACTGGCAGCAGGTTCGGATGCGATCCTGTTGGATGTGAAATACGGCGACGGCGCCTTCATGCATACTCCTGAGCGGGCAATCGAATTGGCTAAAGCCATGATCGAAATCGGCAACGGGATGGGTCGCGATACGCACGCCATTATTTCCGACATGAACGAACCGTTGGGCAATGCCATCGGGAACGCACTGGAAGTCAAAGAAGCCATCGATACGCTGCACGGCGAAGGTCCCGAAGATTTCACGGAATTAGTTCTGGAAGCGGGCGCCATCATGCTGAAAATGGCTAAAGTCGCAACAAATGATGAAGAAGCCAAGAAGATGCTGAAGGAAACCATCAGAGACGGTAGCGCATTTGCGAAATTCGTCCTGTTCGTCAAAGCGCAAGGCGGGGATGCGGACTATGTCCTGCATCCGCAGAAACTGACTCAAGCCAAATTCACTACTCCGATCAAAGCTAAAACAGGCGGATACATCCGCACCATCAAAGCGATGGCGTTGGGTACACTTGCGATGGAACTAGGTGCCGGAAGGGCGACCAAAGAAGACGCGATTAATCCGGCGGTCGGATTGGTCATCGACAAAAAGGTCGGTCAAAAAGTTGAAATCGGCGATACGCTTGTGGTCGTCCATCACGACACTAAACTGAGTGAAGCGTGGATTGAAGAACTTTACGCTACATTCGAGCTGACTTCGCAGAAAACAGTACGCCAACCATTAATCTACGCTAAACTATAGGGGGGAAAGACCCCCTTTATTACGTCGAAATCCATCGGTCGCATTCGCACTTTCGCTCACGTCGGTATTTTGGTATAATATGGCAAGGTGAGAAAATGTCATTTACGGTAAACAGCACGGCTTTTGAGGGTCCCCTCGATTTAATGTTGCATCTGATTCGTGAGAAAAAACTGGATCTTTTTGCGCTAGACGTCGATGTATTGATCGATCAGTATATCGCATTCATCCATGCCTTAGATAAAATGCATCTGGAAATCGCCAGTGAGTTTCTGGTCGAATTCGCAGCCCTGACCGAATATAAATCCCGCCGTTGCCTGCCGCGCGACGAAAGTCTGTTAGAAGCGGATGATTATCAAAAGGATACCCGCGAGGAACTGATCCGCCGTCTGATCGAATATCAGAAATTCAAGGAAGTCAGTGAAACGCTGCAACATCGCTTTGAAGAGCGGGCGCTGCAGATGCCCAAACCGATCGACCGTGAAGTGTTGAAAATGGCGGAAGAAGAAAACCTGAATTTTTTACAGGTCGATTCGTACGACTTGATCAAGGCGATGAAACGCTGTCTGACACGTTTCCGTCTGGTTAACAACGTAGAAGTGCGCATCGCCCAGCGTGAACTGTCCATCGAACAGCGCACCTTGCAGTTGCGTGCGCGCATTGAACACTTACCCGAGCCTTTCTCTTTTAGTGACTTAATTGAAGATTGTCTGGAAGTACATATGGTCATCGTCACGTTTTTGGCGATTTTGGATATGTTGAGACTACAGGAATTAGTGTTTACGGTTGAAAACGACGAAATCTGGTTTCGAAGGAGCGGGTACGATGGATATGACGATTGAAGCAATATTGGAAGGAATTCTATTCGTATTCGGGGACGAAGGCGCATCGCTTGCGCAACTTTCCGATGCGCTTAACCTGCCGCAGGAGTCGATTAAGGACATCCTCAAAGACATGCTGCCGACGTATATCGACGACAAACGGGGATTCGAACTGGTCAATTATAACGAAACGTACAAGTTCATCTCGAAACCGTTCGTACGCGAATATGTCCAACGGATACTGACCTTGTCGAAAACCCGTACACTTTCTCAGTCGGCGCTTGAAACACTGGCGATCATCGCTTACAAACAACCGGTCACGCGCATGGAAATCGAAGAGATCCGCGGAGTCGGCTGCGATATGATGCTGAAAAAACTACTGGCGCAGGATTTGGTGCGTGAAGCTGGCCGGGCTGAATCAGCCGGAAGACCGATTTTATATGAAATCACGGATGAGTTCTTGGATCTGTTCAAACTCATCAGTTTGGATGAACTGCCGCATTTACCGAAATATGAAGAGTCGCGTCTCAGCGACCAACTCTTCGAGTAAGGAGCCGAAATGGAACGTTTGCAAAAAATTATCGCCCAAGCCGGTATCGCTTCACGCCGCAAAGCGGAAGAACTGATCCTCGCCGGACGTGTTACGGTCGATGGAGTGGTGATCGATACGCTAGGTTTTAAAGCGAAAAAAGGTAGCGAAGTCTGCGTAGACGGTAAAAAACTCGACGGTGAAGACAAAGTCTACTATGTCATGTATAAACCCAAAAAAGTTATCTGCACCCTTAATGACGAACATGACCGGCATACCGTCGTGAGCCTGATGACGGATGTACCGCAACGCATTTTCCCGGTCGGACGCTTGGATTACGATACCACAGGCGTACTCATTCTGACCAACGACGGGGACTTCGCCAATGCGATGACTCATCCGCGCTATCATCTGACGAAGACCTACGAAGTGCATATCGACGGTGTCCTCACCACCCCGCAAATCAAAAACCTTGAACACGGGATCCAACTTGATGATGGAAGTATCACATTACCCGCCAAAGTATGGATCACACATAAGGATTTCGGGCATAAAACGACGGATTTCGAACTGTCGATCCAAGAAGGAAAGAATCATCAGATTAAACGGATGGTCGAAGCGTTGGGTTACAATGTCACACGTCTGCACCGTAAAAGTTTCGCCTTCATCAAAGTCAATGACATGAAACCGGGCGAATACCGCCGATTGAAACCGTTTGAAGTGAAACAGCTGCGCAAACTCGCCGAAGAAGGGGAATTGATCTGATGCAGCAGTATTTTAGCGTATCACCTTTGACGCT
>JBBQGS010000157.1:0-3227 GCA_038323255.1 Erysipelotrichales bacterium | reverse complement strand
ATCTATTTCGGTCCGATGGGATGCCGAACAGGATTCTATCTGCTCATGGCGGGAGAAATTGACAATAAGATTGTTTTTGAACTCGTCAAGGGTATGTTTGAATTCATCGCACAGTTTGAAGGGAATCTCCCAGGAGCAGAAGCCGCAGATTGCGGTAACTATCTCGATCACAATCTTCCGATGGCAAAATGGGCGGCACGAAAATATCTTAAAAGTCTGTCAATGATTCGCGATACGTCGTTCAACTATCCCGCATGATCAAGTCGAATTATCAAGAATCCTATTCAAATTCAACGATTTAACTTACAAATCCAAGGGTTTTACAGAATGAGGTTGCATCAAAACAATTCCCCATCTACTTACGTAGTATTTAACAAAGCACATAGCACAACTAGATTTCAAACAAGGCTTCAAACCTTGTTTTTTTACAGTCATATTAAGTTTTATCGATTGGCTCCATCAAACAGTAAGAACGCTAAAAAGTCATACAATAAATTTTCGAATAGAAATTCAGGTGCAACTAATTCTGCAATAAAAATAGTTAACAAAGAATTTCATATATGACAAGTTAACTTGACATTTAAAATTCTAATGCTAAAATGTTGATGTAAAGCAAACTTGTCAAAAAGGAGCATCGTGAAAAACAACCTGGAGAAGTTCAGAAAAGAATTGGGAGTGAGCCAAGAAGAATTAGCACTGATCTTGAAAGTCTCGCGGCAGACCATCGGATCTTTGGAAAAGGGACAATACAACCCTTCAATTTTATTGGCCTATAAGATTTCACACTATTTTAAAAAACCGATTGAAGAAATTTTCATCTACGAGGAGGGCGATCAATGATTCCCAACAACATCAGAAAAAACAAAATGGCATTATTATTTGCTGTTATTATTACTGTGGTGGGACTTTCGATCTTAAATCTGTATCGTCAGTTCGATTTCGCTGGATTCGTGATCGGATTCGGTTCGAGTTTAAGTGCAGTTTTCGCGATTAGATTGTTTCGTAACCTTAATCACCCTGAACAAATTGAACAGGAACAAATCGAAAACGCGGACGAACGCAATCAAATGATCATCGGTAAAGCAGGATATGCGAATTTTCGAGTTGTAACCATTTTAATCGCCATGCAGTTAGTAATTTACTACTTTTTACGGATGCAGATCCCACTCATGATCACCTTTGTTGTACTAGTGCTAAATGAACTCAGCTTCGTCATACTAAGAAATCGCTATGAAAAAAAGATGTAGGCATTCATACCTAATTGCGTACTCTTTAAAGTGTATATCGAAAAAATACAAGGTCCTCTAGGTGTTGAGGATCTTTTGCGTATATGAACGATGATGGTCAATCAAAGACGAAAGACAGGTTATTAACTGAATTAGAATAAATTACACGTTATTCTTGAGTCCGAATGTATCGCTCATATAGGTTCCCGTATTGATTTGGTGCAAGCGCTCGGTTAATTCATTTAAAAGTTTGGGCGAACTGAATCCGCTGATGCCGAAATTTTCCCCATCTTTCATAATGGTCCTATATTTCAGGGCCGTGATGTGAAATCTTTTCTTCATTAATGAATTCAGGTATTTCG
This sequence comes from Erysipelotrichales bacterium, assembly GCA_038323255.1. Lineage (GTDB taxonomy): Bacteria > Bacillota_I > Bacilli_A > Erysipelotrichales > Erysipelotrichaceae > GWE2-51-13. Next base: position 1,639 of record JBBQGS010000157.1, on the reverse strand, counting down.
CATCACTGAATCCGCATTTTTTGACAATATCCCCGATCGGCAGGCGGGAGTTTTTTAATTCCTTCAAGGCATGTTCAAAACGCGTGTTTTGCAGATACTCCTGAAACGAAATACCCAGTCTGTCCCGAATGAAATGGGAGACTCTAAACGGACTTAGATCGACAAGCTTGGCCAATGAATGCAGGCTTATCTGGCGATGATAGTTCTGATTGATGTATTCGATGATTGTATGAAAGCGTATCAAGTATCCATCATAGTTCTTTTTCTTGATATCAAGGTATCGGTCTTTCATCCTCACGCTATAAAGGTCGTAAATATACATATTATAGTAGCCGATGATTTTATAGCGGATGTTTGGGGAAGGAAGGGGTGTCTTAAGTAACAATATGATTTGCGAGATGATCAAAGGCACCGCGTGGTATTTTTGCGCTAATTCTTCAAAAGTAAAGACCCGGTTCTTAAATGTTATTTTATCGAAATACAGATTGTGATAAATCAAGTAATCCTTCTTCAAACGAAACGAAATCATCAAAGAAGCGCTATCGGATTTGATCGAATGCCTCTGATTCATGTAAATCATAAAGACCGTATCCGGAGTCAGTTCATATGACTTTTTTTCGCATACGATATTGACTCTTCCCTCGAAGACCCAAATGAGCTCCATCTCTTCATGCATTTCTTCCTCACGATCGATGCAGGTACATATATTCGTCTTGAAAGGTAAGTCAAATGTCTCAAATTCATCTACGCAAGTTTGTGTCATGATTTTTACCCTAATCCATTTTATCACAAAAGTAGAAAACATGACAATGTTGCTACATAGATGTGCGCCTGCTATATTGTGAAGCGTCGTGTATTTCGATAAGATATTTGTGAACAGTATCACTAAGGAGGAAAGTATGTCAAATTTAAGTATTTTCGTTTCGATGGCAGTCTATATGTTGTTTCTGTATCTGTTTTTGGAATATACAAGGGAAAAACAAAGCTTCTATAAATGGTTTTCAATCCTTGCGATTTTAACATTTCCGCTTTGGTTCTTAAATCTTAATTCCTGGTTTCGATGGGTCAAGACAATCAGCATTTTGATCCCACTATGTTTTGTCTCCTACGTTCGAATTGCCAACGATGGAAACCATCCCAACATCCTTGCAACACTAAGAAAGAAATGGCCGATGTGGATCTTGTATTCGGTCTTGATTCTTAACATTGCGGAAGCCACGCTAAAAGACTTTACACTGGGGAATATTTTTAACGCTTTAGCCGGGGTCATCCTTTGCATCACCATTCCGCTGCCTACAAAACATTGGCGAATTGCCAGCAATGACAATAAAAACTCATTTGCGGAGTTGATTGCCGATTTCCCACTGGCCTGGTGCTTATTGTATGTTACCTGGAATGCGGCGTTCGTCTATGCTGAAAACACGACATTCTTCGCATCGAGTCTCTGCATTCTGATCGTTCCGGAAATCTGGATGTTCTTTAAGAAAAGAACGGATCTTTGGTTGATGGGTAGAATCTACACCTTGGCTGTCCATCTTCTAATTCGCGGATGCTATGACATTTTCACGCCGATCATGAATTCGGGAGCTTGGTATAATGCAACCTTTCTCTACTATTGGGGTATGTTGAATTTCGGGGT
>JBBQGS010000156.1:0-3312 GCA_038323255.1 Erysipelotrichales bacterium | reverse complement strand
AAGAGCCCGAAATAATCGGGCTCTTTTGGATGAATCAATGAATTTACTTAATGACGACGGCGTTCGCAATAGCTTTCTTAGTAGCTTCTTGGTAACCTTTGATGCCGATGGTGACCGATGTTTTCAGATCATCAGGGGCTTCATCCGTTAACTTCATCGCCATGATATCAGCACTGGTTTTCCCTTTGAAATAGGTTTCCAGCGCAGCGATTTGTTCAAACCATTCTTTTTTGATTCCAGAAGCGGCAGCCATTCCATATGCGGCGCCTTTTTCCTTCTTCGTTTTAGCAACTTCGGCTTTTACGATAGCGCCCATGGCGTTGAATGTTCCGGAGTTCTGAGCGGTGTCAATGGCTACGTACAATACTTTTCCGTCTTTATCGAGGGCAACGCCTGCGAATGTAACATTGGTCTGTACACGGCCGTCGGTTCCGACAACGAAATTACGGCTAGAAACATCGGTGAACGAAGCAGATCCGACAGATTTTAAACCTTTGACTTCGACTGCGTTAGCAACGGCTTTCTTGACGGCTTCTTGGTAAGTTGTAATTTTGATGGTGACTGATGTCTTCAGATCATCAGAAACTTTTTCTGTTAATTTCATTGCCATGATTTCATCGATGGTTTTACCGGTGAAATAGGTTTCAAGGGCAGCGATTTGTTCAAACCATTCTTTTTTAATCGGGGAAGCGGCAGCCATTCCATACGCGGCGCCTTTTTCCTTTTTGGTAGGAGCAACTACGGCTTTGACGATTGCGCCTACTCCATCAAATGTACCTTGGTTTTGGGCAGAGTCGATATTGACATAAACGATTTTGCCTGCTTTGTCGACCAATACGGTGGCATATGCGGTCGTGACTTGGACACGGCCGTCGGTACCTGTAACAAATGTACGACCAGCAACTTCTGTGAAACTACCTGTGCCGAGTTTGTAAACTTTCGGTGCGGCACAAGCTGTCAGCGAGGTGGCAACCAACGCTAAGACAGCAAGCATTAATACTATTTTTTTCATTCTGAATTCCTCCTGTGCATTAAGATTATAGTTAAAGTTGAGGAGACCGTCAATGTTTAATATGTTATTTCTTTCACTTTTAATCCATATTTTGACTTTCCAAGCAAATCTATTGGTAACTTTTACACATTTTGTTTAATATTTCACAATTAGCAAAATTTCCTCTTCTTTTGTCTAAGTTCGTGCCCATATATTTTTTGACCGCATAAGATCGCCAAGATTAAGATAAAAAAGGAAATGCAACCCGAAATAATAATCTCGCCAATACCCACTTTTACCAACAGTAGTCGCATCGGCATAAAGAGCATCGAACTCAATGGTGCAATTGATGCCCAATAACCAAAACCTCCGCTTAAACGGGGCGCTGTGTTCTGCGACAGCGCTAGATAATAGAGAATCAGTAGAAATACATAGACAGGACCTTGAAAGATTGATGCCTCTTCTGCACTTTTAAGCTTCGTCGCGACGACCATCATCATGACTTGGATGAGTGCCATACCGCAAAAAAGGAAAAAGACGCAAATGAACATCAGTAAGCCAAATGAGAAATCCAATTCCATCTTCGCAAATAAACTACGGAAACTTACGATTGAGCGGTCGACTAAGCCAAATTGAGATGCCCAAACAAGCAATCCCCTCCCCAGATCACTGCGATTGCGAAGATAGGCAAAGAATCCGAAAATCCCCAATGCGAAACCACCTTGGAAAAGCATCGTCAACCATCCGCCCATCAGTTTCGCAAGGTAATGGGAATTCACATCGGTTGCACTTAGGACCATATCCAGCACATTGGCAGATTTCTCTGTGACAACTTCGTTGGAGGTCATCGCAATAAAATTGAGAACCATAAAGTAAATTGCTGTAAGAATCATGAACACGAAGTTTTCACGACCGATTGGTTTTTCCACACTTTCACCGACAAATTCCATTTTGACATTTTCATATGTTGCGATCATCTCCGACACACTGGGACTTCGTTCTGACAGGAATCTGTTTTTATGGATGGTGGTTAAAAGGGCCTGCAGTTGTATGCGTTGGATCACGTCTTGGGCGGTGAATCCTTCGATGCGGAAGCCGTCGCCTATCGATGTGATTTGAATCTTCGCTTGTTCACTTAATGTGAAACCGAACGGACTCACCAATCCTTCTTCCAAGCGAGAAGTGGAATCGATATATGAAATTTGCGTAAGACCATTGGATGAAAAGCCAAAGGCAGTTGCAAGTTTATCGATATTGAGGATACATCCAATCAAAACAACCAATAGAATTTGTGAAACAAGAAAGGTTTTATTGAGAAATCGTCTTTTTAGAGAGAAACGGATCAGTTCGCTCATTTCTTGCACCGTAGTCGAATCAGTTCTTTTACTTTGATTCTTTCCATAGATAGATCACTGAGTGCTTCATCTTTTGTCAGCAGGTTCATCAAGCGTTTTGCGCGCTGAGGTGTCTGGGTTTTAATGATGACGGAGTTTCCGATCATTTCCATCTTCTCTTCGTCACGCAGATACGGAAGCACACTGACCGCCGCATTGACTTTGACACTACATTTCCCTTCTTCATTCTTCATCCGGTCGAGATTCCCATAACCCATCGTTTTCCCTTCTCGCAAAATCAATAAAGAGGTACAGATTGCGTCCAATTCGTCATACTGATGACTAGACAGAAGGATACATTTCCCTTGAGAAGCGAGTTTTAGTAGGAAATCCTGTGTTTTTTCAAGGTTCACGTAGTCAAGTCCGGTAAAAGGTTCATCCAAGATCACAACTTTGGGATCGTGGATCAGAGCTGCCATAAACTGCACTTTCTGCTGATTGCCTTTGGAAAGTTTACTGATCTTGGTTAGGAGCGGGAGTTTGAAGTCTAACGCGAGAATTAACTCCTGAATTCGGGTGTCGATCCGATCGCGTTCCATCTTGCGCAATCTTCCATAATGAACCAAGGTATCTTCGATTGAAAGATCGGTATAGAGACTTCTCTGTTCTGGCAGATACCCGAAATCGGTTCGTATGCCATCGGTGATTCTTATCCCTTCTAAACGGATTTCACCTTCATCTTTTGCGCTTAATCCCATCAGGCAGCGAAAGAGTGTTGTCTTTCCGCTGCCGTTTTCCCCGCAAACACCAAGAATTTCATGTTTATGGACCATAAATGAACATGCACACAGAGCATGTTGTTTTCCGTAGCTTTTTGAGATTCCTTTTACTTCCAGCATTTCCCTTCACCTCCGCCTTTATCTTATATGGGGGAAGCGTTCGAGTTCCCATGCGCAATGAATACAAAAAAGACGGAAACCGTCTTTT
>JBBQGS010000155.1:0-3322 GCA_038323255.1 Erysipelotrichales bacterium | reverse complement strand
GGGGGGATGATCCCAGCCTTCGGAATGCTGTTACCGGCAATTGCGACCGCTTCAATCTTCGGCATCGTGCTGAATCTGTTATTGAGTTTTAAGAAAAAACAAGTAGATTGAGTTGATTGATTAGCAGGGGAAACCCTGCTTTTTTTGTGCTGAAAAGATGAAAGCGTTTACTTGTGAAATAATGAACATATAACTTGACGAGCGATTAAAGGGTCGGTAAACTGTACTTGTGAAGAAATAAACAAATCACGGAGGAACTCCCATGGCAAAGAAAGAAACCAGCATCGTGAACGAAAACGAATCCGAAACCAAGTTTGTTTATGAGGAAAAAGTAAAAATGGAAGTCGACGCATTAGTGAAAAAAGGCGTCGTTGCATTAGACGAATTTATGAAGTTGGACCAGGAACAAATCGACTTCATCGTCGCGAAAGCAAGTGTAGCCGCATTGGATCAACATGGTGAATTAGCTTTGATGGCTGTGAAGGAAACAGGTAGAGGTGTTTTTGAAGATAAAGCCATCAAAAACTTGTTTGCCTGCGAATTCGTCGTCAACGATATGCGTCATTTGAAAACCGTCGGTATCGTGAGTGAAAACGAAATAACCGGTATCACTGAAATCGCGGAACCGGTCGGCGTAGTCGCCGGGATCACCCCGGTCACCAATCCGACCTCGACCACAATCTTTAAATGTCTGATCGCATTGAAAACGCGCAATCCGATCATCTTCTCGTTCCATCCGGCTGCCCAGCAATGTTCGGCAGCCACCGCGCGTGTTGTGTATGATGCCGCTGTCAAAGCGGGGGCGCCTACGGATTGTATCCAATGGATCGACATTCCCTCCAAAGAAGCAACTGCGTTTCTGATGAATCATAACGATGTGGCGACGATCCTGGCAACCGGCGGCAACGCGATGGTGAAAGCCGCTTATTCCTGCGGGAAACCGGCTTTAGGCGTCGGTGCGGGCAATGTGCCGGCCTATATGGAGAAAACCTGTCATGTGCGTCAGGCGGTCAACGACATCGTCATGTCGAAGGCGTTCGACAACGGGATGATCTGTGCATCGGAACAATGTGTGATCATGGATCAGGAGATTGCGGAAGAAGCGGAAAGTTTATTTAAGAAATACGGTGTCTATTTTGTGGATGAAGCAGAGAAACAAAAACTGGAAACGTTTATGTTCGGATGTGTCGCCGGCAACGGTGCCTGCGTCCCGGGGGTCATGCTGAACCCGAATATCGTCGGTAAATCGGCCTTATGGATTGCGGGTCAGGCAGGATTCGAAGTGCCCGCCAACACCGTCATCCTCGGCGTTAAGGTTGGATTGATCGGACCGGCCGAACCCTGCACAAAAGAAAAACTGAGACCGGTCTTGGCGTTCATCGTCAGTAGTTCAACCGAAGAAGGCATTCGATATGCCCGTGAAATGGTCGAATTCAACGGCTTGGGTCACTCCGCCGCCATCCATACCGAAGATAAGAAAATCGCGGAAGCGTTCGGCAAAGAAGTCAAGGCAATCCGCATCATCTGGAATTCACCGTCGACCTTCGGCGGGATTGGCAACGTTTATAACGCCTTCATTCCTTCGTTGACACTGGGTTGCGGTTCTTACGGACATAACTCCGTATCCAACAACGTTTCAGCCATCAACTTGTTGAATATCAAACGCATCGGTCGCAGAAATAATAATATGCAGTGGTTCAAGATTCCTTCGAAAATCTACTTCGAACGCAATTCCATCCAATACCTCCAACAGATGAAGGATATCGAGAGGGTCTTCGTGGTCACCGACCGTGCGATGGTCGATCTGGGCTATTACGCCAAGATCGTCGATCAATTGAACCAACGTAGAAATAAAGTGCAGATCCAGTTGTTCTGCGATGTCGAGCCTGATCCTTCCCTTGAAACAGTTAAAAAGGGCTACGAACTGATGAACGCGTTTAAACCGGACACCATCATCGCCTTAGGCGGGGGCTCGCCGATGGATGCGGCGAAGGGAATGTGGTTGTTCTACGAACATCCGGAAGTCGATTTCGACGATTTGAAACAGAAATTCATGGACATCCGTAAACGTGCATTCCGTTATCCGGAGTTGGGTAAGAAAACGCAGCTCGTCTGTATTCCGACCACCTCGGGGACCGGGAGCGAAGTGACGCCCTTCGCGGTTTTGACCGATAAGCGCGTCAACAAGAAATATCCGCTGGCCGACTATTCGCTGACACCGACCGTCGCAATCGTCGATTCCACCTTGACGATGAATCTGCCGGCCGGTGTAACCGCCGATACCGGGATGGACGTGCTGACCCATGCGACCGAAGCGTATGTTTCGACGCTGGCCAGCGATTTCACCGACGGACTCTGTTTACAGGCCATCAAGATGGTCTTCGAATATCTGCCAAGGGCGGTTGCCAACGGGAAAAACGACCCGGAAGCACGTGAAAAAATGCATAACGCCTCCACCATCGCCGGCATGGCCTTCGCCAATAGTTTCCTAGGCATTAACCATTCCCTGGCGCACAAGATCGGCGGAACCTGGCATGTGCCGCACGGACGCGCCAATGCCATCCTTCTGCCACATGTCATCCGCTATAACGGAACACATCCAAGCAAGCCGGCGACCTGGCCGAAATACAACTTCTATCAGGCTGACGAAAAGTACCAAACCCTTGCGAAAATGTTGGGGCTGCCTGCAGAAACCCTTGCAGAAGGCGTTGCATCCTATGCGCAAGCCTGTGCAGATCTCGCCGTATCCATCGGCATCAAGATGACGTTCGCCCAACAGAACATCAGCGAAGAATCGTTCTTGCAAGATATCGATATGGTCGCGATGCTAGCCTACGAGGACCAATGTACACCATGCAATCCGCGTCTTCCGTTGGTTGCGGACATGAAGGAAATCCTCAAACTTGCTTATTACGGTTAATCATACGATCTGACCAATCTCCAATCCAACCCCGGACTCTGCGGGGTTTTCCGTTTATTTAAAGTCATATTTTTGCGCTTTCCATTCAAAGAGGTTAATTATGTGATATTTGATAGTCTCACTTCCAAATCATGTTCAGCATATGGTAGACTAAAATCTCAAAAGGGAGTGCCTTATGAAAAAAATGTGGGATACCGCGCATTCGATTCTAACCAGAGACCCGGCTGCTAAAAGCATCTGGGAAGTCTTTTTCCTATATCCGGGCTTTCATGTCTTAGGGTACTATCGTATCGGGAATTTCTTCTACCGCCATAAACGTTATTTCATCGCTCGTATGATCGGCCAATGCGGACGTTTCTGGACCGGCATCGAAATCCATCCGGGTGCGACGATCGGACGAAG
>JBBQGS010000154.1:0-3350 GCA_038323255.1 Erysipelotrichales bacterium | reverse complement strand
CCGATTTCTTCATCCGGACCGAAAGCGATACGAACTTCGCCGTGCTTGATTTCCGGATGGTTTAATAGATAATCCATCGCTTCGATGATTTCGGCGATTCCTGCTTTATCATCCGCTCCAAGCAAGGTAGTTCCGTCGGTTGTAATCAGCGTATGTCCTTTGACCTGTTTCAGATCCGGAAACATCGCGGTCGTCATGATGATGTTCTGTTCCTGATTCAACACGATGTCTTCCCCGTCATAGTTTTCGATGATGCGGGGATGGATATTTTCACAATTAAAATCCGCCGTGTCCATATGGGCGATAAACCCGATGGTCGGCACTTTCGCTGTGCTATTCGCGGGTAATGTCGCTGTGACAAAGCCGTTGGATAAGTTATGTTCGACTTCACTCAAACCGATTTCCCTTAGTTCGCTCACCAGCATCCTAGCGAATTCCACTTGGGATTGGGTCGACGGAATGACTTCGGAAGTCGCATCGGAGCGTGTGTTCAGTTTTGCGTAGCGTATGAATCGTTGGATAAGTTCTTGCATGATGTACCTGCTTTCTTAACTTTCCTATTATAAGCCATGTGCCATACGGACGCAAACTTTGGGAATTTCGATGCACGAGGGTTTGAATTATACGCTGAACTGGTATAATGAAAGGCATGAATGGAGAACTTAAAATGAAACAAAAAGAACTTGAAAACCGCGCCAAGACACCTTTGGCGGCAACCTGGGATACTTCGACGATTTTCAAGGATGATGCAGCGTTTGAAGAATCGTTTACGCATTTGGTCGGCATGCTGCCGATCGCCGAAGAATTCCAGGGAAGAATGGCCGAAAGCGCGAAAACGCTGAAAACCGCCTTGGATTACCGCAACGATATCGTCCTGCGGGCGGAACATCTGTATACCTATGCCCACTTGAATAGCGATGTCGATACATCCGACAGTCTTTACCAAGGTTTGCAGAGTCGTGCTCGCGAACTGTATTCGAAAGTCGCGGCCGCATTATCCTATTACGATGCGGAATTGCTTGAAGCCGATGAATCCGTGCTGCGCGCATATCTGCATGAAAAGGATCTTTCAATTTACCAGCATGAGTTCGACGTCCTCTTCGCACGACGTGTGCATATTTTGAGTCTGAGTGAAGAGAGTCTGCTGGCAAAAGCAAGCAATGTTTTATCCGCCTCTTCGCAAACCTTTGCGATTCTCAATAACGCAGATATCAAATTCCCGCTGATCAAAGATGAAAATGGTAATGATGTACAATTGTCTCATGGTCGGTATGCGATGTTCTTAGAAAGCAAGGATCGCGACGTTCGCAAGAATGCATTCAAAGCAATGTATGAAAGCTATGGACAACTCCGCAATACCTTCGCTTCCACCCTTTCCAATAATGTGAAGGAACATACTTTCACGGCCGAAGTCAGGCATTTCAAGAGTGCCCGCCATCGTGCCCTCTACAGTAATCACATTCCTGAATCGGTGTACGATGCCTTAGTGGAAGCTGTCAACGAGCGCCTTCCTCTTTTACACAAGTATGTAATGTTACGCAAAAAAGCCATGAAACTGGACGATGTACGCATGTACGACCTCTATGTTCCGATGGTCGATGACGTCGAATTGAAATTCACTTACGAGGAAGCGCAGCAGGTCGTCCTGGAAGCCCTGGCAGTCTTGGGCGAAGAGTATGTGGGCTTATTGAAACAAGCGTTTGCGAGCCGTTGGATCGACCCCTATGAAAACATCGGGAAACGCTCCGGTGCCTATTCGGCGGGAACATACGGTACTTCTCCCTATGTCTTACTGAACTGGCAGGATAATTTGGACAATGTCTATACCTTAGCTCACGAACTCGGCCATAGTTTGCACTCCTATTACACCCGCAATAACCAGCCTTTCATCTATGGTGATTATTCGATCTTCCTCGCGGAAGTCGCATCGACCACCAATGAAAATCTACTGACCGACTATCTGTTGAAGAAATATGACGACCCGAAAATCCGCGCCTATATATTGAATAACTATCTAGACGGCGTCAAAGGCACGATCTTCCGCCAGACTCAATTCGCCGAATTCGAGCATCTGATCCACCAAGCCGACCAAGCAGGTATCGCTTTGACACCTGATTGGCTGAGCGAAGAATACGACAAAATCAACCGTAAATACTACGGCGAAGTCATGACCTATGATGAAGAGATCAAACTTGAATGGGCACGCATCCCCCACTTCTATTACAACTATTATGTTTACCAGTATGCGACGGGATTCTCGGCTGCCAGCGCACTCAGCGCCAAGATAATCCGCGAAGAAGCCCCGGCCGTACAAGCGTATCTGGATTATCTCAAAGCCGGATCCAGCGACTTCCCGATCGAAGTCCTTAAGAAAGCCGGCGTTGACATGAATTCCAACCAGCCGACCATCGACGCCCTCGATATCTTCGCAAAGCGCTTATCTCAACTCGAAGAAGTACTCTAGTATTCACGGACCGGAAACGGTCCGTTTGCTTTTCTGTTTTTACTGTTTGATTTTCGCGTGACAAAATCCATCTTTTTCGCTATAATAGAACTTGCCGTTGGAGGATTGGCCGAGCGGCTTAAGGCACCATCTTGGAAAGGTGGCGAAGTGCAAGCTTCCGTGAGTTCGAATCTCATGTCCTCCGCCATAGCGTACGAAACCCGCATAAACAGCGGGTTTTTTGCATTTTTTAACCATCAGTGACCACACAATGACCATACAAATGTATTCAACATTATTTTCAGCAAGTACTAATCAAATCTGATAGGGGCTGATTGTAGGAAAGAAAATGGTTTCTTTTGTCTTTTGTAAACATATGATTGACCGATCAAGGGTCTCCTATATTCTCGTAACACTCCAATTTGCACTAGTATCATTTTTAGCATCGAATATTGTAGTAAGTATGTCTCTCAATTATTGATAAATCATTCCATTTACCGGATTATTCTCACAATATATGAACATATTTTAACTACTTTTCATTACCAAATCATAGTGCTTTTTTTAATTTCTCTGTGATGATTTCGGAGTTATCCAAGAATAACTAAAACCAAGTTTATCAGCAGTTGCTTATCCTTTGGATCGGATGCTGCAATCAGAATCGTCAATGCAGCAAGTGTCTCCTCATTGATTCTCTTCTTTTCGGAAATAAACAAAGCTTTGTTTCTATCTAGAAAATACAAGAAAATCGTTGAAGCGATTCGCTTGTTTCCGTCGATGAAGCTGTGATTCTTTGTAATCAGGTAAAGCAGATTAGCCGCTTTTGATTCTAAAGTCGGGTAGAGTTCATTCCCATCAAAAGTTAGATAAATTGTGGATATACTTGAGTTAAAGGATTGCTCACGTT
>JBBQGS010000153.1:0-3365 GCA_038323255.1 Erysipelotrichales bacterium | reverse complement strand
TGGACAGGCTCGTTGTATCATTGAGTTGCATCATTCATGGATCCTTTCTCATGTGTTTCGCAACTCTATGATACTTGGATTCCGTGCGTGGTGCTTTTATTTTTTCTGAGTGGACGACTTCATTTTACAATTTGCCTAAATGATATAATAGTTACAAATGAAAAACAGCCCGTTCTACGATCGACTTGGACTCGTCATCTGAAGAAACTTTCTAACGATTAACAAATTTTCCAAAATATCTAGGAAGTTCATTCATATTTTCGAAAGGGGAAAGTATGAAAGCTACATTGAAGATCGAAAACATAACGATTGATGAGTTAATGAATTTCGATAAATTCATGTCTTTTCCCATGATTCTTTTCAATCAAAAAGAAGTCTTTTATGCGAATGAAAGTTTTATTTCCTTATGCACGAAAATGAAGATACCTCCCGTGGAAGGAAATTTCAATGCGTTCATTCATCATCCCCAGATCCTTGAAGCAGTACAAACCGCTTTGCGGACCCATGAGGAATTCGGAATGGAGATCGAGTTCCATTGTATGGATCAAAGCAAATGTTGGCTAGAAATGGGCGGGAAAACCGTCAACTTTAAAGGCGAAAATGCGATTCTCGCTTCGCTCAGCGACATTACCGAACAAAAGAAAGTGGAAGATGATTTATCACGCATCTCGAAATTAAGAATGCTGATGCTGGAGGTGACGCAATCCGTCCTTCAGATTGAAGATATCGACCATCTTTTCAAATTAATTCTGGATAACGCTTTGAAAGCGTTGACCAACGGTTTACTCGGGTCGATCCTAATTAAAGAGAATGAACATCTCTATATTTCATCCTATGTCGGATATGATGACCACATCAAAGGTTTTACCCTTCCGATCGAAGAAGCGTTTTTGTATCGGGCGACACAAGGTAAGATGAATTCCATCGCGAATATTCCTGATTTGGAAGCACTTGATAAGTATTACCTTCATCAAACTGTTTTCGGAGAAGATGTGTATATCAAATCGTCCATCACCGCTCCGATTTATTATAAAGGGGTGCTATTCGGGATTATAAGTATTGATGCCATTAAAACGAACGCTTTTGATGAAGATGACGAAAGATCGATGGAGTTCATACGCAACAGCATCGAAATCGCTCTGTCGAACCATCTGTCGTATCAAGAAAAGGCCTTCATGGCCCGCTACGATCGTTTGACCAATCTCTATAACCGTGCCTATTTCGAAGAACAGTTCGCACTGGTGAAGGAACTCGCGGAGCGCTATGATGATACGTTCAACCTCATGATGTTCGATATGGACAACTTGAAGAGAATCAACGATACCTTCGGACATTTGGTCGGCGACAAAGCGATTCAGAGCGTTGCCCGCGAATTGGAAAGCAACACCCGTACCAGTGATTTCATCGCACGTTTAGGCGGTGACGAGTTCGTCGGTATATTCTATCATACCGATCATAAGCAACTTGAGGAGAAATTCGATAAACTGTTGGATGATTTAAAAGCAAACCCTTTAATGGTCGGTTCGCAGAATATCTCCTGTTCATTTAGTTATGGGATCGCTGATTTCCCCAATGACGGAACTTCCATGGAAGAACTGTTGAAAGTCGCCGATGACCGTATGTACAGCTATAAAGGACATGCGAAAAAAGAACAAGATTGAGTAATCATTAGACTGTTTCCGCAATCCGTAAAAATAGTGCAAGGCACGCTCAACACGACCTGAAATCGCCTTGAAGTGCCTTGTTTTCATGATTTATACTTGCCTTTTTTTTGGCCGTATGCTAACATACTAATGCGCTCTGCAGTGAATGGCTATGGACGCTTAGCTCAGTTGGGAGAGCACCTGCTTGACGTGCAGGGGGTCGGGGGTTCGAGCCCCTCAGCGTCCACCATTTAAATAATCGGTTCTCGGGCGCCCGTGGCGCAATGGATAGCGTTTTTGATTCCGATTCAAAAGGTTGCAGGTTCGAGTCCTGTCGGGCGCGCCATTTATTTTTTTTATTATTCGGGACGTAGCACAGCTTGGTAGTGCACTTGCTTCGGGAGCAAGGGGTCGCGTGTTCAAATCACGTCGTCCCGACCATTGATTTTTGGGGCTGTAGCTCATCTGGTAGAGCACAACGCTGGCAGCGTTGGGGTAGAGGGTTCGAGCCCCTTCAGCTCCACCAAAAATCAGAGAACAACACGGATAGCCGTGTTTTTTCTTTGTGTAACTATGGAGAAAATAAGCGAAGTAAAACTATATTGCAACTCATACAACATCAAATCATTCACCACCCAGACTAAGCCACCACAAACCGCTACACGCAAAGATAATGCTCTGGAAAGATCTGCTTCGCCAACGTAACAAACTTCCAGCCCTCAGTGACGATCTAGGCTTAAATGAGGGCGTCGTGTACGATTTCGCCGACAGTATGATTTCAAATTTTATTGTCGGTACCTTTCTCAAAAGTGATGCAGCGTTTGAAGGGCATCACTTCGCAGACATCTGCGGCATCTAAATCCACACAGAAGAACGCTTTGCTGCAGAACAGGAAAAAGATAAAGGGAATGCGATTCTCGACGATCTGATTCCTTGAAATAGTTTCACATCTTTTACACATAATTTACATACTTCTTACACAATTTAGATTTATACTCTGTCTATAGTCATTCGACTATAGACAAGAGCAGCTTTCTCAATTCCCCCTAAATCGTTTGTCCTTGTTCTATAAAAAACCATACTGGCAGCGTATGGTTTTTTATTATGGTATAGTGATAGCGGAGGAACTCCTATGAAAACCTTGGCATTCAGAATTCTTCCTAAACAGGATCTTAGACAAGAGATCGAAACACGATGTAAAAGTGCGAACATTATATCCGGCTGCATCCTATCGGCGGTCGGTTGCGTTTCGCAAACCGTTGTTCGGATCGCCGATGGAGTGACGATTCAAACGAAGACAGCGGATATGGAAATCGTTTCATTGACTGGTACCATTACCCGTGACGGCGATCATCTTCACATTTTATGCATCGACAACAATCACCAAACCTTCGGTGGTCATTTGAAAGAAGGCACGTTGGTCAATACAACCTGCGAAGTTATCATCGCCGATTTTTCCGATGAATGGACCCTTCACAGATCCTTCGACATGCAGACGGGATACGATGAACTGAGTGTCTCGCAAATCATCGAAAGCACCGAATAAGTACCTTGCCAAAGGCAAAAAACAATTGACAGGTCGCCCGTGTTTTCGTATGATACTTGTGCGCGTGCCGACATAGCTCAATTGGTAGAGCAACTGAATCGTAATCAGTAGGTTGCGGGTTCAATTCCTGTTGTCGGCACCATGTAGTACCAAAAGCCTTTAAACAAAGGCTTTTT
>JBBQGS010000152.1:0-3380 GCA_038323255.1 Erysipelotrichales bacterium | reverse complement strand
CAAGTCTAGTAAGAAAGGGGGAATTCCCATGGGCGTCAGACAAGAACGTTTATCCGGCATCATTCTGAAAGAAATTTCCGAAATGATCCAATTCGAGGTAAAAGATCCCAACATCGGATTCGTTACCGTGACGGATGTCGAGCTATCCAATGACAATTCCTACTGTAAGGTATATGTCACATTCTTGGATAAATCCAAGAATCCCGAGAAGCAATTAGAGGCATTGAATCATACGAAAGGGTATATGCGTTCGATCTTAGGCAAGAAACTCGATATTAAAAAGATTCCCGAGCTTACTTTCCTAATTGATACATCCTTTGACAGAGGCCAGCGCATCGATTCGATCTTAAGTGGAGTCAAGAAAGACTAAACGACTAAAGGATGGCAAATTGCCATCCTTTTTCTATCTTTTTTTGTGTTGCCCAACAACTTCAGACATGATTATTCGATCGTTTAAATCTACATTAGATGTTTTCATCATACAACCTTACTGCTTGATTGTTTGTTGGATCAGTGATCTATCAAGGGCAAATTAAAATCACTTCCATCTTCTGATTAATGAAAATTTAGTCCGTTCAATCAAATGAATGGAATAGTATTCACACGATATTGGATATTGAAAGTATAATTCCGAATATAACTTGAATAACGATCATCTAAAGGCTATATTTTAAGTTAGTAATGCAGATTTATTTAGTCAATTAGGAGGATTCATGAATTCCATCATATACACTTCGAAAATTACTCCTTTTAAACATAATAATCTTTTTTTTCAGTTCGGGATCGCAATAGGATTTTCGTTTGAAATACTTATTGTCTTTTTATTCAGCGCGCAAGGATGGGTACGAATTATGTCCATGAATGGAAAGCTGTTAAAGAATGAATCTGATTAAGAAGTATTTTTGGAGAGTCCTAATTAGTTTAATTGGCTTAAGTTTAATCATTAATCCAATGTTTTTTACTGCCTTAGGAATGATAGGTCAAACAACGAATGGTACAATTACTTCATACCGCAGAATATTAGGTGAACGACCAGAAGCGATTCCAAATCAATATACCTATCGTTTAGGCTATCAATTTTTCATCAATGGCATTGAATACAGTGGTAGTACGACTGTAATTGGTTCCCCTTTATTTATGAAGCCGGATGGTATAAGCGTTATCCTCATTAAGTATTTAGAAAAAGCTCCGTATTTAAGTGGTTTAGAAAGGGATACACATTTAGATTTAGGTAAATTCACAGTTGGCGGTGCTGGATTGCTTCTAATCTATGTTATGAACCCGATTAAAAAGAATAAGAAACGAAAGCGTAAATCATAAGAGTACCTATCTAGGATTGAACATAAAAAACCCCTAATATTAGATAGGGATTTTTTGTTTAGAATGAATAAACGCTTCGATTAGAGTTGGGTTGTCAAGAAGAGCGGAAGGGTCATGTGTGAAATCTGGTCCTGCAGTTCTTCGATCTCGTCGATATGGCGGTCTTCGTCGTTGAGGATGCTTTCAAGGATTTCACGGGTCGCATAGTCGCGTACTTCGCCGGCTTGGACGATTGCGTCGTTATAGGCCTTGATGGCGCCTTCTTCCGCATGGTGGTCGCTGAGCAGTTGTTTACTCGCATCCGCGCCGATCTTGATTTCGGTCAGCTTACTGACGATGGGAATTCCTTCCAAGAACAGAATGCGTGCGATCAGTTTCTCCGCATGCTTCATTTCTTCAATTGCGCGCTTTTCGAAATGGTTATGCAGTTTCGTATAACCCCAGTTAGCGTTCATCTCGGAATGAACGATGTATTGGTTGGTCGCAGTCAATTCGTCGGTTAGAAGTAGATTCAGCGTTGAGATTAATTCTTTGTTTCCTTTCATTTTGATATCCTCCTTTAGTAACAGTGTATCACAAATCATGGCTGCGTGAACTTTCGTCTATCCCCATTCTTTTTGTTTTTTGTGAAAGAAACCATGGTTTTCACCATGGTTCTGTTAGACTTTCGTGATTTCGATTTCAGCCATGCGTTCCATCACTTCTTCATATTCGATCGCTGCACCGTTTTTTCGTGCACAGGTCAGAGCACCGCATACGTTGGCCATACGGAGGCATTCTTCGAGATTGAGGCTTCGGTTCAGCCCGGCCAGAAACCCCGCCAGCATCGCGTCGCCGGCACCCACCGTACTGTTTACGCTAATTTGAAGACTTGATGCGCGATAATGCGCATCGGAGGTGACTAACAGACTTCCTTTGTCGCCCAATGAAATCAAGATCATCCCGATGTCGTAGGTATCCAAGAGAATATGTGCGAACGCGATGATTTCCTGCTCATCGGTAAGGTTTTTGCGGAAGGTTCGGTTTAATTCTTCAAGATTCGGTTTAATCAGGAAGGGATGTGCTTTCACGCCTTCCGCCAATGCTTCGCCATCCGTATCCAAGACGAATTCGCTCATTCCTGCATGTTCGACCATCAGTTTGCGATAGGTATCCGCCGGTAAACCCTGCGGAAGACTGCCGCTCAGCACCACGAAATCGCTGCGCATCGCCCAGGTTTTTAGCCGTTGGTTAAAACTTCTGAGATCGCTGGCTTTCACTGTGAAACCTTCTGCGTTGAGATCCGTGGTCAATTGGTTCGATGTATCGACGATTTTCAGATTAGTACGGGTAATCGCATTGATTTCATGGAAATCATAGACCAGGTGCATTTCGTTGAGATACGTTTCAACAAGAGCGATGTTCTTTTTCCCAATCATCCCGGTTGCGACTGCTTCCACATCGAGCAGTTTCAAAATCCGTGCGACATTGATCCCTTTGCCACCCATTGTTTCAAACGTGGCATCGATGCGGTTCACTTCGCCGGGCAATAGTTTTTCAAGCGTCAGCGTGCGATCAATCGCGGGATTCAGGGTTACTGTCGTGATCATAGGATATCCTCCTTCGGGTTGTTATCAAAGCGTTGTTTGAAACTGCAGGACCGGCATAACGCTTCACTCGGTTTACGGTCGTTCATCCCTTTGAGAAAGTCGTTATAGCGTTGCGATGCTAGTACTTCATCCAGTGTAACATGGTTCAGGTTTCCCAGTGCGATTGCACCCTCGCCGTCAAGACAGCAGGGGGTGACTGTTCCATCGGCCAGCACGGCCATCATCATGCCGGCTTTGCATCGTCCTTCGGGATAGATTTCACCATTGGCTAAATCAGGCCAATCAAAGCGCCGTTCACACTGAATATGGCGGTTGGGACGCAGCGAAACCTTAAAATTCTCTGGATCATGGGTAGTTAAATCGTAATCGGTCAGTTGTTTGATGAGTCGGCGGCTATTGAGGTGGTTGCCGGTATCCGCGTCCCAGATTCGCAAACGGATGTGGGGATGATGGGGATGTTGGAGGTCGAGC
>JBBQGS010000151.1:0-3409 GCA_038323255.1 Erysipelotrichales bacterium | reverse complement strand
GGTCAAGGTCCAGGCGTTTCGCTAATTCCTTGATTTTCGCCGAACAA
The DNA here is from genome assembly GCA_038323255.1 of Erysipelotrichales bacterium. Classification (GTDB taxonomy): domain Bacteria; phylum Bacillota_I; class Bacilli_A; order Erysipelotrichales; family Erysipelotrichaceae; genus GWE2-51-13. The sequence continues at coordinate 3,362 of JBBQGS010000151.1, read as the reverse complement.
TCTTTTTTAAAGAAAGATGCCGAATAGGCCAACAGTTCTTTCACCTTCATATTGTCGTAGTAGAATACTTCGGAAGGAAGATAGCCGATTTCTTCATGGATTTTCCGATAGTCTTTCTGACAGTCCAGTCCAAACATCATGGCTTTACCCGATGTCGGTTTAATCAGATTTAAAAGACAGCGGATCGTCGTCGATTTACCGGCTCCGTTAGGACCGATGAATCCAAAGATTTCCCCCTCTTCGATCGACAAGTCGACGTCGATGACGCCTCTTGATTTCCCGTAATACTTACTCAGCTTCTTTGTTTCGATGATGCCCATAGAACCTCCTAAGGTATAAGGTACATGAGAATTGTATGCCTTGTGATTGAGCTATGCAAGCGATATATACCTATTTTCAGGCACTAAAGGTCCATCTTTACAATAAAAAACGCGGTTTCCCGCGCTTATGGGTTCAGTACGCTAAATGTCAGCGAACCACTGGTCATTCCCAATCGATAGTTGTCACGACCGGTTTTGTAGGTGTATCGGTTGCCATCCTGTACGGCTGCGAAGTTGGCAGTGAAGCTTCCTGAAGTCTTGGATAGTTGAAGTTGGAAATCAGCCGGAGCTGCCAGTTCAAATTTCGCCAGACCTGAAGTCATCTGGAAATCGATGGTTTTAGGTGCCATCTCTTGTAACGTCGTTTTAAATTGACCGCTGGTGATTGTCACGTCAAGTAACTGATCGACGACACCGACATAACGCAAGTTGCCCGACGTCATGACGCCGCTAAGATCATGGACCTTCACGTTTTCGAAAACCGATTGTCCGCTAGTCATATTGAAGTCCAACGTATCCGCCGTAAGATTCTTAATACTCAGATCCCCGGATGTCGAATTGAAATCCGTTTTCTTTGCGGATAGATCGAATATTTCGTTGTTGCCTGAGGTGACGTTTAGTTTGAAGAATTCATAGGTTTTGGCCGGCAGACTCAGTTCGAGATAGGTCTGTGGCGAATGCCAGAAGAAGAAATTGAATATATTCTTATTACGGCTGGCAATCCTGAGGGTTCCCCCGGCGACCGTAACGGATGCCCACTTACTCTCGGTAACTTTTTCATAGGAACGTTCGACCAAGTGAACTTTATCATCGCTAGAGGCACGTACTGTGACTCCCCCGGCATTCCAATCTAAATTGACGGATGTGATCATCTCGGTGATAGTTTTCTCTTGCAGGACGCTCAGAGGTCCGTCATGGTTGTCAATAATTTGTAAGGGATTCTCTCCATTGTAGAAAGAAAGCATAAGAAGACTGGCGACGATTGCAACAATCGCCCACACAACGACGCGAATGCCGTTGGCAATATTGCGGCTATTCATCGCGGCGTCTCATTTCCAATAACGCTTTGAAGATGTTCTGGATGGCGGCGGCGATGATGAAGATAATCCATGAGAAGTTCCAATTAAACGTCGTGAAACTGTAATAAAGATAGATCGCGACGACGATCAGCCAGAAAGCGGAACTGATTGCTTCATAGAGCGATTTGTTCTTCTGACGTCCCGATTTCCATTCTTTGAACTCTTCAACCATGGTTTCTTCTTCACGCAAGTACTTCGGCTTACTGGCATTGTTGTAGATGAGTAATCCGGTTGCGATGGCAATCATACCAAACATGATTGTTAGACCCATGATTGGTGCACCTAACATTGTCTCCGATAGAATCAAGACGACCGGGCTCATGATATAGATCATGACGGCGATGGCAACCAGCATCGCATTGCGTTTGCGTTCGGTCGGGGTCGGACCTGATAGGACATGGCGTTCACGTAATCCCTCGGTCAACTCGCTGAGATCTCCGATTCCGGCGATGACGATGGTATACGCTTCTTCTTCACTCTTCCCTACTTTTAACTGATCATTGAATTTCTCGAGTAGATTGCTGATGAGTTCTTCCTGCATCTCCATCGATTTTTTGGTACGCGGCACATCCTCGAATGCACGGGTGATGTATGCTCTGATTTTCGCAATCATATTGTTGCCTCCTTAAATGAGTGTGTCGATCAGGAGTTTCGCTTCCTCCCAATCTTTTCTGTTTTGTTGGTAATAGTTTCGTCCTTCCGGTGTGATGGCGTAATACCGTCGACGCGCGCCTGTGGTTTCATCTCCCCAATACGAGGTGATCCATCCGGCGCTTTCCATTCTGCGAAACGCTGAGTAGAGTGTGGCTTCCTTCAATTCGAACTGATTGTTCGTTTTCTCCTGAATGGACTTGTTGATCTCATATCCATAACTGTCTTTGTTCAGTAAATGGCGCAGGATGATGGTTTCTGTGTGTCCGCGCAGGATATCGGATGTAATATTCATGACATCCCTCCTTGCTACAGTTACATAATACATATATATACTTCGCCTGTCAAGGTATATAATATTTGAATGTATATATTTTCAAAAATCTGCTGGTTAAGTATAAAAAAACCGCTGACAATCGATGTCGGCGGTTTAATAGCAGTTTGATTTTAGTGGAAAACGCAGCGTTTTCCTTTTGTTTTCGGCAAGGTGAAGCACTTGTTGCAGTGGACACATTTCGCGTGTTTCCCTTTTTTGAGTCGCTGAACTAAATCCGGTTCGCAGATGAAAGCACGGCAGATTGCCACCGCATCGATTCCTTTATCCAAGGCACGCTCGATTTCTTTCATGTCGCGCACTCCGCCGACCAGGATGATTGGTACATCGACCTGTTTGCGCAGTTTTTTCGCCGCTTTCAGGAAATACGGTGCTTCTTCATCGCGCAGATCGGAGAATCCCGTGCCTGACAGTTCTACTGCATCGATGCCTACCTGTTTCAGGATCTCCAACATTTCCCCGAGATCTTCTAGATAGCGTTTGTTTTTCTCGGTCGTGTTGGAATTGATTTTGACCAGCACCGGGAATTCTTTCCCACAAGCTTCTTTGATCCCTTCAAGGATCTCGCGTACCAAACGGATACGGTTTGCGGGTGACCCACCGTATTCATCCGTGCGCTCGTTGTCCACGAAATTCACGAATTCACTCAACAGATAACCGTGCGCCGCATGCAGTTGTACCCCGTCGACTCCGGCGGATTTCAGACGGATCGCCGCCTGGATAAAATCTGCTTTGATGGTTTGGATTTCTTCGATAGTCAGCGCTTTGGTTGAGGTACCGTCTTTGAGCTTATGTCCGGAAGGTGATTTCGCCTTCTTCCCTTCATTCTCGTCGACCGGTGCTTTCCCGCCGGCATGCGAAATTTGGACGACGAATAAACCGCCTTCCGTGTGGACGATATCAGCTAATGTTTTAAATCCTTCGATGAATTTGTCATCGAAGATGACGTTTTGGTTCCCGCCTGCTTTGCCCCAGGAC
>JBBQGS010000150.1:0-3498 GCA_038323255.1 Erysipelotrichales bacterium | reverse complement strand
GGCAGCACCGATCGGGGTTGCGTTCCCGTCGAAGAATTCGAATTTCGTATCGTAATAGGAAAGTTTAGCGAGTCCCAAGCGTTTGGCCTGGCGGGCGTAGAGTTTCGTTGCGACCGGAACGATGTCTTCCAGAATCTGTTTGCGGTAATTGGCGACCATTTCAGCATTGTAATCTAGTCGTTGCATGCGAATGTAGCCGAGTTCGGTGTAAGTGGGATAACCGAGTTTATGCGCAATCTGCGTACGCAGTTTCACCAATTTATCGTAGAGTTCGTCGATTTCAGATTCATGTTCCTTGAGGAAGCCTGTTTTGGCATCGATGGCGCGTTTGCGCATGCCGCGATCAACATTGAGCGTGAAAGGGGTCAGCTGGGATAAAGTATAGATCTTTCCGTCGAATTCGATCTGCGCCGATGCCAGCAGTTTTCCATATTGCGACGAGAGTTTGTTTTCTTCCTGCATTTCTTCAATTACCGAAGAATCGAATGATTTCAGGGCATATTCCGCAATCTTGAAGAAAGGTTCAGGCAACGCTTGCCTAAGCTCATTTAAAAACGGCGACGCAAGTAAGGCCTGGTAGAAAACTACGTTCAGTTCTTCATAGAACGGACGTTGGTTATCCCAGTATTCGTTTTCAGCTTCATAGAACACATCTTCGGTATCGATCGAATGGCGGATTGAAGACAGCGTACCCATCGTCGTGATATGGTTGCGGACGGCGTTGATTTCCTTGATTAGGGCGAGTTGAACTAAGACATCTTTGGCTGTTATTAACTGCGCAATCCTATTTTTCAGATTCGCGGATACCGTTTCAAAATCCGGACGTGTATATACATATTCATTGAATTTCATAAATGATCCTCCGTGTCTATTGTACACGCGGAAACAAGAAAACAAAAGTGCAGGAATCCTCGCAATTGACGCAAGTTATGTTACAATATTTCTAAAATAGGAGGATAATATGAAAATTAGTACCGATAGCGGTTGCTTGATTAGCGTCGAAGATGCCAAACAAGCGCAAATAACGATCATACCGCTTCAGATTGCGGTGGGGGATAAGAATTATAGGGATTACATGGACATCTCGTCCGAAGATTTCGTAGAACTAATTAAAAACAAAGCGGCGTATTCATCGCAGCCGGCTGTGGGTGAAGTGATAGAAGCCTTTGAATCCAAGGAAGAAACCCTGCATATCGCCATGGCGAAAGGGTTAAGTGCTGCGTTTGATGCGGCAAGTTCGATTGTGAAAAGCATGGACCTGCAAAATGTGACCGTATTCAACTCGACAACCTTAGCCGGACCCCAACAGTACTTAGTCCACTTGGCAATAAAAATGCGCGACAGTAAGAACTCGATCAAAGAGATCGTCGATAAGATGCAGAGTTGTCTAAAAGAATGCGACTCCTTTCTCATACCGGTCGATTTTAACTTTTTGAAACGTGGCGGACGGTTGACGCCTATGGCGGCAACATTCAGCGGTCTCTTGAAAATGAAACCGATTTTGGTTACATCCGCCAACCACGAGCGGCTGGAAAAATTCGCTGTCGGGCGTACTTGGGCGGGAGCAATCGCTTCGATCAGCGATGAAATGAAAAAGCGCGGAGTTAGTGCGAAACACAAGATCTACATCTCCCATGCCTTTAACTTAGAAGTGGCGAAACAGGCGATGGCGGTCATCGTGGCGAAAATACAAGATGCGGATATCGAAATTTTGAAACTGACCCCTGCGATGATTACGCAAGGCGGTCCCGGTTGCTTGGCCATCCAATATATCTTAAAAGACGAAGCGTAATGCTTTGTTTTTTTATGCGAATCTGACTGTATATGGTAAAATAAAGCAAGAAAGCGAAGGTTGGAATGAAAAAACTGCTCTGTATCCTCTTGGTAGTGACACTGGCCGGATGTTCCTTCATCCAAAATACAATCGGTCCTTTCGAACCGACTTTTACCACATCGGCGAGTGATTATCTTGGTGCAGGAGTCGTTTTCAACAAGATTCGCCCTGAATCGTATATGAAAGAAACCGAATTGTTCATGGTCAGTTCGGAAAGCGAGTTGGCTCTGTTGGCTGCCAAAAAAATGGAAGCCGGACAAACGAAAATCAGTTATCGCTCGCCAACCGATCTCTCACTTCAAAAAACCTTCATGTTTTTGGAAAGCATCATCTATGTTCCGTTTACGTTTTCGATGGGATACACAGAGTATTCCCGTTTCGGTAGCTCGGTCGATAAAGTCAATTTCGTCGAGATTAAACATGATACACAAAATGATGCAAGTCTGAAACAAAACGTCGATTCTTTCTTGCTCAACTTGAATCTGGACAATAAAGATAATACTACCCAACTGGCACTCATCCATGACAAGGTAGTCAAGGAAACACAGTACGATGTCAGCATCCTGAAACTGAATCTCGAACAATACCGCGGTAGTGCGTCTTTTGAGGCATACGGCGTCTTCACCAATAAAAAAGCCGTTTGCAGCGGCTATAGCAGAGCGTTAATGGCGTTGGCGAAGACTCGGAACATCCCGATCATTTATATCGCATCCCTCAATATGGAACATGCCTGGAATATGGTTTATGATGGGAAAAACTGGCTATATATCGATGCAACCTGGGATGATCCCATCCCGGATGCCAAGAATCGGGTTCTGCATACCTATTTTATGCTGACAAGTAAGGAATTTCTGCATGACGGCAAACATAAATTTGATAATTTTGGAAGCGACCGGCTAACGGAAACGGAATACCGTGATTTCGCGACATATGTATTTCCTACAACCATAAAGTAAAAGCGAAGATCATCTGCGCCGATTGATAAAGCAACAAGTACAGGCATACCTGTGCTTTTTGTTTGGGTCGGATAAAATAGTGCGTAAAAAGAATCGAATCGGAGAGTAAAAACATAAAAGATGCGCTTAGCCGAAGGAAGCCGATCATCGAAGGAACTTCCTGATAACTTCCTATGGCAAGAATAAAGACGCCGATCAGCAAGAAATCGTAAAGCATGGCCAGCAGTGCGATATTCGAAGGTAAATTCAATCCGAACTTTAGGGTGAGTGTGCCGATCGCAAGGATCTGGATCAACATCGTCACCGCAAATAGGGCGATGTTGAAGAAATGAAACGGGAAGATGCTTAGAAAGGCAACCTGGGCAAAAATGAAGAAAAGCAGGCCAAGCGGTAAATAGATTTTCCCTTTCGAGCGCAATCCAAGACAGAGATCGCCGCAGAATGAAAAGAGTAAACCATAGACCAATCCATATTCATTCAATTCCAGGTGCGAAAAAAACAGCGCACCGAGTCCCAATAGAAGAAAGTGCGCACATGCGACGACTTTGATTTTGAAGCGGTAAGGATTTTTTTCAAGGGTCGCTTGAATCAGCCACAAAGTGAAACCAAATGAACTTAAACAGATCAGATAGGGCATAAACCATCCTCCGTACCTTTATTGTAGCGGAAATAAAAACGAATGTAAGAGGTTACATCTATAAATCAAGG
>JBBQGS010000149.1:0-3513 GCA_038323255.1 Erysipelotrichales bacterium | reverse complement strand
TAGCCGGGATGGGCGGTTTGATCTTCGTCGTTCCGATCAGCACCAACTTTAGCGGAAGTGTCGCCGGTTATGGGTTCTTGGCGATCGCCGTCCTGATATTCGGGCAGTGGAAACCGAGTCGGATTTTACTGGCTGCGACATTCTTCGGCCTGATGAAAACCATATCCGCGGTGTCAACGATCATTCCGTTCCTGGCGGCCTTAAACCTGCCTTCCGTTACGTATAAAATCACGCCGTATCTAGCCACCTTGCTTGTACTGGCATTCACATCGAAAAACTCCTCAGCGCCTAAAGCAGCCGGGGAGCCCTACGATGCAGGGAAACGCTAATTTGACAGATGCACTTCGGTGCATCTTTTTTTGTGATGCAATTTCTGAGTCGCAATTTCGTTGTTCGGATTTTTCTAGGATGACTATCTTAGATTAGGCTATTTTGCATAGCTGGCAAGAATTCAGACATAGTCGCCGCACACGATGCGAACTTAGATGATGGATTGGGCATAAAAAACTGCCGTAGTGTAACTTACGGCAGCCATATCTTTATTTGCGGTTTTCTTCGATCAGTTGGTTCTTCAGATCCCAGAGTTTTTGGGAAAGGTCGACGTAGTAGCGATGAGGGTTGCGCAGACGCTTGACTTCGTCCCAGATGGTATCCATCTGATCTTTACAGAATTCACGCGTCTGGGCGGTATTGCGGGTCGTATAGACGAGCTCGCCGTTGACGAAGATCGGAACTTGCAGTTGCTTGTAGGTATAGTTGGTAATCGTCTTCTTTTTCCAGATTGTCACCGGATCGAACAGGACATATTCATCCAACGGAATGACCTCGTCAGCCAAGCAGACAAGATCGGCGATCGCTTTTTTGGTGTCCCGATCGTAGAAACGAATAAGTTTCTTGAAACCGGGATTGGTAATCTTTTCGATATTCTCGCTGATTTTGATTTTTGGGATGATTTCGCCGTCTTTTTCGTGTGCGACGACTTTATAGATTCCTCCCAAAACAGGCGAGGATTTCGATGTGATCAGGTTTTCGCCAACCCCAAAGGAATCAATCCTACATCCTTGCAGAATCAGATCATCGATGATGACCTCATCCAGCGAATTGGAAGCCACGATCTTGCAATCATCCAACCCGGCGTCATCCAACATTTTCCTGGCCCGTTTGGAAAGATAAGCGAGGTCGCCTGAGTCCATGCGGATTGCTTTGAGACGATATCCATTGGGAATCAGATATTCATTCGCTACTTTGATGGCGTTGGGAACGCCGCTTTTCAGTGTGTCATAGGTATCGACCAAGAAAACCGAATTGTCCGGCTGTATTTTCGCATAACTTAGGAATGCGTCGTATTCCGAATCATGTAGTTGCACGTAACTGTGCGCGATCGTCCCTGAAATCGGGATATTGAAGCGCATGCCGGCCAGTACGTTGGACGTGCCGACACAACCTGCGATCACCGCGGCGCGCGCGCCTTCGACTGCCGCATCGGTACCCTGGGCCCGCCGCGCCCCGAATTCCATCACTGCGCGTCCGCGTGCCGCATTGACGATGCGGCTGGCTTTCGTGGTGACCAAAATCGGATAATTCACGCATAGCAGTAAAAGCGTTTCGATAATCTGCGCCTGAATATAAGTTCCCCGCACAGTGACCAGCGGCTCGTTCTCGAATATCGGCATGCCTTCTTCGACTGACCAGATATCAAGATGCATTTTCATATGGCGTAGGTAATCGATGAATTCATCGTCGAAACACTTGGTATTGGTCAAATAGGTAAGTTGTTCCTCGGTGAACTTGAACTGTTGGATCGCATCGATCAAGCGGTTGAGCCCGTTGAAAATCAGATAGCCGCCGTCATCGGGAATGCGGCGTAGAAACATATCGAAATAGGCGATCTGTTCATGCCGATTTTCTTTGAAATAGGCATAGGCCATTGTAAATTCGTAGAAATCGGTTAGCATCGTAACATCTTGCATGGTCATGGTCATTGTTTCTCCCAGTGCTCAGGAATCAGAATCCCGGCATTTCTCATTAACATAAACGAAAATGCGTTAACTTCTTGTCGGTTATGACCGGGTGCGTCGAACGTTTCCACCGCATCCTTAACTACGACAACCTCGGTTTTCAGTTGATTGGTCTGCAGGTAGGTCTTCAACGTAAGTGCAAACTGCAGGATGCAGATGTCCGTGCCGCAACCCCCGATCACGATTCGGTCAAACGGTTTTTCGCGCTTTAGGAAGGTTTGAAAGGTCGGCGTATGGAAGCCGTTGGTCGTATCTTTGTCGATTACGATCATCTGTTTTTCAAAAGCCCCTATCGCATCGACGAATTCGCTCTCGACGCTACCCTTTAGACAGTGCGAAGGATAGCTCGCAAACTCGAGCGAATCTGCCTCATGCGCATCCCTGAAGGCGATGACGGGTTGAGTGCGCATGGTAAAATCCTTGATTAATTCAACGTTATCGTCGATAATAATGCTAATCGCAGGGTCGCTTAACGGTCCCTGTTCGATGAAGCCCCGGATCATGTCGACCACGACGAGAAGCTCATGCTTTTCGTAAGTATTCCCCTTCACACAGAGTCACCTCGGTTCGGGAATATTATAACACAATTCATGTACCGGCATTAAGGAGCCACCTATGGAGAAATTCATCCATTACGGCCGTTTTCACCTGTTGAAGACGGAGAAATTCAAAGACATTACCTGTTCACTACGGCTGTTAGGACCCAATGCGGAACCCTATGTCAGCATGCGCAGTCTGTTGGCGCAGATTCTGATCGACCGCAGTGAACATTACCCGCTGAAAAGCGACATTACAGCGATGTGCGACGCATGTTACGGTCTTGCAATCGATACCAAAACCACTGCATATGGAAAAGCGCACGGCTTGGAACTCCGTTTCAAAACGATTAGCGACCGCTATGCATCTGATGGACCGTTTCAAAAATCCATGGATTTCGTCGCGGACTTATTACAGTTTCCGCTAATCAACGAAGCCACGCTGTTGGAGGCGAAAACCAATGTACTTGCTGCGTTAATTCGCTATGAAGACAATCCTTCGCAGTTCGCGATGATCAATGCCTGCAGTTTGGCCGGCGAGGGTAGTCCGTTGGCAATTTTCAGCCAAGGCAAAAAAGAGGTCGTCGAAGGAATCACGGTTCAACAACTTGCTGATTACTATCAAGAACATTTATCAATGGCTCGTTTTGACATGTTTGTGGTCGGCGATTTCGATGAAGCATCATTGCTTGCGCAACTGAAAGCAAAGTTCGCTTTTCTGGATGAATCCAGGGAAATTGAAAGCGCCTATGCCAACCGTATCAGTAAATTTCAATCCGGCCATGTCGAGCGCGACATCGAACAGACCAATCTGATTCGCCTGTATTCGACCCACACCGACGTCTTTGATAAGCACTATACCGCCCATCGTTTAGCGGTTGTCATGTTGGGGCAACTCCCCAATTCGCTCCTGTTTCGCGAAGTACGCGAAGCAAGAAGTCTATGCTATTCGATCTATT
>JBBQGS010000148.1:0-3529 GCA_038323255.1 Erysipelotrichales bacterium | reverse complement strand
CGACACGCTCAACAGTTATATTGAAGAACGTTGCCGATTCTAGATTGTGAGGTGGAAGTTTGTACGAACTTGGTGAAGAAGAACTAAACAATTTACGCCAAAGAGCGGATATCGCGGAAATCGTGGGACACTATCTGCCGTTGGTCAAGAAGGGCAAAGCCATGAGCGCCGTTTGCCCTTTTCATGATGATCACGATCCCTCGCTCAATGTCAACACCGACCGGCAGATCTACAAGTGCTTCGTATGCGGTGCCGGGGGGAATGTTTTCACCTTCGTGCGCGATTATGAAAAGATTTCTTTCCGCGAAGCAGTCGTCAAAGTCGCCGAAATGGTCGGCTTTAAACTCAGCGTGGACTTAACGTCCGATCAAGCAGTCATCGATCCGGCGATGCAAAAGCTCTATGCCTGTTTGAAGGACAGCGTCCAGTTCACCCATTACCAACTCAATACGCTGGCGGCTTCGGACGCGAAAGAATACCTGAAAAACCGCGGCATCACCGAACTGACCATCGATAAATTCGAGCTGGGGTTCAATCCTGACAATGACGAACTGACGCGCTTTCTCAAAGCGAAAGGTCATACCGCCGAAGATTTGGTGAAAGCGAACTTGACGCGTATCAACGAATTCGGTGAAAAAGACGTTTTCGCAGGTCGCATCACGTTCCCGATCCATGATTCGTTAGGCCGTCCGGTTGGCTACAGTGCCCGGACTTTAAACAAAGATATCGCCAAATATGTCAATACGGCCGAAACGCCGATTTATACAAAAGGAAGATTACTGTACAACTACCATCGGGCCAAAACCGACGGCCGGAAACTGGGTGAAACCTTCCTGGTGGAAGGGGTCACGGATGTGCTTGCATTCGACCGTGCAGGCGTCTATAATGTATTGGCTACTTTGGGCACGGCGTGTACCAAAGATCAGATACGATTACTGCGCCAAATCAGCGAGAAAATCGTCTTATGTTACGACGGCGACAACGCCGGGCAGAATGCGACCTATAAGATCGGGACCACTTTACTGGAAGCAGGCTTCAAACTCGAAGTCATCCAAAACGACACCGGAATGGACCCCGACGATATCTGTCAAAAGCACGGCAGCGAAGCCTTGGCCGCGTTTGCGCGTAAACGCATTTCCTGGCTTGATTTCCTGATTGAATACAGATTGAAATCGGTCGACCTCAACAATTATTCCCAGAAAAAGGAATTTGTTAAGGTGATGATGGGCGAAATTGCCAAAGTGAGCGACCGTTTCGACAATGAGATGCTGATTCAGCGACTCGGACAACTTACGAAGCTCTCCAATGAGCAAATGGGACTGCTGGCACCGCGTATACCGCAAAGCCAAGTATCGACTCCCATACGCCGTAACAGCGCTCCGATCGCACGTATGAACCGCCTGGAATGGGCGGAAAAAGAAGTGCTTGGACAAATGCTGACCAGCCGTGTCGCGGCTTTGATGTTCAGGGACGAACTTGGGTTTCTGCCCGATCCGCTCAACCATGCATTGGCGATGACGATCCTGGACTATTATCGCAACCACACTCAACTCATTCTGGCGGATTTTATCAACGCCCTGAGCGACAACGCCTTGGTTTCAATGGTGACCGGCTTATCCAACAACGAGATCTATTATAAAGAATACAACGGGCATGCGCTGCGCGATGCCTTACTGCAGTGTAAGGCGAGCATCCTCAACGAAAAGATCGAACAGTTGAAAGAAGCGGCCAAACATACCGAAGACATGAACCTGCGCGGTGCTTACGCCAAACAGCTAGAAGAACTACGCAGTGAAAAACTGCGTCTAAAAGAAACGAAGAAGGAGGATTAACATGGCTCAAATGAAAACCATCGACGATTTACGGCAGGATTTCAAACGGGATTATTCCGAAAAAGGGAAGCTCTACCAAAGCGGCATCCTGAAAGCATTGGATCATTATGATCTCAACGACGATGAAATGACGGATTTGTATGAATGGTTTGCCAGCGAAGGCATCGCGCTTTCCGAAGACGAAGACATCGAAGCGGAACTCGAACTGCCGCTAACTGAAACCGTCACCCTGATGGACGACGATCTGGAATTCTTTGCGGACGACGCGGCCGAATCGTCGGACAATGAAGACATGGGGAACGATCGGGATATGTACGACGCCAACTATGCGACGTCCACCTATTCCCGCATCAACGATCCGGTCAAAATGTATCTCAAAGAAATCGGACGGGTCAGCCTGCTGAATCCGGAAGACGAACCGGGTATCGCACAGAAAATTCAGGAAGGCGACGAAGAAGCCAAACGTATCCTGATTTCAGCCAACTTACGCCTAGTCGTCTCGATTGCGAAAAAATACGTCGGGCGGGGCATGCTTTTCCTCGACCTGATCCAAGAAGGCAATATGGGACTGGTCAAAGCGGTCGAAAAGTTTGACTACACCAAAGGGTTTAAATTCTCGACCTATGCAACCTGGTGGATCCGCCAGGCCATTACGCGCGCCATCGCCGACCAAGCCCGCACAATCCGTATTCCGGTGCATATGGTTGAAACGATCAACAAACTGACCCGCGTCCAACGCCAACTGGTACAGGATCTGGGCCGTGATCCGACCGCCGAGGAAATTGCCGGCAAAATGGAAAACATCACGCCGGAAAAAGTCCGCGAAATTCAAAAGATCGCGCTTGAACCTGTTTCATTGGAAACGCCGATCGGGGAAGAAGACGATTCCCATCTGGGCGACTTCATTGAAGACAAAGACGCGATGTCACCGGATGAATATGCCAACAATCAACTGCTGAAGGACGAAATCAACAATGTCCTGCAGGGTTTGACCGACCGTGAAGAAAAAGTACTGCGTCTGCGTTTTGGCCTGTATGACGGCCGTACCCGTACTTTGGAAGAAGTGGGTAAGGAATTCAACGTCACCCGTGAACGAATCCGTCAGATCGAAGCCAAAGCGCTGCGTAAATTGAAACACCCGACAAGATCGAAACGTTTGAAAGATTTTGTGGATAAAATGTAATGTTGGATGAGCGCCTTTTAGCCATTTTCAACCTGGTCACACCTTGCGGTATCTTAGCCGACGTAGGCACCGATCATGCGTATATTCCCCTTGAAGCACTTAAAACAGGGAAATGTGCCTTTGTATATGCCGCCGATCTTAAACCCGGACCGCTGAAACACGCGATTGCTACCTTTACGGGCGGTGCATATACGGACAAAGTCAGTTTCGTCGTTAGCGATGGCATCCGTGCGATCCCCGATCCCATGGATGCGGTCGTGATTGCCGGTATGGGCGCCGAAAACGTTCTGCAGATTGTGCACAACGATCTCGCGCGGTTTAAGCAGATCCCTCAGATCATCATTCAAGTCAACCGGGACACGGCACTATTGCGTAAAACCATGCTTGCGTTAGGATTTGAGATTATCGATGAAACGCTCGTTTTTCTCAAACATTATTATGTCGCCGTGAAATTCACGCCGCGTCCGAATGTCGGACAATATTCGGACCTGCAACTGAAATACGGTCCGATTCT
>JBBQGS010000147.1:0-3577 GCA_038323255.1 Erysipelotrichales bacterium | reverse complement strand
GCCGGTGCCCTCTTTTCAACCATATAGAATCGATACATGACGCCAGTGGTAGTCGTGGTGACTCAGGTTGAAGGAATTCTTAACCCAGATGAGATTCTATGAGAACTTGAACTCTGCCTTCGCATCCGAAATTCCGGTTAAGCATGTAATATATAATCATCGGAGTAACACGGTAAAAAGACTTCGAATTTCCGTGATTCCAATTAACACATTCACACTTCATTTGGTTCTCAGGAAGATTGTAGTCCATAAAATAATCTCTTTTAATTGGATTTGATATCTAGATACACCTCTAAAAATTCTAATAATCTAGAACTCCTCAGCTTCTAGTACTTCGATTTTCTCAACGATTCCATGATTGATCACGTTTAATAGCAATGTTCCAATCTGCATTCTGTTTTCTTTGCCATCGTTGGTAGTGTTGAGGAATAAATATTCTTCACTTACCATCTTGAAATATAGACTATACGAATTATTACTGGCATTATGCGAATCTTCATATTTGTAAATTTTAACCACATCATTCAGTGATAATTCAATCGCAAATCGCAATGCTTGTTCATGATTATCAAGATCATATTCTTCACCATTGTATTTCACCTTTCCAAAAACACCAATATGTCTGCCGTACTGATAAGCATCGAAGTTTGAGTAGATTCTCATATGGGATTCTCCTTTTTTGAGCCTATAAAAAGCCCCATCGTGCAATGGGGCGAATCTGTCTTGTGTCCCATTGATCAAGCTTTAGCACCTTGCTTATTGGCAGGTTGCTGTACAGTCATCGGGCTTGTCCCTCGTGTACTCTTTATAGGTATGGTCAAATTGTAACACACGAATATCTCTTTCTCTTATCCAAATCATCTGAAAATTGGGGCTTTCCTTCAAGTGTCCCGAATATTGGACTTCAGGGATGTTATTGAATCAATTTCTCGGTTTAGGTCAGATACAATGCCCGTAAACTTGTATGCACTGAAAAAATTTGTAATAATCTTCTTATAAAAGTAAGCCAATTATTCGTACACTGAAATGGAGATAGCTAAATGACCTTTGAAATCGTACGCAACGACATCACCAAAATGAAAGTCGACGTCATCGTCAACGCTGCCAATTCATCGCTTCAAATGGGTGGTGGTGTTTGTGGTGCGATTTTTTCAGCTGCCGGAGCGGACTTGCTGCAGGACGAGTGTGATCGGATTGGTCATTGCGAACCCGGCCAGGCTGTGATGAGTGGTGGGTATGCCCTTCCTGCCAAAAACATCATTCATACCGTCGGTCCGATATGGCATGGTGGAAACCATGGGGAAGCCAAGATTCTTGAAGACTGTTATCTAAATTCGATGGATCTGGCACATAAACACGGCCACAAATCGATCGCCTTCCCTTTGATCTCTTCCGGTCTTTATGGATATCCCAAAGACGAAGCCTTGCAAGTTGCGATCGCTTCGATTGGCAGTTACCTCCTTCAACATGACCTTCACGTCATTCTTGTGGTCTATGATCAGAGTTCTTTCGTTCTTAGTGAGAAATTGTTCACTTCGGTCGAGAAATACATCGACGACCACTATATCGAGGAACATCCGGATCGGCGTAGAAATAACGAAATGTATTCGTTGCATGATTCCTCTGAGGACCTGATTTTTATTAATACGTTAGAGAATCGGAATATCTTTCCTTCCTCTACGAAGCCGAAACGGAAACTGGAAGACCTCATCAATGCCTTGGATGAGACCTTTTCTCAACAACTTCTGCGTTTGATCGACGAAAAAGGGATGCATGATGTAGAGACCTACAAGAAAGCCAATGTCGACCGCAAACTCTTCTCCAAGATTCGCAGCGACAAGGACTACAAGCCGAGTAAATCGACCGCTATCGCGTTTGCGATTGCGCTGGAGCTCAATTTGGACGAGACCTTGGATCTAATGGCCAGAGCCGGGTATACCCTCTCACGGGCAAGCAAATCGGATGTCATCATCGAGTTCTTCCTAGCGAACGGTTTCTATAATATCTTCGAGATCAATGAAGTGTTATTTAAGTATGCGCAACCTTTATTGGGAGCGTAAAAATGTCGCTTTGGAAGCGACCTTGGGGTAGGATTAAATTGGTATCCTGTGTTCATGAAAGAACGAGGAAACCCAATGAAGACAACCATGACAGAATTAGTATTTATACTCGACCGGAGCGGATCGATGGCAGGTTTGGAAACCGATACGATCGGCGGATTCAATGCGATGTTGGAGAAGCAGAAGAAAGAAGCGGGCGAAGCGATCGTCAGCACTGTCTTGTTTGACGACAAGTTCGAAGTGCTGCACGACCGCTATGACATTCAGAAAATCAATCCAGTAACGCGTGAAGAATATTACGTCCGCGGTTCCACCGCGTTGCTGGATGCGATTGGGAAAACCATCCATCATATCGGAAATGTGCAAAAGCATGCGGTTGAGAGTCAACGAGCTGACAAAGTGGTCATCGTGATCACGACTGACGGTATGGAAAACGCCAGCATCGAATACAATTACACGACTGTGCAGAAAATGATCTCCCGCCAGAAAGAAAAATACGGATGGGAATTCATCTTCCTGGGTGCCAACATCGATGCGGTCGCTACGGCAGCCCGTTACGGAATCGACGCGGACCATACGTCCAACTTCCATGCGGACAAAGTGGGGATGGAGACTTCCTACAATTCGATGAATGAATTCATCACGAATACCCGTAACAGTAAAGCCTTTGACACAAGTTGGAAAGCGGATGTGGATGAAGACTTCAAGAAGAGAAACAAAGGGAATTCATAATTATACGCAAAGCGAACCGATCCGGTTCGCCTTTTCTTGTTTGAATTGAATTCATAGACCGCTGGTGGGATGTCAGTGACAATCCAAGAAAGTTTACTCACATATGGGTAATCTACATGGCCTATCGAAGAAACCTATACTTATCGCATCCTTTCAAGGAATATCTGCGCGATTTCCGGATCGAATTGCGTCCCGCTGTTTTTTTGTATTTCCATAACGGCCTCTTCTTTTGTTAAAGCCGGACGATAGGTTCTGTCATTTGTCATGGCATCATAAGCATCCACAATCGAAACGATGCGGGATAAAAGCGGAATAGCATGGTTTGAAAGTCCTTGGGGGTATCCTTTCCCATCCCATCGTTCATGATGGCATAGGATCTCTTGCGCAATGGACACTAATTCCGGTGTGACTTGCGCGATTCTGAATCCGACTTCCGAGTGTTTGCGCATCTCGACCCATTCTTCATCGTTCAATTTCCCTGTTTTGGAAAGGATTTCGGCCGGTACGCTCATTTTCCCGATATCATGCAAAGTCGCCAACAGTTCAAGTTGATTGAGCTGATCATCGTTCAACGCCATGGCTTGCCCGATTGTTTTTGACAGTTGGATCATTCTTTGGGCATGTTCTTCCGTTTCCTGGCTCTTTTCAAACATGATCACTTTGATCGAAGACAACAGCGAACTATGTGTGCTTTGGCTTTCCAGTAGCTTCTTGCGGTACATCGCTTCTTCCGCGATCATCGAAATCCCGCTCAGTGTCTGGGAAGTGAATTCTTTAGTGGCATG
>JBBQGS010000146.1:0-3651 GCA_038323255.1 Erysipelotrichales bacterium | reverse complement strand
AATGCGCGGTTAGGTATGCAGTTGTAGACATAGGAGATGTTCCAGATACAGTAGGCGACGATATAGAACCATTGCATGTCCGGCCAGACCATATCTTTGTATTTATTTTTGGATATTCGGATTCCTATCCAACCTGTAATCGTGAGGATCGATAGAATGCCGGCGATTCCATTGAGGATGTTCCAAATACCACCTTGTAGAAAGAGACCGTTTTCCATGACTCCTGAAAGTTTAGAGACCTGAAAATCCCTTAAAACAGCTTCGAAAATATTGACGGCGAGTATGAGTGCCGGGAAAAACAACATAAACTTGCTTTTTTGTAGTTTCGGTACATAACGAAGTACCATGAACCCAATGACACCGGCTAGAGCAGAGTATGTCTTGATCCAGGCAAACCAATATCCAGAAGCAGTACCAGATCCACCAGTGTATGGCCAAACAAATATGGTGAACGAGATTGGAACCAAGATAAACATGAGAATCGATAACACTTTTGATCTTCGTGTAGCCTCATTGATAGCGAATAAGGCAAACATCAAAGCGACAGCCGACAATACATTTACTACTGTGTAGTTTTCAAAAAAGATCATACATCCTCCCTATTTCTTTCGTCGATGACGATTTGTATAACAGTCTTCAATTCAATATACAATTATTTCCCTAAGATGGATGTTTTGATATTTTTCGCAACAATTCTGACTTTACGTTTGATTACATGGCGTAAAACGACCGGTTTTAAATCAGGGAAATCAACGCCGACGGCATTGAATTTACGTTCAAGTTTGATGGCATCGAATTTGCAGCGCATCGTACATGCACCGCATCCAACACACATGAACTCATCCACAACCGATATACCGCAAGATAAGCAACGCATCGTTTCTTTTTTGATCTGTTCTTCAGTCAAAACGCCTCTTGTATCTTTGAATGATCCCTTTAGATCATCGATATGCAATGTATAAACGCGTTCGCGGCTGACTTTGTCATATCCGCTATAATCGACATTATTTTTGTCCAAGGCAAAGAAGACTTTATTATTGCGGCCATAGACAAGACTTTGACCGCGGTTGACGAAACGATGGATCGAAATAGCGGCTTCTTTACCATGTGCGATGGCATTGATCGCATATTTCGGACCTGTTGCCGCATCGCCGCCAGCGAAGATGTCTTTCACACTGGATTGAAGCGTCTGTACATCGACCTTGATTGTCTGATTCGGGTTTATCTCGACATCTAACCCTTCAAATAGATATCCCCATAGAATCTGTTGTCCGACCGAAAGTAGGATGTGGTCGGCTTCCACGGTGATGCAATCCTCTTCGTCAAAAACTGGACTGAAGCGTTTGTTTTCATCGAAGATGCGCAAACATTTTTTGAACTCGATTCCAACTACTTTTCCGTCTTTGGCCAGGATACGCTTCGGTCCATAGCTATTGAAGATATTGATTCCTTCACTCAGTGCTTCATGAACTTCATCTTTCAATGCCGGCATGTCCTCTCTTGATTCAAGGCAAAACATGCTGACACCTGCGTTATCAAGACGAAGTGCTGTTCGTGCAACGTCAATTGCGACATTTCCTCCGCCGATTACGACGGTTTTTTTAAGGTTGGGCAATATTTGATTTGAAGCGACATTGCGTAAGAAATCGACTCCCGTGAGAACATTCTCGGCATCGGAATTCTCAATGTTAAGTTTCTTACCGCCTTGGGCACCGATAGCGACGTAGAACGCCATGAACCCTTGTTCTCTTAATTGCGGGATGGTCACATCCACACCCACTTCAACACCTGTCTTAAACGTAATCCCGATTTCTTTCAGGATATCGATTTCTGCGCGAATAACATCTTTTTGCAATCTAAATTCCGGAATCCCGAATTGCAGCATTCCGCCTAAATCCTGTTCCTTTTCAAAGACGGTGACTTTATACCCTTCAACCGCCAGATAGTACGCACAAGTCATTCCGGACGGACCTGCACCGATCACCGCAATTTTCTTGTCGTAGTTGTTCTTGATGGTCGGAATAAAACGACTTTCCTGATGCAGATCTTGCTCGGCGATGAATTTCTTTATTTCGTCGATGGCAACGGAATCATCGAGACCACTTCTTGAACACGCGCTTTCGCACAGTGCAGGACAGATGCGCCCGCATACCGCCGGGAACGGGTTCTCTTTCTTAATCATCTCCAACGCTTCACGATAGCGGCCTTGGGAAGCTAGTTTGATGTAACCTGGAATAGAAATATGTGCAGGGCATTCGCTCTTGCAAGGAGCTGTTCCTGTGTCAAGCGACTCTTTCCGATTGATACGGTAGTCTTGGTTCCATTTATCTGGTCCCCATTCCGTATCCGAAGGAAATTCGGTTCGTTGCGGATTCTTCACTTCATTGATCGTACAGATTTTCTGTCCAAGGCGAATCGCATTGGTCGGGCAAACCTCGACACACTCACCACAACCGACACATTTTTCTGGATCGATGGTACTTACGTAGTTAGAACGAACCATGTCGGGATTGTTATACATCCCGGCAGCTCTCATCGCATAGCAGGAACATCCGCAACAGTTACAGATGGCATGCGTATGCCCTTCCCCTTCGGTGTTGGGTATTTGATGCATGAGTCCGTCACGTTCGGCTTTTTTGATGATTTCGATTGCTTCGTCTTTCGTGACTTCACGACCCCGTCCGGTGCGGATATAGTATTCGGCGGCATCTCCCAATTGGATGCACATGTCTTCTTTTAGGTGACCACAACCTTGGTTCATTTCTTCCCTTGAAGTACGGCAAGAACAATCGGAAACCGAAAGAACTCTTGCTTCATTGATGTATTTCGATACTTCTTCATAGGAAGCTCTTCTGCTTTCTGAGTCGATGGCTGATTCGATCGGAATAACTCTCATTAAACCATTCCCCATCGGAATATTTCCGGCAGCTAAGGGGTTTCTCAATAACCCGTAATCATCGAACGCCTTCCCGATTTGCGGGTATTTCCTTGCGTTTTCCTTATTGTTTACGACCATTTCGAAAATACCTGGTACCCAGGTTTCATACCAATAGGTATCTCCCTTTTCTTCACGCTTGACCGTAGCTACCCCGGCCATAGCAAGGTCCCAAAGTAATTCGCTTGTTCTTTCAAGCGGCTTGCCGCATTTCTTTGCGACTTCTTCCGCACTTAAGTGAACTCGGTATTCAAGTGCCAAAGCCACTTCCGCCATTTCCTCACTCACGACTTTTTCTAAAAGTTTGAATCTTGGGTCTTCTTCGGTGAGACCCTTTTTTGTCCCCATTTTCGTCATCGAAACTTTGTTTACAAACGCGAGTAATTTGATTTGTTCTGTCATTGACTTATACCTTCTTTCGTTTCATTGATTCTTTTAAACAAAGCATAATTTCCAGCATACTGACTTCCCTGTTTGAAAGATTGCTGCTACAACTCAGTCTGAATTCATTCCTGTTATTACGATAATATGCCTCTGTTATTTGATGCATACACAGATCCAGAGTTCGTTTCCTTTGATTCTCCCGATTATAACGACCTACATCGAAACTATTCCAGAATTCCTGTTTCATAACCGTATGATTTTGCGGAATGCTTTACCACGTATTCTTTATTGCGTAACTTGAAGAACCAGAATGCAAGATAAGCCATATGTAC
>JBBQGS010000145.1:0-3664 GCA_038323255.1 Erysipelotrichales bacterium | reverse complement strand
GGAAGGTATTGCGGATCTTGCGGTAGTTCTCCATGACTTGCTTGAGGAGTTCGTCGCTGATGCGGACATCGGATTGATAGGCGATCGAGGAAGCCCACAGACGGATGATATCGGCACCGGAAGAGGCGACCACTTTATTCGGCTCGATTGTGTTGCCGAGGGATTTACTCATCTTTTCACCTTTCCCGTCAAGTGCGAAGCCGTGGGAAAGAACGGTTTTGTAGGGAGCGAATCCGTTGAAGGCGGTCGATACGATAAGCGAACTGTTGAACCAGCCGCGGTATTGGTCGGAACCTTCCAGATACAGATCAACCGGAAGAACTCCGCCGCGGTCGGAAATGACGGCGGTATGGGAAGACCCGGAATCAAACCAGACATCCATGATGTCGGTTTCTTTCGTGAAGATGCCGTTGGGGGAAGCGATATGCGTAAACCCTTCAGGCAGAAGATCTTTGGCTTCGCGCAGGAACCAGATGTTGGAACCGTGTTCGCCGAAGAGTTGCGAAACGTGTTCAAAAACAGCCGCATCGAGAATTGGGTTCCCGTCTTCGGAGTAGAAAATCGGAATCGGGACGCCCCATACGCGCTGCCGGGAAATGCACCAGTCACCGCGGTCTTTGATCATGTTGCGCATGCGCAACTGACCCCACTTCGGGATCCAGTTGACAGCATCGATCTGTTCCAGCAATTCTTTGCGGATCATCTCGATCGATGCGAACCATTGGGTGGTCGCACGGAAGATGACGGGTTTCTTGGTCCGCCAATCATGGGGATAACTATGGTCGATCCATTCTAGCGCCAACAAGGCGCCGAGATCCTCCAGTTTTTTGATGATGGTCATATTGGCAACTTCGACGAATTGTCCGACTAGGAATTCACCGGCTTCGATGGTCATTTTTCCATGGCCGTCGACGGGGCAGAATGCTTCGAGGCCGTACTTCTGGCCGACGATGAAATCGTCGACCCCGTGTCCGGGAGCGGTATGCACGCAACCCGTGCCTTCGGATTCAACATGGTCGCCTAAAATGACCAGCGAAGTGCGATCGTAGAACGGATGTGCGGTGAGGATACCTTCCAATTCCGCACCTTTAAAGGTCTTGACGATCTTCCAGGTTTCGAATTTGAACTTTTCAGCCAAGGTTTCAGCGGAGGACTTCAGATAGACAAAGTTCCCTTTATCGCTTTCAATGACCGCATATTCCAGCTTCGGATTCAGGCAGATTGCCAGATTGGCGGGCAATGTCCATGGAGTGGTGGTCCAGATGACAAAACGTTCCTTATTGGTGAGAATCCCTTTTCCGTCGACAACATCGAAGGCGACGAAGATAGTGGGATCTTTTTTATCATGGTACTCGATCTCGGCTTCGGCTAGGGCGCTTTCGCTGGACGGACTCCAATAAACCGGTTTGAGGCCTTTATAAATCATGCCGTCCAATGCCATCTTCGCGAAGATTTGGATTTGGCGCGCTTCGAAATGCTTCTGCAAGGTGATGTAGGGATGGTCGTAATCGGCGACGGTGCCCAATGTTTTCATATCCTTCATTTGTTTCGAAACTTGTTCCAAAGCGTATTCATTACAGAGTTTGCGGAAGTCGGCGATTGACATTTCTTTGCGGTTATAGCCCAGTTTCTGCATTGCACTTTCGATTGGCAGTCCATGCGTGTCCCAACCCGGTATAAACGGGGTTTGATAGCCCATCATGAAACGGCTGCGGACGACCATATCCTTCAGCGTTTTATTCAAAGCATGTCCGATATGGATATTACCGTTAGCATATGGAGGACCGTCATGTAAAACGAACGTCGGGGCTCCTGCGCGTTTTTCAAGCATTTTTTCGTAGAGTTTCAGCGTTTCCCATCGTTGTTGGAAATCCGGTTCCTTCTTGGTCAGGTTACCCCGCATTTCAAACGCCGTATCGGGCATCAACAGTGTGTTTTTGTAGTCCATGGTTATTTCTCCTCTTTTTCATAAAAAAACGTCCTGCTAAGGACGTAGTTTACGCGGTACCACCTTAGTTCGGCCATGCGGCCGCACCTCGACACGATAACGGCGTGACCGGCGTTTCCTACCTATCGGAAACGCGACTCCCAAGTGATGTCCTACTTTGCTTTCGTCTTTCCTTACACCAACCGGAAAGTCTCTGAAACGATTCAAAGAGGCTTGTCTTGTTCTTTGTCTTTGGTTATAAGATCGGCGGCCGGTATGGCCGGAATCTCGAATTCTTCCAGCGATTTCGCTAGCGCCTGCAGTTTCAACTGCATCTCTTCTTTGACATCCTTCGCATCGTTTCCAATGCGGGCGATCTCACTCAGCAACAGCCTGGCGGTCGAAAGAGCTTCACGGACGATCATGTCGGCGTTGTTCTGCGCCGAATCGATGATCGTATTGGCTTCTTTGAGCGCCAATCGCGCAATGTCGTCGGCCGCTTTTTCGCGCACCGTCAACTCGGACATCAACGACTGATAACGGATTTTAATTTGGTTCAACTGCTCTCCCGCATGGTTGATCTGACTGCGGTAGGATTCAAGCTGTTGATGCATCGTCTCGTTTTCGAAGGATAAGCGATCCACGGTTTCATCCACCGCGAAACGATCGTATCCGTACTTCATAAGACGGAATTTCGGTTTTTTGGTTTCCATGGCACTCTCCCCCTATCAAACAGGTAACGATTGTATGTCACAGGCCATTCGTCTGTTAAAGCCTCGTTTATTCTTCTTCTTCGCCGTCCAAACTGATTTTCCCGTGGACGCCGATTGACTTAGGTGTACAAAGGATGACATTATGTCCGATTTTCTGGATCGAACCGTCGAGCGCGAACACCACACCGGTCAAAAAATCGATCGTACGCTGTGCATAATCGCGCGGTAGACGGTGCAGATTGACGACGGCAGCCCGGCGTTCTTTCAAATGACGGGCGACTTCTTCCGCTTCGTCGAAGGAACGCGGTTCGAAAAGAACCATTTTCGTATCCGGATTTGTTTTACTCAGCGCCTTGTTTTGGGGCTGTTCATACTCGCTTAAACGTTTTGATTCTTCCTCATCCAGTTCCAACACTTCTTCTTCTTCGATAGGAGCGATGAAATCCTTGAGTTTCTTGCGTAATGACATAGTTTCCTCCTGCTATTTTC
Source organism: Erysipelotrichales bacterium (assembly GCA_038323255.1). GTDB lineage: Bacteria > Bacillota_I > Bacilli_A > Erysipelotrichales > Erysipelotrichaceae > GWE2-51-13. The sequence continues at coordinate 535 of JBBQGS010000145.1, read as the reverse complement.
AACAATTATATCACATTTCCAATTTCATAAATAGAAAAGGACGGCGATTTGCCGTCCTGATTACGATTAAACTTCTTTGGAGGTCTCCAGTAAACCATATCCGCCGGCCAAACGTTTGTATACGACGGCGATTTCTTCAGTTTCATCATCCTGGTAGATGAAGAACGAGTGACCCAGCATTTCCATCTGGATGATAGCATCATCCAGTATCATTTTCTGCACTACGACACTCTTGGTGCGAACCGGTACTTCTTTGACTTTGGCCGCTTCGATGGTGACTGCCTCGGCGAAGTTGACCGAGAGTTTATCACGGTGTCTGCGTGACAGGCGAGTCTTTTGTTTACGTATCTGATCTTCCAATTTATCGACGGCCAAATCTAAGGCGGCGTAATAGTCTTCGTGCACGACTTCGGCGCGAAGCAGACCGACTTTAGTGACGATGGTCACTTCTACCTTCAGGTTGGTCGGATTCACCTTGACGGCGACGTTAGCATCGGTACTATCATCGATCATGAAGTACTTGTTGAGAAACGCG
>JBBQGS010000144.1:0-3792 GCA_038323255.1 Erysipelotrichales bacterium | reverse complement strand
GGTTAAATTGCCTTTCTTCACGTCGATAATCGTACTTTGTTTCTTTACGTTGGCCATCGAACTATTGCGAATCGAGTTGAAGGCAAGTACGCCAGCACTGATGAGTAATACGATGATTGTGAGCCATATCAGGCTACGCTTGGTTTTCTTTTTCATGGTTCTCCATCTTTCCTTGGTTGAAATATTCAGCGACCTTTTCGATGATCGCATTCAGTTTAGCGCTGTCTTCATCGCCCAGATAATCCAATAAGCCGCTCATCGTCCCCATGAATTCACTTTGTGCGATGGCGACCTTACGGTTGCCCTTCTCGCTGAGTTTCACCATGACTTGCCGTCGGTCGGCGGGATTGTGTTCACGCGCAACATAACCGAAAAACGTCAGACGGTTGATGAACTGTGTCGCCGCCGCGGGGGTGACCCCGAACACTTCGGCCAGTTTACTAATCGGCACCGCTTCCCCGCCGCAGGCATTGGCAAATTCGATTAGGGGGAAGACCGGTCCGTCATGCGCATGGGTATTGCGCATTGATTTCTGCGCTCTGCGCAAGCGTTCCATCGCTGTTATGAGCGTTTGGATGCGCTCATTTTTGAGTTTAGTTTCCATATATCTCCTTTACTTAAGGGGGTTAATAATTAAGCAAGTTTAGTATTACATAAAGGATTCATTCTGTAAACTAAAAAGCAACGGTTTTCACCGTTACTTTTGTTACTTCGTGTTCTTAATCGCTTCCCAACTAAAGCCGTCGCGGCCGAAGTGGCCGAAGTTAGCTGTCTTGCGGTAGATCGGTTTCAGCAGATCCAATTCGTCGATGATGTTGCCTACGCTGAAGTCGAAGTTGCGTTTGACCCAGGCATCGATAGCGTCCATATCCGCATGATGGGTACCGAATGTTTCAACCATGATGGAAATCGGATGAGTCTGCCCGATCGCATAGGACAACTGGATTTCACAGCGGTCCGCCAATCCGGCCGCTACCAAGTTCTTGGCGACAAAACGAGAATAGTAAGCTGCCGAACGGTCGACTTTCGAGGGATCCTTCGAACTGAAGCATCCTCCTCCGATACGGCCCATCCCGCCGTAGGTATCGACGACGATCTTGCGTCCGGTCGTGCCGCTGTCCCCGAAGGAACCGCCGACAATAAACGAACCCGACGGATTGATGAAGTATTTCGTGTTTTTCGTGATCCACTTGCGGTCCACCACTTTATCGATGACCTCGGCTTTGATTAATTCATGCAGTTCTGCCTGGTCGATCGTACTGACATGCTGGGTGGAAACAACGATGGTGTCGATGGAAATCGGCTTGTTGTCGCGGTAAAGAACCGTGACCTGGGTCTTGCCGTCCGGTTTGATGCGCTTGTCTTCCCAGCGCAGTTCACACAGGCGCTTGGCTAGTTTATGGGCGGTGTCGATCGCCAACGGCATGAAGTTTTCCGTTTCGTTGGTGGCATAGCCGAACATGATGCCTTGGTCGCCGGCCGCGATTTCCGCATGACCGGTTACCGCATGGTTGATTTCGGGAGACTGTTTGCTGACTTTGAGGGTTACTTCATATTCTTCATCATAGCCGATGCTACGCAGGACGTCCTTGGCGATATTCGCGAAGTCGATCGTGGCTTTGGTATTGGCTTCGCCGTAGACAAGGATCAATTCATCTTTGATCGTCGCTTCGACTGCCATTTTGGATTGTGGATCTTGCGCTAATGCGGCATCGAGGATCGAATCGGCGATCTGGTCGCAGATTTTATCCGGATGCCCGTCGGTGACGCTCTCCGAAGTAAACAGGTATTCTCTCATGTGGTTCCTCCTATAGGTTTTTTTACGAAAAACACCTTCTCGCCGAAAAACGAGAAGGTGTACGTGTCGTAAGTTTCTCCCTTATCGTCGTTAGCAGTACCACCTTGCTGTGCAGGTTGGTGTGAGGTCGTCGAGCTAACTCTCTACCTCATCTCTCGATAAAAAGACAATATGATTTTGCCATGAATCGGGCTAAAAAGCAAGCCTATTCTAACGGTTTTTGCGAATAATTGCCGATTACCCGCTCGGCGTTGGAAATGCTGATAAATACCTTGGGATCGGCCGCTTTGGCAGCCTCCACCACTTCGTCGACTTCAAACGCGTTTACGACCATATAAAGCATGCATTTGGTGGTATGGCTATACCCGCCCTCGCCCCAGATGCGCGTGATGCCGTGGCGTGAAATCGTGTAGATGCCGGCGCTGACTTCGTCGGGAAAATCGGTGATCAGGTTCAATGCCCTGAGTTTGAAGCGCATATGCCGCTGCGAAACGACATAGGTCGAACAGAATTGATAAATGATCGAATAGAGCGCTTTATCCCAACCGAACAGATACCCCGCCAAACCGATCACGATCATATTACCGTACATGATGTAACTCCAGGTTTCGAGTCGGGTTTTGTTGGACGCGTAGATGGCGATGAAATCGGTCCCGCCGGTGCTCGCGTTGGCATTGAGGGCCAGCGATATCCCGAAGCCGCCGATGATCCCGCCAAACACTGCGATCAGGATAAGATCCGCAGTCAGCGTGATGGTCGGAAGAATGATCGTGAATAGCGACACCAGACCGTATTGCAGGACGCTGAACAGCGCGAAACGCTTACCGACATACTTATAGACCAACACGGTCGGAACGAGGTTCAGGAGTGCGTAAACGACGCCAAACGGAATAGATACGCCATGGAAATCCATCATGTAGCGGGTAAACAGTAATGTTACGCCGGTAAACCCGCCCGGAAACAGTGAACCCGCACGCACGAACACTTTGATGGAGAATGCATAGACCAACGCCGACAGCACGACCATCGCCGTAGTTTTTATATCTTTACGCAGTTTCGGATTCATACCTTACCTCATTTTAAACTTCATTATACGCGAAAAATCGGTAGGTTCAACGCACAATCGACGACGATAAAGGCCTTCCCAATCTGTTGCGCAACAAATCGCAGCGTTTCATCTGCATGCGGATGGACCTGATTCCGACATCGAGTTCCAGTTCGCCGTCCTGAAAGCGTACTAATGTCTTGTTTCCCAAGTCTTTGAGTTTGCGGATTTGGGTGACGTTGATCCAGATACACTCAGGATGATGGCGCGATAAAGTCGGAAAGAAAAAGAGACCGCCGTGGGGATTGACCAACACCGGCAGTTTTTGGATGACTTTCAAATGATGTCTGACCACATCCGCGCTGCCGCGCAAACTGCTACCGTGGGCAAGACACCAGTTTTCCAGATAAGTCTCGGCTTTCTCGCAAAGAATGTAGGATTGGTGCTCCGTTACGACTTGCGTGCCGTGACGCGTCGTACGGAGATAGAGCACATCGTATGGGTTCATGGGGTCACCTCATCAGACTTTTACGCATCAATGCATCAAGTTCCTGACAAGTGAAGCACGGTTCCTAAAAAAAGAAGAAGACTAGCCGCAGCAGCCGTCTTCGCAGTCTTCTTCAGGGGTAACTTGGTCGTTGGATTCGCCCCCGCATTCGCAGCCTTCGCCGCAACCATCTTCACCGCAGCCATCGCCGCAGCCATCGCCGCAGCCATCGCCGCAGCCTTCTTCACCGCATCCGCAGGAACTCTGCGAAGCAGCTTGTTGTTCATAGACTAAGGTATCGATCACCAAGGCTTCGATTTCGATTTTCGCGCCCTTCGGTAAAGCACAGACCTGTACACAGGCGCGGGCAGGATACGGTTGGGCAAAATAGGTGGCATAAATTTCGTTCATGCCGTCGAAATCGGCCAAGTCAGTCAGATAAACGGTTGTCTTTACGATATG
>JBBQGS010000143.1:0-3870 GCA_038323255.1 Erysipelotrichales bacterium | reverse complement strand
ACTGCTTGGATTGACTCCAGATCCAATTTGGCTGGAAAGCGTCATCAAAAAATAAACAAAGCATCCGGGAAATCCGGATGCTTTTCATGAATTGAACTTTTCGTGATGACTAATACTTTCGTTGCTTGTAAATACCATTGTAAACAAAGGAGAGCACCGCCCTCCTGCTTATTTCTTTGGTAGATAATGACTCAGCTTTAACGTTAATGCGATTGTCTTTCCATCCATCAGGTCTCCGTCCATCGTCGCTGAGATCAGTGTGTCCAGTGCGATTGGTTTAACATTCAAGAATTCGTCTTCATCCAGATGTTGACCGACAAATTCAAGTTCGGGGGCATAGTATAAATAAATCACTTCCTCAAGATAAGCGGGCGAGGGGATAAATTCACCCATCGGAATCATCACTTTGGCACGATAGCCAGTTTCTTCTTCCAGCTCACGCATCGCACAGGACAAAGGATCTTCACCGGGTTCGCGTTTACCTGCGGGATATTCGGTGAAAACGCGTTGATGAGCGTAGCGGTACTGCTCGACCATCAGAAAACGTCCGTCCGGTAGTTGCGCCGCTATGCAGACACCACCCGGATGTTCGACTATTTCACGCAATGCTTCACGACCATCAGGCAAAATTACCTGGTCATGGCGTAGATTCACAATCTTTCCCTGTATCAATGATTTAGATGAACGTTTGGTTTCTTTGAGGTCCATAGTAATCCTCCCGTTTGTATATCTATTATATCACGACCAATTTGCGTATAATAGAAATGGAAGATATACAGGCATTCGAATAACTTAGCAGCCAATCGATCTTTGCACCACTGACTTCCATTGATGATCAATCAGGTGAAAAATGAACAAGAAACTTAAAAAAAGACGACCTATCCGATGGGGAAGAGTTCTATTGCTTCCGCTCTTGGTATGCATCGTCGTTTTTTCAATTATGTTCGCATATAAAAACAATAACGATAACTACTTACGAACTGTCAATGAGCAGATAATCCAACTTCAACAACAACTGAAGGACTATCTTGATACGCATAAAAACGATAAGTTCGTCAACTCGATTGTTCTTGAAGCTGATCAATTGGCGGCTCATTTCGATTATTCATCCGCATTAGCCACGTTAAAGAAACATTCCGAAATCCAATCCAATCCGTTAATCAAACAAAAAACGACTCTTTACCAAAAGGCGTCGGACTCCTTGGTTCCATATACCGCGCAAGTGCGCCATCTCTTCTTCCATGATCTCATCATTTACCCGCAGATTGCTTTTGGACCGACCAGCCATGATTCGGCCGGTTATCAGCAATGGAATATCACCGTGCATGAATTCGAAGGGATCATCCAACAAATGTATGAACGCGGGTATATGCTGGTGGATTTCTATGATGTCTATGAAGTTAAAAACGGCATCTATACTCGTAAAGTTCTAAAACTTCCGGTTGGTAAGATTCCTTTTCTTCTTTCAGTCGACGACGTGGCCTACCCAGATCCCAAACCAGTGGACGGATTCGCACGCGGTATGACTGTGAAAGACAATGAAATCTATACACGCGTAATCACAAAAGATGGCGAAATCTTGACAAAAGACGGTGATATAGTCCCCATACTTGAGGGATTCATTGCGAAACACCCGGATTTCTCGTTTAAAAAAGCTCGCGGTATCCTCGCGTTAAGTGGCAGCAACGGAACGTTTGGATATCGGCTTATCAATAACGATGAAGTCCAAGCTGCCAAAACACTTGCGACTGCATTAAAGTCAAAGGGTTGGATTTTCGCATGCCATAGTTACGGACACCAAGCAGGATCCTATTACTCCACTACCTCCGATCCTGTGAAAATATCCGAAGATCTAACCAAATGGAAAACCAAAATCGGATCGATCGTCGGAAACACTGCGTTGTTTGTGTCCCCGTTCGGAATTAAGTTGACCAAAGAAAGTTTACAGGTCGTCAAGGATTTTGGCTATAACGCCTATTTCATAATCGATCGCAGAGGCGACTCAGTCGTACGCGAAGGAATGACCTTCCTTGCCCGTGTAGACATCGACGGAGTCAGCATGTCGAAAGACGAAACCTACCTAAGTGAGTATTTTTTCAATGTGAGAAGCATTCTCGATATAAACCGTCCGTGATTTGTTTGAAAGGGGTCGCCGTGCTATAATGTTGCAGTGAGGTTAAGATATGCGAAACGGACTTTTTATCACTTTGGAAGGACCTGACGGAAGCGGAAAAACAACCGTCAGTCAATATCTGCAGAAAGCGCTTACGGAGCGCGGATTCGACGTGGTCTATACACGCGAACCGGGCGGAATCGAGATTTCTGAACAGATCCGTCATGTTATCCTAGATCCCAAGAATACCGCGATGGATGTTAAAACCGAAGCATTGCTATATGCCGCATCACGGCGGCAGCACTTGATTGAAAAAGTGCTGCCTGCTTTGCATGAAGGCAAACTTGTATTATGCGACCGTTTCGTCGACAGTTCCCTTGCATATCAAGGTGTCGGACGCGGGATCGGATTCGATGAAGTTTTATCCATCAATTCCTTTGCAATCGAAGGGAAATTCCCTGATATCACCCTCTACTTCGATCTCCCGGCCGAAGTCGGATTGGACCGTATTGCCAACCGCCATTTCCTGGATCGTCTAGATCAGGAAGAAATCACATTCCACCAACGCGTCGTCGAGGGCTATCAAGAAGTCATCGCGCGTTTCGGACATCGCATCTCGATTATCAACGCAGACCAGCCGATCGATAAAGTATGTCGCGATGCCTTGGATGTTTTATTGAAGAGGATTATCGAACATGGGGAAAAGTGAACTTGCCAAGCGGCAACCAATCGGGTTTGCCATCCTCACCAAAGCATTTGCCAGCGGTCACCTTTCGCACGCCTATCTTTTCAGCGGAAAACGCGGCAGTAAACAGCGCGACATGGCGATCCTGTTCGCTCAAACGCTGGTATGTCCCAATGCGAATCCCTGGGCCTGCGAAGAATGCGAAGCCTGTCAGCGGGTCGCTAACGGAAATTATCACGATATGATTCTGATCGACGGTAGCGACCGCTCGATCAAAAAAGACGAGATCCTCAAAATTCAGGAAAAATTCGCCCAAACCGCACTTGAATCGGCCGGCAAGAAGATCTATATCCTGGATCCTGCGGAAAACGCGACAACTGAAGCATTGAATAGCCTGCTTAAATATTTGGAAGAACCCTCAGGACATGATACGCATGCCATCCTCATCAGCGAACAACCTGAACGGTTGTTGGAGACGATCATCTCACGCTGCCAGACCATCCCTTTCGTAACATCGATGAAAGACTTGCTGGAAGAGAAATTGAAAGAGATGAACTTGGATCCATTTGACGAAAGGATGTTGCGTCAGTTCGTTAACGATCCCGAAGAAATTCTCGAATTATCCGAATCGGATGATTACCAAAGTGCGGTTTCGCTCTTCGGACAGTTTCTCGATGAATATCTCGCATCCCGCTTTGCGGGAGAGTTGTTTTTCCAAAGCCAGGTCCTGCATGGGAAGGATCCATCTTCCAACCGAAAATCCCTCACCTATTTTTTGCGAATCGGCATGCTTTTCTTTAAAGATGTGAAATATGGCGTCGACTTCAAGAACGAAACCTGGAATCATCGCAAAGAAGCCGTCCAAAAGCACTGCGACTGTGTCAAAGTCTTCATGATCTTCAATGAGAGTGAAAGTAAAATCAGCGGAAATGCAAACTTAGGTCTACTTATCGATTCCATCCTCTACCAACTCAAGGAGGTTACCCTATGACTGAACAACATCCGGAGCACTCCGTGAATCTCACGGAAAACGCTCTGCGCTATAAAATCGCTTTCTCCATCCGATTCAAAG
>JBBQGS010000142.1:0-3875 GCA_038323255.1 Erysipelotrichales bacterium | reverse complement strand
ATAGGACGGGCTCACTCGGCCGATGCCCTGCGTGAACAGCGTTCTGCTTTCTTTCTCGGTACGGTCGAAACTTCCCATACCCGTGCCCAAGACAACACCGCAACGTTCAAGATCGACTTCTTCAAGATTCAGGCAGGCATCTTCAATCGCCATTTTCGATGTGGCGACTGCCATTTGGGTAAAACGTTCCATTCTTCTAATATCTTTTTTATCAAGATACTTTTCCGCCACAAAATCGAGGACTTGCCCCGCAATATGTGTTTCGATCGATGTCGTATCGAAACCTGTTAACGTTTTGATGCCTGATTTACCCAATCGTATCGCTTCCAAAAATGCTTCTTTACCGATGCCGTTGGAAGCGATGACGCCGACGCCGGTGATTACGATTCGAATTCTGTTGGTTCCCATATCTTCATCGATCTTCCCTTCCGATAAACAAAACTAAATCATCGTATATCCACCGTCTACAGTCAAACACTGACCGGTCATATAATCGCTGTTGGATGAACACAGGAATGAAACGACACCTTGGATATCCTCTTCATGCCCTAGTCTGCCGAGTGGTACGTTGCGGGTATAGTCCTTTAACGCGAAACTGGGGAATACATTGCGAGTGGTTTCTGTATCGATGATCCCCGGCGCAACAGCGTTAACCTGTATCCCTAACGGACCTGCTTCTCTGGCAAGAGCTTTCGTAAATCCGATGACACCTGCTTTGGCAGCTGAGTAATGGGTGAATCCGACCCCGCCGACACGACCTGAAATCGATGCCATATTGACGATCTTCCCTTTTTTCGCTTTTTCCATATACGGATAAACAGCTTTGGTGGCAAGGAATGTCCCCGTTAAATCGATATTAATCACTTTTCGCCAGTCTTTTTCAGTCATCTGGCTAAACAGTTTCACCGGGAAACAACCGGCATTATTGACAAGTACATCGATTTTTCCATATGCGGCGACAACGGCTTCCGCCATCTTTAAGGTAGCTTCTTCGGATGTGACATCGCAGTAAATAGCCATTCCGCTTTTACTCGGCAAAGTGTCGATTCCGGTTTGTGCCGCTTGCACGTTGATATCGGCGATAACGATCGTAGCCCCGAGCGAATCAAGATATTGGGAAAGTTGAAGTCCGATGCCTTGTGCCCCGCCGGTGACGATAATAACTTGGTTTTCGTGCAGTCTATCCATATTCCTATTTCTCCACAGGTTCGTCGGAAATGATTGCGATAACTTGGTCGATTAAAACCGTATCGAATTCTTCAGCGATCAATGTTTTCACATAGCCGGCTTTCGGCGCTTCGATATAAATGGAAATTTTATCGGTGGTCGCTTCACACAAACTGTCGCCTGCTTTGACTTTGTCGCCTACCTGGACCATCCATGTACGAATTTGGATTTTGGTTGCGCCTTCCGCAAACATCGGGACTTTAACTTCAATGTTCATCAATGTACCTCCTTTTATCAAATTGAATTTGATTTATCTCTGTATCAAAAATAGTATTGAACTCAGCTAAGTAGTCAAGTTTGAACTGTTCTAAATCAGTTATCGAAACACCAAGCTTTTTTAGCGAGGTTACTCCCCTGTCTTGTATACCGCAAGGAATGATATAGCTGAAATGCGTCAAATCGGGACATACGTTAATGGAAATACCATGTCGTGTAATGCCGTGTTGAATAGCGATGCCAACAGCTGCGATTTTTTCAGATCCGACCCATACCCCGCTTGATCCCACTATCCTCTGTCCATCGATATGATACATCCGAAGTAAGCGAATAACCGTTTCTTCGAGATTCCGTAAATATTGATGAACACTGATCGAGTACTCTTTGAGGTGTAATATCGGGGAAATGACCAATTGTCCAGGTCCGTGATAAGTTATATCGCCGCCCCGATCTACATATTCGATATCGATACCCAATTCTTTCAACTCGTCGATGGTACGAAGTAAATGTGTATCCGAAGCATTTCTGCCAAGCGTGAAGATCGGATCGTTCTCCTGAAATAGAATTGTATCATGAGTTCTGTTTTCATAGCAATCCAGATGGATCTTTTCTTGAATAGCATACGCCGACCGATAATCCATCCTTCCTAAGTCAAGGAACTGAATGACAGAAGTCATAGGACACCTCCGTTAATATCTATAAAAAACATGGTCTATGAGGACGGCCGAGTTGTGTAACTCAACCATCCCCATAGACTTGTTATCAAACGATTAATAGGTGAAAGCGATTAGTTTGGAATGGATGAATTACTTGCCGGCTTTTGCGGCTAATGCTTGCAGATCGCCATTCAATTGGGCGAAAATGTAAACAGGAGCGCAGCCAGGATAGTAAGTAACGGATTTAGCAACTTTGATGGATTCTTCGACGATCGTGTGGGAGTCGAACAGTTTCCAGCAGTCGCCGGCGACGAATACGTGTTTGCCTTTTGCATCTTTGGGATCGAAATCAGGGCAACCGCCAGCGAACACAACGACTTCGCCGGAAGCTTTCAAGAAGTCTGCCATTACGATGCCGCTATTTGCGAACGAGTCAAGGGCTCCGCGAGTATTCGCATAGCATCCCGGACAAGTCTGTTGCATAGCACATGTTAAGCCTTCATACATGCCGATAGGATCATTATTCGGACGTTTGAAGAATTTCTTGACGGAATCGACGGTTTCGCCGACGACTTCAATCTTATTCAGGTCGAGTTCGCCCAAACCTTGTGTACCGGCACAACGTACGGCCGGGATTTCCATCGGTTCGAAACCCATGATGGTACTAACAACCGCATCGCCTGCGACGGTGTCGGTAGCAGCTATGATTAAATTCATTTCGATCGGGGTACCAGCATGCGGGCCTTGGCCTTCCATACCGATAATTGAATCATAAATGACGAGGTCGGCTTTTCTTACTCTGTATAGGTCAGCCATTTTCTGTCCAAGTTCAATGCGGTGAGCGCCTTGTTGTTGGCTGCTCGGATGGTCGTTCGGGATAATTCCGTTCCAGTTTTTCAAACCTAAGGTAACGGTTCCGGCGATATGAACTTTCATTTTCGGTAAGTTGATAACTACGTCGGCATCCAAGAAAGGTTTGAAAACGGTTGCGTGTTTGAAGACTTTCGCTCCCGGAACTTCAACGGCGACTACATCGTGTTCATCAAAGTAGATTACTTTGTCAACTCCGCCTTTTCTGGCGGCAACTTCCATTCCGGAAACATCGAATGCTGGTTTCGATCTGCCGACATGCATGCCCAATGACGGGTTGTCGCCGATCCAAACTTCTTTGGCTTTCGAGTTTTCTTTGACATAAGCAACAACCGCTTCAATAACGCGCGGGTCAACGACAGCATGGCTTTCCGCCGGTGCTTGGAAGGCTAGGTTCGGTTTAATTAAAACGGTTTGGCCCGGTTTGATGATGGCATCGAGGGATCCGATGGAAAGTTCGACTGCTTTGGCAACTGCCGCTTTGATCTTGGCTACGTCTTCGTCATAACGGACGAATTTGCCGCCCATGAACGATGCATTCCCTTTTAACGGTTCGCATTTGACTACTGATACTTTAGGCATACTCATGATTTTCCTCCTCCAAATTAATGGGTTTTTAAAATTCAATACCTAAATACAGCCCCTGATTCTTGAACAAAAAACAACTGTCCCAAGCGTGATCATTTATGCAGATTGTCTTTCCTCTGTCTCCATCACCGTCCTTCAGTATTTCTGAATACCTGTTCAACAGATTCTATTTAATATTTACTGATGAGACTTAAAGTTCCGAAAGTTCAAATAGGGGCTTATAGGTTGGATGGATTTGCTTTATAATGGGAGTCTGAAGAGGTAAAACACCATGATCCAACGAGCTAAAGGTACCCCCAAAGCCATCAAAATACAAAA
>JBBQGS010000141.1:0-4096 GCA_038323255.1 Erysipelotrichales bacterium | reverse complement strand
AATTGAAGCACTCAACAAACCAAGCGAAGGCATATGGGTATTGTCTCCGTTGGTCGGAATCTATTATGACGCTCCCAACCTGACTTCAGCCCCTTTTGTTTCCGTGGGCGACGAAGTGAAAGAAAACGATGTTCTTTGCGTCATCGAGGCGATGAAGATCATGAATGAGTTGCGTAGTAATGTCAGCGGTAAAGTCGTGGAGATCGCACTGAAAAGCCAAAGCATGGTTCAATACAATCAACCTCTCATCAGGATACTTGAGCATGATTAAAAAAATGCTGATCGCCAATCGGGGTGAAATCGCGATTCGCATCCTGCGGACATGCAAGGAAATGGGAATACAAACCGTTGCGGTGTACGCGGAAGCGGATCATGATGCATTGCACGTCCGTTTGGCGGATGAAGCGGTTTGCATCGGTCCATCGACTGCTTCCGCGAGTTATCTGAATATGAATAATGTGTTGGAAGCGGCCTTGTTGAGTGGATGCGACAGTATACATCCCGGATACGGCTTTTTAAGTGAGAATGCACGCTTTGCGAATCTGGTCAGGCAATACGGATTGATTTTTATCGGTCCCGATCCTTCAATCATCGAAAAGTTAGGCGATAAAATCAGAGCGAAGGAAATCATGAAAGAAGCCGGTATAATGACTGTACCAGGAAGTGAAGGTGCGGTTGAAAACATCCGGGATGCCATTGTGATAGCGAAAGAAATCGGGTATCCGATCATATTCAAGGCAAGCGCCGGCGGTGGGGGCAGAGGGATGCGGATCGCACGCAACGAAAATGAAATCGTGCATGCCTTTCATACCGCAAAGTCCGACGTAACGGCTAGTTTCGGAGTCGACACAGTATATATGGAACGCCTACTGGCAGATACCAAACATATCGAAGTGCAGATCATTGCGGATCAACATAACAATATTCTGCATCTCTTTGAGAGGGATTGTTCTTTTCAACGGAAACATCAGAAACTGATTGAAGAAGCACCGTGCGAATGGTTGTCGGAAGAAGTGCGCGAAAGAATTATCCAGGATGCAATCAAAGCGGTTCGTTATGTCGGATATGACAATGTAGGTACGGTTGAATTTTTAGTGGACAGTGACATGAACCATTACTTCATCGAGATGAATACGCGGATTCAGGTCGAGCATACCGTCAGCGAGAGCATCACCGGCATCGACATCGTCAAACTTCAGATCCAATCCGCATGCAACATACCTTTGACATTGAAGCAGAGTGAGATTCAACGCCACGGATTTGCGCTGGAATGTAGGCTCAACGCAGAAGATATCCAAAACAATTTTGCCCCGCGTCCAGGAACCGTAGAGTTCGTCCATTTTCCAACCGGTCGCAATATTCGCATCGATAGTGCGATAGGCAACGGGTCAAAAATCACTCCCTTCTATGATTCGATGATCATCAAAGTGATCGCCCAAGGTAATACGCGCGCCCAGGTGATACAGACGATGCGCAGCGCGTTGGATGAAACAATTGTAAAGGGAATCCCGACGAATATCGATTTCCATAAATTTGTTCTGCAGGAACCTGCTTTCATCAAAGGAGATTATACGATGGATTTTGCGGACAATTTCATCGGAAAGTTCTGCACAAACCCGGAATTGTTTACGCATCGGAATCCAACGCATGATTCCATCAAAGAAGAGAAAGAAAATGCAGATGGGAATAAACCATCTTTACCCGGTACCAAAATACAGTGCTGCGATATATGCCAGGAACCTATACCTGAGGAAAAATTGAGAGAACAGCTCTTTGTCTGCAGTCATTGCGGACACCACTTTCGTATCGGTGCTTACGAGCGAATCGCTCAACTGATCGATGCAGGAACATTCATTGAGGTCGATGCGTTTGCGAGTAGTCTTGATCTTGAACATTTCCCGGGATATAGCGAGAAACTGACGCAAGCAAAATTAGCGACAGGAATGCAGGAAGCGGTGATTTGCGGTACCGGGAAATTAAACGGCATCGATGTGGCAATCGGAGTGTTGGATGCCAATTTCATGATGGGCACGATGGGGTATGTGGTCGGCGACAAGATCACGCGACTGATCGAACTTGCTACTCTTCGCAGATTTCCTTTAATCCTTGTTTCAGCATCGGGGGGAGCTCGCATGCAGGAAGGGATTCTGTCGTTGATGCAGATGGCGAAAACAACCTCGGCACTGGCTCGCTTCGAACAGGAACACCTGCTGTATCTATCCGTCTTAACGCATCCGACGACCGGTGGAGTCAGCGCCAGTTTTGCGATGCTAGGTGATATTAATATCGCAGAACCAAAGGCTTTAATCGGATTTGCTGGGAAGAGGGTTATTGAGAAGACGATCAACGAAACTTTGCCTGCTCCATTTCAGACTTCGGAGTTCTTACTTGAAAAGGGATTCATCGATCAAATTGTTGCGCGAAAAGATCTGAAACGGACGCTTTTCGAGATGATTCAGCTACATACTCTTAACACCGGCTTCACGAATCTCCATATCACAGGCGATACGGTTGCCCCATATCCGACAAAAAACAGATCACCTTGGGAGCGTGTCTTGCTGGCCCGCCAGAACTTGCGACCCAAAGCGAGCGACTTTCTTCCGTTGTTGTTTGAAAAGTTCATGCCGCTGTACGGAGATCGGTGCTTTGGGGATGATCCCGCCTTGATCGGGGGCATCGCATCTTTTCAAGGTATCCCGGTGACCATCATCGCGCAAAATAAAGGGAAAGATCTCAATGAAAACCTGAAGGTCAATTTCGGCATGATGCAACCGGAGGGCTATCGCAAAGCGATGCGTTTAGCCAGGCAGGCGCAAAAGTTCAATCGTCCGATTATCACACTGATTGATACACCGGGGGCATATCCGGGTAAAGGGGCGGAAGAGCGCGGACAGGCTTCAGCAATCGCAGAGTGTTTGAAATTGTTTTCCGGATTGACCGTTCCCATCATTGCGCTTGTACTATCAGAGGGTGGTAGCGGAGGAGCCTTGGCACTGAGCATCGCCGATCGTATCCTGATGCTTGAGAATGCAATCTACTCGATTCTCTCTCCCGAAGGATTCGCAAGCATCTTATGGAAAGACGAAACGAAAGCACCTCAGGCAGCGGATATCATCAAACTTACATCCTATGACCTTAAAGCAAAAGGAATCATCGATATCATCATCAAAGAACCTTCACAAGGTGCGCAAGCCGATATGGAATATGTCATCGGACAATGCAAGACCGCGATTCTAAACGAACTTAACTGCTTACTGGATATGGATACCGACCTCCTTGTAAAACAACGCTATGCGAAATTCAGAAAGATCGGAATCATCACAAATAACGATACATGAAGTAAAATGCCGTCCGGGTTATTTCGGACGGCATCTGTTTTAGTCTTTTCCGTTAAGTTTGAACAGTTTCATCGTTTCCACAACCGGAATCGGAATGAATACCAACATAAGGACGATTTCCCAATGGTGGAGATCCATAACAGCCAACTTGAACAAATCATTGACGCCCGGGATAAATAGTACCGCGAGCATCATCAACACATTTATAAAAGTCGCAATCAGCAACCATTTGTTTTTGAGAATACTGGTGAAGACGCTAAAGCGAATCGAGTGGATATTATAGGAATGGACAAGCTGGCTGAATGCCAAGACAGTGAACGCCATGGTTTGGCCCAAGGTTTGACTACCTTCGACCCATAATCGGCCTGAACCGTAGAGGAAGGCAAACAGAGTCAATCCGCCAATCATCAGACCTTGATAGACGATACGCCATAGCATCCCACCACTAAGCAGACTGGTATTGCGTTTAGGTAGACGTTTCATAATTCCTGTTTCAGCCGGATCGACACCTAATGCCAACGCAGGAAGACTATCTGTGACTAAGTTAATCCAAAGAATATGAATCGGAAGCAAAGGTGTATTCCAATTGAGTACCGTTGCGACCAAGAGAACAATCAGTTCGCCGACATTACAGGAAAGCAGATAGGAAATCGCTTTGGTGATGTTGTCGCGGATGCGGCGGCCTTCTTCGATCGCATGGACGACCGTTGCGAAGTTGTCGTCGGTGAGCACCATATCGGCTGCCCCTTTGGCGACTT
>JBBQGS010000140.1:0-4114 GCA_038323255.1 Erysipelotrichales bacterium | reverse complement strand
TCAGTCAGACTCGGATTCTCTTTACCGCTGACCGCAGCCATATTATCACTTAAAACGGTATTACAAATGGGTGGTGTCGCATTGGGCGGATTAGCGAGCGACCGCTTCAGCCGTAAAGTAGTCATTCGCTGGGGGGGTTATCTTGCGACCTTCACGTATATTACAATGGCGTTTTTTGTGAATCGTCCGTTGGTGGTGCTTGTCCTTTTGGGAATCAACTCCGTCGCACAGGCAACCATCGACCCTGCGCTAAATGCACTGCTGATGGATATCGTTCCGGCTGAATATCAGCGCGATGCTTCTGCGATGAAGTATTTCGGACTCAATCTCGGATTTTCCATTGGACCTTTGTTGGCAGCCTTCCTCTACAAGAATAGTCTGCCTCTGCTCTTTTTGATTGACGGTATCACGTTGGGAATCGCGGTCTTTCTCAACGAACACTATATCCATGAAGCCTATCAGGAAGACCGGGCGCAAAAGAAAAAATTGATCATCCGCGACCTATTCGCTAACAAAGCACTCCTTGGTTTCAGCCTTGCAATCGTGCTGGTGTTCGTCGTATTTTTTCAATACAGTTTTGGCCTTCCGCTCGCAGTTAAGAACGTCCTGCCTCAAAACGGGGAACTGTTTTATGGCAGTCTGATGTCCCTGAATGCAATCGTCGTCGTTCTCTTTACATTCTTGCTGAATCATCTTTTGCGTAATATGAAAACCAAATCGGTCCTATTGATCGGCATGCTTTTCTATGCGCTCGGATTCGGATTATATGGCATGGCAAACAGTGCGCTGATCTTCCTAATCGGCACATTCATCTGGTCATTGGGAGAAATCTTGGTCAGTACCGGCGTCAACCCGATGATCTATGAACTGGTCGAGCCTTCCTCGCGGGGTAGGGCAAGTGCTCTTTTCCCACTGATTCGCCGCGTCGCAGCCGTGATATCACCATTGGCCGGCGGATGGGTCTTGGCGAGTTTCGGATTCACCGGTCTCTGGATTTCCTGCGTCATCGTAATGGCTGGAGCCCTAATCTTAATGAAAACAGCCGGATAGTCTTGCAAAAGTCCGTCTTTTTTTCTATAATTAGTTAATCGATTAAGTAATGGAGGAAATCATGGAAGAACACCAACTCAGCCGGTCGTTTCGGAAACTGACGCGCCTACACAGAGGCATCGTTACAAATTACCTTGAAAGTTATGGACTATACCCGGGACAACCACGTCTTTTATTTATCATCGACGAAAATGCCGGGATCACTTTATCGAAATTTGTGCAACTCAGCGACCAAACCAAGGAAGCCGTCAGTGTCAGCATCCGTCGTTTGGAAGAAAAGGGCTATGTGGAGAGAGTCCGCAATCCACTTGTCAAAGGGAACGTTTTCTCTATCTGAGCGTGAAGGGAAAAGAAACTGCCGACATCATCCATGCGGAATTCCACCGTATCAACGATGCGATGTTCGAACCCTTGGATCTATACGAAAAAGAAGTTCTGATGGCGATGTTTGAGCGCATGAGTGAACGCTTGGATGCATTCAATAGGGAGCGTGCGCTATGAAACGCTGGTTCACCTACTTTAAAAAAGAATTGCCGTTGGCGTTGTTGGGGACGGTTTTAACCGCAAGTGTCGTTTTGATTGAACTTACCCAGCCTAAACTGATGGCGACCATCGTGGATATCGCCATTCCGGCCAAGAATCTTCCGATGATTTTAAATATCGGTTTACGCATGGGTATTCTGGCATTGTTGGGTGCAGGACTAGGGGTAGGCGGTGTTATTTGCGCAGCAGTTGCATCAGCGGGGTTTGCGAAAACGCTGCGACATGTCTTAATGAAAAAAATCCAGCAGTTTTCAGCCAAAGAAATGGATGGATTCGGCGTATCGTCCCTGATCACTCGCACGACCAACGACATCAACTTTATTCAAAGCACGTTATTGCAGAGTCTGCGGATGTTGGTGCGTGCGCCGGTCATGTTGGTGAGTGCAGTCGTCATGGCCTATTTCACCAACAAAACCCTGTCCATGGTCATTTTCGGTGCGGTCGCCGTTTTAAGTATCCTACTTTTTCTCTTATTGAGCCAAGGTTATCCTTTATTCGTCAACATGCAGAAAGCATTGGACCGCATGAACAAGAATCTGCAGGAAGGGCTCATCAATATCCGCGTCATTAAATCCTTCGTGGCAGAAGACCGCGAAAACAAACGTTTTGAACTCACCAACGAAAATCTGATGAAAGCCAGCAAGAAAGCGAATTCATTGATGGCCTTATTGAATCCAACCATGATGCTTGTATTGCAGACCTCAACCCTGATTGTCATGGGGTTTGGATCGCGCTTGATTCTGCTCGACGGATCATTGAAACTCGGCGAATTGCTTGTGTTTATCAACTATATGATGTTTACCCTTAATTCCATGATGATGCTTTCGATGACCTTGACGATGTTCTCCCGTTCGAAAGCATCGTTCGTCCGTATCGCCGAGATCCTAGATGCGAATCCCGAGATACGCAATCCACGCGAACCAATATTGCCGCAAAACATCCAAGGCAGCCTGAGCTTTCGGAATGTATCGTTCAAATACTCCTTCGCGTCCAGCGACTATGATCTGGAGAACCTGAATTTCGAGGTCAAAGCCGGCGAGCATATCGGGATCATCGGTTCGACCGGGAGCGGAAAAACGACGCTGATCCGTTGCCTAACTCGGCTTTTGGATATCAATCAGGGGGAAATCCGTCTTGACGATGTATCGATCCATCAAATGGATTTATTTTATCTACGCTCACTGATTTCCGTCGTGCCGCAGAAGAATGTCCTATTTAGCGGCGATGTCGCACAGAATCTACGTTGGGGTAATCCTGATGCAAGCGAAGATAAAATGTGGCAGGCGCTGCATGCCTCGGGGATCGAACCATTCTTTCGCGAATCTGACAAACAACTTTTATCGATGGTCCAGCAAGGCGGAGCGAATTTCTCCGGCGGGCAGAAACAACGTTTGTGCATTGCACGAGCCTTGGTTAAGGACGCACCGATTCTGGTGTTCGACGATTCCATGAGCGCACTTGACGGTGCGACTGAAACATTAGTGAAGCAACAGTTGAAGGAAACGTATGCCGATCGGACGATCCTGATGATCGCACAAAAAATCTCGTCGATCAAAGATTACGACCGTATTTTGGTGATGGACGACGGGAAAATCGTCGGCTACGATACGCATTCGGAATTACTAAAAACAAGCAGCATCTATCAAGAAATCGTCGCTTCCCAAGCACAGAGGGGAGTCTGACATGAGCAACAACCAACCAACGCGGCATACCGGCATCATGCCCGGCCGTGGCGTTAATCTTTCAGGAAGCAAACCGAAATCATTAAAGTCGACCTTACGCCAACTGCTAAAATACCTTGGCAAAAGCAAGAAGCATCTGATTATCGTCATCATCGCTTCATTGCTTTCAACCTTATGCGGACTGGCCGGTACTTATGCGATCCGCCCGTTACTGTTGATGATCGAACAAACTCTGAATCATCAGATCACGATTGAAATCTTCCTCAAACAACTGACCTTGTTTTTGATGGTACTCGGCAGCATTTATACCTTACAGGTTTTCCTGTCCTGGCTGCAGTCTCAACTGATGGTCCAGATTTCTCAAAATACCGTTTATCGTCTACGCAAAGACCTGTATAACCGCGTGCTGCATATGCCGACCGGTTACCACGATCAACGGACACATGGGGAAATGATGAGTTATTTCACCAACGACATCGATCTGCTAAGTGATTCGATCACCAATTCGATTTCTTCACTGGTCAGCAGCAGTTCGATGTTGGTCGGAACAATCCTGTTAATGATCTATCTTTCGTGGCAGTTGGCGATCATCACCCTAATCGCCTTACCTATTTTCTCCTACCTCATCAATCGGATCGTACAGACCAGCCGAAAGTATTTCCGCAAACAACAGGAAGCAATCGCCGATCTGAACGGTTTCGTCGAAGAGACGATGGAAGGCCAGCAGGTCAATCTGCTTTTCGGACATGAAGCGGCAGCCCTGGTTATTTTCGACAACCTCAACGGAAACTATCGTAACCAAGCCGTGCGCGCCCAATCCTGGGCGGGACTGATGATCC
>JBBQGS010000139.1:0-4157 GCA_038323255.1 Erysipelotrichales bacterium | reverse complement strand
CTAACCGCGCATTCTATGCCGGAGTGATCCTGTTATCACTATCCTTGATTGCAGGTCTGTTTACTTCAAAAGGTGTTTGGTTGCAGCATCGCGCACAAATATTAGCCTTGTTTGCCATGTTTACCCTCACTTTTCCGACTTATTCAACGACAGCGTACTTTTCAATCACATCTACGCTTCAAACAGCTCCGATGCTATTGCTAAGCGTTCTGTCTTTGCTTTCCAACGCACTTGTTCTCTCTTTCCAAATCTACCAGATGGTCAAGACAAAGAGAAATCCGATGAAAGAAGAACTCTATAAAGGATTGAAATCTTATGATTCCGTCTTCGAATCAAATGGATTGTAAATTTCGCTAGATAAATCTAACGCTAGAAATCAGGTCCTCACAAAGGACCTATTCAATGTATGTTGGAGTTCCCATGATCGATAGAAGAGTAGAATCCATTGATTTTCTTAAGTGGTAAATTTCGAGTATTTCAGTTCTAAAAATCTGAATTCATGACATATTTGGTTCGATTCATTGAATGTTGCGTTTCAATGTAAGAAATCGAATTATTAGTTTTATTTTCAAATAGTATTGTATCTTTGAGGAAGAATCGATTACAATCTCATTAGAAGATTAAAGTAGTAAATGGGAGCCTTTCATCGTGAAATTCGATTCAGTTCAAGCGGTTCGTAAATTATTTCAACCTTAGAATGAATATACGTAGGTTGACAATAGATCTAGAGGGCTAACCATGAATGATTTTAGGAAGGAAAACCTAAACGATACAGAAATTACAGTTGTATATGGGATTTTTCTATGTAAACCTCTTTTAGAATGGATGAGGTTACACCATGATCATTGATATTAAAACGATTGTGTTTTTAGGGTTTATCATAAGCTTGATCAACGTTTGCTTTTTAGCAATCATTTGGCGTCAATACAGAAAACATTTCCATGGACTTTCGCTATTGCTTACCAACATGGTTTTACAGTCAATCGGTTTACTTTTTCTTCTTATGCGTGGAATTCTTCCCGGCTTTATATCTATCGTTCTTGCAAATATTTTTGTAATAACTGGTGAACTGTTGGTATTAATAGGACTCGAATTGTTTTTCGATTCTAAAAAACGAAACACATATAATTATATTTTACTAGCCGTTTTTGGATTCATAATGACGTATTTTAGTATAATCACGCCTAGTTTAACCATTCGCGAAATTAGTGTTTCGTCTATGATCATAATTATTAGTGGTCAGACCTTATGGCTTTTAACCCAACGACTAAATTTGTCGTATCGTAGAATAGCAAGAGTATTTACTATTACGATGTTTGGATATATTGCTGTAAGCTTTGCCAGAATTTCATTGCTGATTCTTTTCCCACCAAAAACAAGTGACTTCTTTAAATCCGGTCTCGTCGACTCTATTTCGATGACTCTATACATGTCCCTAAGCATTATAATCGCCATGAGTTTTGTTTTGATGGTTAGCCGTCGCCTGCTTGAAGAAGTTCAGACAGAAAAAGAAAAATACAATACAACGTTTAACTCATCCCCCTATGCCATTATTCTTACCAGATTTTCTGATGGTAAGATTTTTGAGGTTAACGAAGGGTTCGTTGATATTTTCGGCTATCAACCGATGGATGTCATCGGGAAAACCACAATAGAAATAAATCTTTATGCTAGAGAAAATGATCGTTTAACCGTTTTAGGCGAATTATCAAAAGGTAATGAGGTTTTTGATTTCGAAATACAGTTTAAGAATAAGTCAGGTAGCAGTATCACTGGGCTACTGTCAACAAAGATAATTATGGTGCGGGGAGAAAAATGCCTCGCCACTAGTATTAGCGATATCACTGAGATGAATGAAATAAAGGTTAAGCTGCATGATTTAGCAATGCATGATGCTTTAACCGGCTTACCAAACAGAATACTCTTTTACGATCGTTTCGAAATTGCCAAAGCCAATGCGCAAAGAGAAAACAAGAAAATAGCCGTTGTTTCGTTAGATGTGGATCTCCTTAAATCGATTAACGATCATTGGGGACATGACGCGGGTGATAAAGCATTGGTCTCCTTAAGTAACAGGATTTCCGATATGTTGCGAAAAGCTGATACCATTGCGCGATTTGGAGGAGACGAATTTGTAATCCTATTAACGGGAATTAACAATAAGGATGATGCATCTAAAATTGCCAGGAAAATCAGCGAGTGCCTTGCTCAACCAATTAATATGGGCGAAGAGAGTTGTATACTAACCGCAAGTTCAGGGATTGCACTATACCCGGATGATGGTGTAGAAATCGAAGATCTAATTAAAAAATCGGACCAGGCAATGTATCGAGTAAAAGAAAACGGGCGAAATAACTCGCAATTTTATTGCGACTTGAATTGAATTGTTACAGAAAGATGAGTCTCATAAGACTGAAAAAATGTATTCATCGAAACGATATCGATAATCAGTTCGAGATCGATTTTTGGCAATAATTTCGATTGGTTCATAGGGAATATGTAAGTGAGTGGGGGAAGAAACAATGAATCAATACAAATTAACTCGGATTTTGCCGGTATTACCAATCCTGGTTGTGATCGTAGGGTTGCTTTTTGTTGCCGTCATATATCCTAAAGAAGTTGACGCAAATGACCTGACAGGAAGCGTTAACATTGAAAACGAGTTAATTACGATACGATTAGATGATGCCTATTCGTTTGAAAAATTCTACGACTATACGCTAGAATATGAAAACCAAACACTTAAGATTTATATTCGGAAGAGCCCTATCATTGGTAAGAATTGGCCGCGAACACTCGAAATCAAAAACAGTTATCAAGATTTGAAGTCAATCAAGATCATGGGTTCATCAAGTAATCAAACAATCTATTCAAAGTGACCTTCAGAATAGATTTCGCTTATTTGCTCAGTAACTCAAAAGCATCCTCAAGCGGAATCACATCCCCAAATCGTTTATCCCATATACTGTGATTATAGAAATCGACCAGTTTGTCACCTGACAGATATTCATTGTCCATCGTTGAATTCGCGCCTTCCGGAAGGATGATTTTGTATCCGAAATCGAAGGCGCTTTTCAATGTGGCATCGATACAGTATTCAGTCTGCAGTCCCACTAGGTAAATAGTATTAACTGCCTTGCTTTCCAGATACATGCGGAGTTCCGTATTGTGGAACGCGCTGTTGAATCTCTTATCAATAATGACTTCATTTTCTCTCGGCTCAAGTTCAGTTACGATCTGCCATCCTTCACTGCCTAATTCCAAGGCTGTCCCAGATCCGTCATCATGCCGCACAAAAATCACTTCCGTTTGATGGTCTCTGGCAACCGAAATCAGTTGCTTGATGTTTTCTATTAAATTCTTTTCATTAAACGGATGTTCATTGACGATTGCCTTCTGAACATCCACTACAAGCAGTATGCTTTGACTCATTGAATTTTCCTCGCATTCATTTTAGTGAGTATCTATCTACAATCTTAAAATGGAACAAACGCTAATCAGAGCCCAAATGGATTAATTCTTTCTCCATGACAATCCTCGACTTGCATGAATCGGAATTGCTTGGATTCTTATGGATTTATTTTGCATTGGTCCGAAAATCCTTCAGGTGGAACGCCGAGCCCTTGAATCAATCTGGCCCAATAATTAACTTGAGCTACGGTGCTGGCAAGAATGACAATTTCTCGTTCGCTGAAATGGTTTACCAAGCGATTGGATACTTCGGTTGGCATTACGATCGGAGTGGCACAAAGATATTTGACGTACTCCAAAACGGTGATTTCTTGCTCGCTGAAAGTTGTTGCATCTTGATAGGTTAACTTTCCTTGTAAGACTTTTATTTCAGTTTCGCTGATGCCGTCTTTTTCATATCCAAATGAGTTCATATCGATACAGAAAGGGCAGGATACGGTAAGTGAAGTCTGAATCCGAACGAGTTTTAAAATCCGTTCGTTCAGATCTTTCTTCCCATGTGCAACCAACGATTCCAGTATCCCCGAGCCAATGGCTGATTTAGGATACCAAGCCAGTAACTTAGGAACCAGTAAGTCTTTGCCCGTAACTCGTTTTGAAACCAGGATACCCAGTCGAAGATAGAAAGGTATATGCTTAGGTGGCTGAATAAAGGCTGCCATGTCGAAATCCTCCTGTCGGTTATC
>JBBQGS010000138.1:0-4310 GCA_038323255.1 Erysipelotrichales bacterium | reverse complement strand
GGACAACCTTCCTTTCATGCGGGAGTCTTCAAACGCCTTCCACTGGAAAGTATAGCGAAAAAATTTGCAGAAATAACTTCCTCTTTCAGATTCGCATAAGTTACTTCCGTATTGATGCGGAATTTACTTTTGCAATTGAGGATTGGTTGATTTTCGGTCTGTTTGCCCTTTACAAAAACAGCTAAATCGTTTATTATTAAAACTGCTCTCACGAGTATAAATGGCGATCGTGGCGAAGTTGGTTAACGCACCGGATTGTGGTTCCGGCATTTCGCGGGTTCGAGCCCCGTCGGTCGCCCCATTTAGTAAAACAAGGAACGTAGGTTCCTTTTTTTGTGTACGAAACGATCAAAAAGCAAGTGCGCAATGACTCTGAATCTAACCACCAACTCGCTTGATAACGGCAACTTTAAACAAAAATGGACAGTGAATCACAATATGAATGTAAATAGTTACATCAAATGTAAAATGTGATAGAAATGTGAAAATAAATGACATGAAAGCATTGACAAGAATTTACAATAAGTTATAATTTCACTATGTTAAAGGAGAGAAAACCATGAAACATTTGAAACGTTTACTGCTTGCCCTTGTTATCCTTTCTATGGCCGTCGGTTGTCAGACTGTTAAAAAAGTCGAACAAGTTCTGCGCATTGCGAAGGACAACGACGTATCGTCATTGGATACCAGTGTGGCTACCGATGGATTATCCTTCGATGTCATCAAGACATTTACGGAAGGTTTGCTTGAATATGATGCCAAAGGCGTGATTGTCCCTGGTGTCGCAGAAAAGCATGAAGTCTCTGCGGACGGTAAGGTATATACCTTCACATTACGTTCCGACGCAAAGTGGTCCAACGGCGATCCCGTGACTGCAAACGACTTCGTATTCAGTTGGAGACGTTTGGTTGATCCGAAGACCGCATCCGAATATGCATATATGGCTGATGCGATTAAAATCAAAAACGCCGGTGCTGTCAACGAAGGGAAAAAGCCGTTGACCGATCTGGGTGTTGTCGCAATCGATGCTACTCACCTGCAAGTCACCTTGGATGCGGCTACACCGTATTTCATCCAATTGATGACTTTCCCTATCTTCCACCCGCTCAATGAAAAATTCGTCACCGCTAAAGGCGATGCCTATGCTAAGAGCGCTGATGCCCTATTGTCCAACGGACCGTGGGTTGTTACTGTATGGACCGAAGGCACCAAGATTCGTGTTGAAAAGAACGCGAAATACTGGAATGCTAAAAACATCAAACTTGCGGCCATCGAATTCCTCATTATCAAAGATTACCAAACGGCCGCACTTGAATTTGAAAACGGCAACATCGATGTAACGAAGATTTCTTCCGACCTCGTTGACCGTTATAAGAGTGCTAAAACCTTCTTCAGCAATAAATTAGGTTATACCTGGTATGTCGACCCGAACTTTAGCGTTCCTGCCGTCAAGAATGAAAACTTACGTTTAGCCTTAGCGTTAGGTTTCGATAAAGCTTACATCACCGATACGATCCTCCACGATGGTTCCACCGTCGCCGATTACATCGTACCGATCGGATTGGCCACCGGACCGGACGGAAAAGACTTCCGCACGGGTGCTAAATCCTATTTGTCTTTTGATAAAACAAAAGCGTTGGACTACTGGAATAAAGCGAAAACCGAACTCGGCATCACGACCTTGAGTCTTGAACTGTTGGTCGACGATGCGCCGGACACCAAAGCCGTATCCGAATTCCTGCAAACCGAATGGCAGACCAATCTTCCGGGCTTAACGGTTACGATCCAAACGCAGCCGAAAAAGAATCGTCTAGCATTAATGCGCGAAGGCAAATTCCAACTTGGTTTAACCCGTTGGGGACCTGACTACGCCGACCCGTTCACCTATTTAGGCGACCTGTTCCAAACGACTTCCAGTTATAATTATGGCAAATTCTCTGATCCTGCCTATGACAAACTCGTTGAATCGACCGCTCCGGGCGGATCACTATCCACCGATGCTGTCAAACGTTGGACTGCCCTGCAGGATGCTGAAGGCGTCTTGCTGAACCAAGCCGGTATTTTCCCGGGTTGGCAATCAGGCGAAGCGATGCTGACCAGTGCCAAAGTCACCGGCATCGAATATCATGTTGTCGGACAAACATCTTACCGTAATGTCGTTATTAAATAAGATCAGTTAAAAGGTAATCGTCGTGAGGAAACCTACGCTTCGGGCGCAGGTTTCCTCTTATTTTCTAAGAGAGGTACAAACATGGCCAAATATATTGCGAAACGTGTCTTATTATCGCTGGTTACTCTCTTTGTAATCCTGTTTATCCTGTTCCTACTCCTACAATTCATGCCAGGCAGCCCGTTCAACGATGAAAAGTTAACGGCCGCACGTAAAGCGATTCTGTTGGCGAGATACGGATTAGACAAACCGTTTTTCATCCGATTCTGGATCTATCTGAAAAACGTTGTCATTAATGGAGATTTCGGTATCTCTTATGCCATCAAAAAAGATATGTTGGTGTCGACTGTCGTAATGTCCAGATTGGGGACTTCGATCCGCATCGGTATACAAGCTTTATTACTGGGAACGAGTTTAGGCGTATTGTTCGGAGTAATCTCAGGTGCCAAACGGAATACATGGATGGATTCAATGGCGACCGTAGCAGCGGTAATCGGCGTCAGTATCCCCAGTTATGTTCTAGCTTTGGTCTTGAGTTTCGTGTTGGGTTACAAATTCCGCATCTTTGATATCACCTATAAAGTCGACAATCCGGTTTGGTCATCGATCTTACCGACCATCGCCCTGTCGTTTTTCGTCATGGCACAGACTACGCGTTTCCTGCGTACCGAATTGATCGAAGTACTGAGTTCCGACTATGTAAAACTGGTCGACGCCAAAGGGGTCGACCGTTTCAAAGTCATCATGAAACATGGATTACGTAACGCGATGATTTCGGTCATTACGATTTTGGGACCCTTGACCGTCAATCTGATGACCGGTTCATTGGTCGTCGAGCGTGTCTATGGGATACCCGGCATTGGAAGTTTATTGGTCGAAGCGATTCAGGTCAACGATTACAATGTCATTGTCATGATTTCGTTTGTCTATAGCGCATTGTACATTTTCGTCAATTTGTTCGTAGACGTGATGTATGGCGTCATCGATCCGCGTATACGGGTCGCCAAAGGAGGATAACATGGACGAATTCAAAAAAGAACAGTTCGAACCTGTCAGCCTCCGCGAATCCAAGCAACAAGAAATGTTAGTCGGCGCAAGCACACCGTTTCTGAAAGATGCTTGGAACCGGTTCACCAAAAACAAAGGGGCTTTGATCGGGTTGATCGCGATTACGATCATTCTCTTCTTCGCACTCTTTGGACCTTATCTGAATAATGTCGCCTACAATGTGTTGGACAAAATCCATGTGAATCTGCCACCCCGCATTCCGTTTCTGGAGAAACTCGGGATTTTCAACGGTTCTGAAGGCAGTTACAATCCCTATATCGAAAAAGGGTTTACGAAAGATTACTTTTGGTTCGGTACTGATGTTCTCGGACGCGATCTTTGGGACCGTGTGTGGATGGGAACCCGTATCAGCTTCTACATCGCTTTGGTCGCCGTCGGCATCGACATGCTGATCGGGATTGGCTACGGCATGATCTCCGGCTTCTTCGGAGGCAAAATCGACTCAGTCATGCAGCGTATCGTCGAAGTCCTCTCAGGCATACCTAACCTGGTCGTTGTCACTTTGTTCGTATTGGTGCTTAAACCCGGCCTGGTTTCGATCATCCTGGCTTTGATGATTACCGGTTGGATCTCCATGAGCCGTGTCGTTCGATCGCAGGTTCTAAAGATGAAGGAACATGAGTTCATCTTAGCGGCTAAAACCTTAGGCGCCAGTTCCTTTATCATTCTCTTCAAAGAACTTTTGCCCAACATCATCGGGCAGATTATCGTCATGACGATGTTCTCCATTCCCAATGCCATTTTCTATGAATCCTTCTTGGCGTTTGTCGGATTGGGTTTACAGCCTCCGTTGGCATCCTTAGGGGTCTTGATTTCGGACGGGTATCGCGCGATGATTACCCATCCCCACCTGGTTATTTTCCCGACCCTTGTTTTGTCTGTTCTGATGTTGAGCTTCAACTTGATCGCCGATGGTTTGCGCGACGCCTTCGACCCGAAGATGAAAGGATTCTAAGGTGAAAACAATGCAAAAAGAACATATCTTGGAAGTCAATCATCTGGATCTTTCGTTTCGCTTAGGCAAAGAGATCAACTATGTCATCCGCGATGTCAGTTTTCATGTAAATAAAGG
>JBBQGS010000137.1:0-4359 GCA_038323255.1 Erysipelotrichales bacterium | reverse complement strand
ACTCCGTCCCGTTGGCGACCTTGGTCGGGATCCCCATGTATGCGGATATCTTCGGAACCTTGCCGATCGCGGAAGCACTGGTTTCCAAAGGTGTCGGACTTGGAACGGTCCTGTCGTTCATGATGGCCGTCACCGCCTTGTCCTTGCCTTCCATCATCATGCTTAAAAATGTCATCAAGACAAAACTATTGGTTCTGTTTGTCGGATTTGTGACACTCGGCATCATTTTTATCGGTTATCTGTTCAACCAGTTCGGCTATCTCTTGTTTTAAGTCAATAACGTGTACCAGATGACTGAACCTTTGTCATTAATGAAAGACAACAACGATAGAGTTTATTGGTAAGTTAGAATCTAGCATCAAAAAAATGGAACGAGGAAAAACATGATCATCAAAATTTTAGGATCTGGTTGCAGCAACTGCAATCGTTTGGAGGATAATGCGAAAGCCGCCGTCAAAAAACTAGGCCAAGAAGCGCAATTTATTCATGTCACTAACTTTAAAGATATCGCCGGCTACGGAGTCATGCGCACTCCGGCGTTGGTCGTCGACGAGAAAGTACTATCCTTCGGGAAAGTCCTGACATCCGAGGAAATTGCCCGTCTTTTGACGCGCGAAGCACTGATCGCGGATTTTAAAAATGACTCGAATCAATAAAAACAGGTCTGTTTCTGCGTAACTTTGCCGTTTCTGGTATGATGAGGATGGAGGTGAACGTATGACATCCGATTTTTTATTGCTTGATCCCGCAAGTCTATTGAGCGAGATGGAAACTCGGCGTAGACAAAACCTGTCCGATCCCAATCTTAAGTTTACCGAATTGGAGAAAGAATGGGCACGCTATAAATACCTGATCCTTCAATATGATCCGCTTACCTATCAAGCCATTCGCCGCCGTCTTAACGACAAAACCGACGCTCCGGTGAGTGAATTCTATCAAATGGTCGATCAAGCCCTCACAAACGAAGAAAACAAAGGTTATGCGATTAACGCGTTCTTACATGTATCCGGTTATTTCAAGAATCACTGGGATACGAAACAAAAAGCGATGTTTCAGGTCATGATGGAAGAATACCGTGAAGGAAAGCTGTCCGACCGGGACGTTAAAGCATATTTAAAAAAAGAAGCGCTTCTTTTTCAGGAAGAATATCTGATCAACTCCTATTTCTTCATCACCCGACCCTGATTCAGCGTCGGGTATTTTTATATGTTCGAGATTATCGGAATTTTTCGAATTCATCTTGACAACGGAAACCGTAAAATGAGAAACTGAACGAAAGATTTACCCAAAGGAGCACAGCCATGAAAACGAATTTCGATCGACTGCCGCAGCGCAAACAAACCAACTGTGTCAAATGGGACTATCTGAACGAACGCTTCGGATGCGAAGACGGCGATGATGTGATTCCGCTATGGGTCGCCGATATGGATTTTACAACCCCGCCGGAGATTATCGATGCTTTGTCGAAACGGATCAACGCGGGTGTATTCGGTTATACAATCCTCTCCGACCACTTCAATACGTCTGTTTCAGATTGGATGAATCGACGCCACGATGCACAGGTCGATCCGACATGGGTCCTCTTTTCGCCAGGGGTCGTACCGGGACTGATCAACGCGATCCTTGCTTTCAGCAAGGAAGGGGACAGTGTCATCATCCAGCCGCCGGTCTATTATCCCTTCTTCATGGTCGTTAACGACCATAAGCGCAAACTAATCGAAAACCCACTGATCGAAACAGAAACAGGGTATGTCATCGATTTCGATGATTTAGAAAAGAAAGCATCGCTACCCAACGTAAAACTGATGATCCTATGTAATCCGCACAATCCTGTGGGACGCGTGTTCACAACGGAAGAGCTCACAAAGATGGGCGACATCTGCATCCGTCACGGCATCAAGATGATCGTCGACGAAATTCATGCGGACATCGTCTTCAACCCCCACAAACATGTTGCCTTCACCAATCTGCCAAAAGCGATTCACAATCAAAGCGTTGTGTTGATTTCGCCAAGTAAAACCTTTAATCTGGCCGGATTTCAGACCTCGGCGGCGATTATCCCTAATCCTGAACTGCGGGAGACCTACCAAAAACAAGCCGAACTTTCGCGCATCACCAACATCAACTGCATGGGCGAGATCGCACTGACGACGGCGTATGAGGAATGCGGCTATTATGTCGACGAATTAATCGAATATCTAGGCAAAAATAGAGTTTTTGCGGAAACAACCATAAAAAGCAAATTTCCCGAGCTGAAACTTTTCGCGTTGGAAGGCACCTATCTCTTATGGATTGATTTCCGTAAAACGAAGATTCCATTGAATGATCTCGATCGTTTCCTGCTCGAAGACGCGAAACTCGCCGTCGATTACGGACATTGGTTTGGAAAAGAGGGGGAAGGATTCATCCGTCTCAATATCGCCTGTCCTAAAAGCTTATTAACAGAAGCCTTCGACCGATTGGAATCCGCTCTAGCCAAATACACCGGCTGAAACAAAAAGTATATCGATATTCAAAGCACTTTCGGGTGCTTTTTTGTGCTATAGTGTTCATGCAAGTAAGCTGCGATCGGTTTCAAACCGACGCCAAGAATATCGCATAAACCGTTTCACCTGCTAAATATTCACACAAGGAGGAATAGAATGGAAAAGGATCATTCTACTGTAGTTGAGTCCGTGATCACCGACGGAATTTCTTTGCCTGAGGGATTGGTGATCCGTACGATCATGAATAATTCTGAAGATACCATCTACTTTAAGAACAAAGAGTCGAAATTCATCCTCAACAGTAAAGCACATGCGATCCAATTCGGGGAAACCGTTACCGCTATGGTCGGGAAATCCGATTTCGATTATTTTCCCGCGGAATTCGCCCAGGTCGCCTATGACGGGGAACAGGAAATCATCAAGACCGGTATACCCGTCGTCGGGAACATCGAACAATGGGACAAGCCGGATGGATCGACCATCTGGTTTTCTGCGTCCAAATATCCGCTTTACGACAATGAGGGAACGATCATCGGAACGTGGGGAACATCACGGAATATCACACCTTTAAAACTAGCGGAGAAACAGTTGCATATCGCCAATCAGAAACTACAGGATGCCAACTTGCAGTTAGAAAGTATTTCGATTCGCGATAATCTGTCGGGGCTCTTCAATCAACGCC
The DNA here is from genome assembly GCA_038323255.1 of Erysipelotrichales bacterium. Classification (GTDB taxonomy): domain Bacteria; phylum Bacillota_I; class Bacilli_A; order Erysipelotrichales; family Erysipelotrichaceae; genus GWE2-51-13. The sequence goes on along the minus strand of JBBQGS010000137.1, from coordinate 1,191 downwards.
ATTTTTATGAACGTCTTAACATAGCGAAAGCGCTGGAATCGCGCGAAAAAGAAAATAAAGGGTTGGGAGCCTTTTCCATCATTCTCTTGGATATCGACCACTTTAAACATATCAACGATACTTACGGCCATGCGGCCGGAGATGAAGTGATCCGCTTGGTCAGCAAGAAAATTAAACAGTCGATCCGCATGTCCGATGCCTGTTTCCGTCACGGAGGCGACGAGTTTTCGCTGCTTCTACCAGGGACGGACTTAGATGCCGCAAGGGTGGTCGCCGAGAAACTACGCATCTTGATTCAAGAGATGCCGATCCTGCTTGAAGCAAACGAACTGCATATCACAGCTAGTCTTGGCGTAGCGACTTCGGACGAAACCGATTCGGTCGAACGAATGGTTCGCATTGCGGATGAGAGGATGTATCTATCCAAGAATAACGGGCGAAATCAAGTGAATTAAGAAGGCTGGCATAACGGCATGCGACAGATATATCGCATGTTTTATCCAAATAGAGCGATGAAAGGTGTATAATTTATTCAGAAGGCAAAGAAAGGTTGGGTCATATGATCGAAACGAAAACATATTTCTTAAAAGCGAAGGAAATCATCAATAACGCAAGGGTCTCACAGCGTGTGGCCCTTATTTCCATGGCGAAAGTCATGGGTGATTGCATCATTAGCGGGGGTATCATACAACTCTTGGGCATCCAGGCCGATCGCGCATTTGCGATGGAACTGGGTTATCGGGCCGGCGGGTTGATGCCGTTTCATCAGCTCAATATGAAGGATCTGATCTTGCGCGGGGTCTTGGAACCCAGTGAAATGGATGACCCTCTTTTCTACGACCGCAAGGATATTGCGGAAAGATTATGGAGCCTATACCGCATCGACAAGAGTGACTTAGTGTTGATCTATGTCGTTTCCACTGTTTACGATTCGCTGCTGGATGTGGCAAAAATGGCCAAAGCCAAAGGACATAAAGTCTTATTGGTTGCGAATATAGCCGGCATCGTAAAGAGCGAATATGCCCGAAATGCCGACGAACTGATCGCATTGGCCGATGCCACCTTAGATCTTTGCACACCGACGCCGGATACCTTGCTTTCCCTCAAAGACGGCGTAAAAATAACCCAAGTCGCCAATGTCGTGGGGAATGTCTTCGCCCAGATGCTGACGGCGCAAATCTACCGTTATCT
>JBBQGS010000136.1:0-4404 GCA_038323255.1 Erysipelotrichales bacterium | reverse complement strand
TTCGGGTCGATGCGCTGCATCAGCGGAATCAGATATGCGTGCGTCTTACCGGTTCCCGTTTTGGAAATCCCGATGACATCGCGGCCTTTCAGTGCATAAGGCAAAACTTCCGACTGGATACCGGTTAGTTCTTTAAATCCGTTCAACGCGACGAAACGCCGCGCGTTATCATTCAATATGGGGGGAAAATTGGACATGTAATTACCTCGCAACCATTATAGTGGTTTTCTTTTGTTAATGCAAAATTTATGTTATATTAGGACCGAAATGAGGTGCGCCATGGAAATCATCAATGTCATTCCGCGCGGATTCTGTAAGGGCGTCGTGCGGGCGATTGAAATCGCCAAGCAGACCGCAAAGCAATATCCCGATCAGAAGGTCACGATCTTAGGTGAATTGGTGCATAACCGTTTCGTCGTCGAATCGCTGCAGGAAGACGGGATTCTAACGCTTGAAGACAAGTCGCTTACGCGCATGGAATTGCTGGAGCGGATTGATTCAGGCGTCGTGATTTTCAGCGCTCACGGCATCGGCGACGATGTTGTCGCACGTGCCAAGGAAAAGGGATTGATTACGGTGAATGCCGCCTGTGAAGACGTTGTCCACACCCAAGAACTGATTAAAAACTATCTGGAACAGCATTTTGAAATTCTGTATATCGGTCAGCAACATCATCCGGAGTCCCAGGCTGTGCTAAGCATCGATCCCACTCATATTCATCTGATCCAGCATCTAGCCGATCTCGATCATCTGAAACTCGAAGGTGCGAAATTTTTTGTGACCAATCAGACAACGATGAGTCAATATGACATACGCAATATCATGGAAGCGATCACACTGCGTTATCCGAATGCTGTGATCAGCGATGAAATATGCAATGCGACACGCATGCGCCAGGAAGCCATCATGCAACTGGAAAACATCGATTGTCTTTTAGTGGTCGGTGACATCCGTTCCAATAACACGGCGATGTTGGCGAAAATCGGCTCCGCAAAAGGCATTAAAGCCGTTTATCGGATTGAGAGCGCCGCGGAACTTCCTCTGGACAAACTCAAACCAAGCGACCGTGTTGCTGTTACGGCCGGTGCGTCGACCCCTTATTTTCTGATCAAACAAGTCCTTGAAACGCTTGAAGCGTTCGCAAATAAATAACAATCAATAACCGACTAAATACGGGGTGGAACTATTCCACCCCTTTTAATGATTCGACAAACTTGATCGTGCGGATTTTCTTGCGCAGTACAAGGTTTGTTATTTCCGTGAACAGAATCAGCATCAACACGGCCAAGCCGATGATTTTGATATCCACTTCCTTGCTCATCATGAAGTCGGGGGTGGAAACCATGTCCGCAATCCATCCGAAGAGTAGAATTCCTAACGGGATTCCGCCGAATATTCCCAATATGGAAAGCACCCGGTTTTCAACATTGATGAGTCGCTGAACTTCCGAGCGGGTATAACCCAAGACACGCAAGGTCGCCAGTTCGCGCTGACGCTCGAAAATATTGATGGAGGCCAGGTTATACAAGACGGTCATCGCGAGGACGGCGGCTGAAAGTACGATGATTGCGATGATGCGGTTCAGCATGGTCATGATTTCCTTACTGCGGTTGACCATATTTTCTTTGGTATCGACCGCACGGACCTGCGGATCGCCCAATAAACGTGCGATATCGACGCTACTTGTTTTCCCACTTCGATTGGCGACGAATATTTTATCCGTTTTGGTATCCAAGCCCAGTTTGGCGGCATGGTTAAACGAAATATATACGTTTTTCCCGAGATATTGCCCATCGATATCACTGATCAGCAAATCGAGTTGCTGTTTGTCGAGAGTTAAAGATAGAGTGTCGCCGATTTTGAATTTGTATATCAGCGCCATGCTTTTCGGGATGATCACGGTTTGATCGGTCAGCTCGATCACTTTGCCCGCTCCGGTACGCAGCGTCATCAGGTTTTCGCCTTTATCCAACATATTCAGCGAAATGGTATCCTGGGTGTCCAACAGCTTCGTCGATACCGTTTTGGCTCGTTCAATATCCGACGTAGGAATGCGCATCGTCAAGTTATCCAATGAGGTGATTTCATTGGTTAAATGAATGGAATACTGGAACGTATAACTCGAAATCGAATTGTTGATCATCAGCGTCGCGGAATTGCGCAGCGAGAGTCCCATAATCAACAAGGTCAAGGCCCCTATTACGCCGATTGAACTCAGCATCAGTTTGGTACGGCCCATCAGAAGGTTCCGGATGATCAGTTTGGTCGCATAGGTAAATCGGTTCCACAGTTTGGGAAAACGTTCCAAAAACGAATTGCGCGCGTTTTTAGGAGGTTTTGGTCGCATTGCGGCGGCCGGAATTTCACGCAGGACATGGCGCAGCGCAAAGAGAATGGCGATACTGGCGAAGAACACGGCCAGTCCGAGCGCAATGAAGGCATATTCCGGGAAGAAGACGAGTTGGATCGGAGGAATAGAAAAACGGGTCGTGAAAATCGAAATCAGGGTCGCCGGAATAACCCGGTTACCGATCAGTGCGAAACCCAACGCCCCGATCAAAGCTGCCCACCATCCGTAGAAGAGATAGACGAACATGATACGGAAACGCGGATATCCAAGTGCCATCATGACCGCAATTTGCGTTCGGTCGTTCGCAACGTTTTTGGACATGGAAATCAAGATGATGACCGCTGCGACCACGAAAAACAAGAGCGGGAAAATGTCGGATAGAACGCTGATAGGAGCCAATACGTTGTTGACCATGGTTACGCCGGGAAATCCGCTTTGGTCGAGTTTTTGGATCAATTTACCATCTGTTTCAAGTTGCGTTATCCATGAATCTGAACCTTGACCAGCGACCAGAATTTCATAATAGTTGAGGGGAATCGCATCGATTTTTGCCTGTGCATCGCCTTTTTCATTTTGAAATGTCAGCAAGTTGGCAGTATAGGTCGCAAGCCCATCATTGAGTTTGACCTGTGCATCATCCAGTTTTTTCAAGGCCGATTGTTTCGCAACATCTAGCGTTGCCTGCCCTGCTTTGAGTTGCACAGAAGCGCTTTCGAGCGTTTTTTTCTGCGCGGCGAACTGCAGGTCGGCGCCTGCTTTCTGCGTTGCATACAACGCACTAAGTTGTCCTGCCTGTGTCTGCATCGCACTTATCTGCGCCGCACGCGTCGCAAAGACTTGGTCCTGTGCAACCTGTTCATCATGCGTTAACGTCGGACGCAGGATTGAATATGCCGCATAATCCGCATTGTACTGCACCTGCAGCAAGCCGGCATTTTGACTTAATCCGAGTGCCTGTGCATTCAATTGGTCCAACTGTGCATACGCAGCACTCTGCGCAGCACTGAATTGAGCATTCCCTTTAGTTAGGTCGCTTTTTTTCGTATTCAGCAGATTCTGTTGGGTTGCGAACTGCGCTAAAGCACTTTTACGGTTTTTGGTTAACGTTGACTGGTTTTCATCCAACAGTTTTTTCGCATCGTCCAGTTTCGTTTGCGCGTCGGCGAATTGACTCATCGCCGTTGTTTGCGCATCGCGAAACACCGTGCTATGGCGGTTGAGTTCGATCAATGCGGTTTGGGATGCGATTACAATCCCGAAACCACTCTTATCACTGGCCGCATCGGTGAAATCTTTCGATTTATAGGCGAATTCCGGGCTTTCGAACGTACCCGTTACTTTAAAGATGAAGTGTTTTTTATCCAGATTCAAGGTGATCTGCGATCCCGGAACCAGTTTGTTGGCGAGTGCGAACGAACGGTCGACCAGTACTTCAGTATCGTTGGTCGGATTGGTCCCGCTCATTAGTTTTGCCTGGTTGAGGGAGGTCGGTTCCAGAAATCGGAGCGTAGTATTCTTACCGTTGATCGCAAGATCAGTCTGGAAACGGTATCGGCCGATCAGTTGCGTGGCGTTTAATTTGGATTGGGCCAATGCAATCTCTTGGGCACTCAGTCCTTCCACATACACCCAACGGTCCGCCAAATGATACTCGGTATAATACTGATCGAGTGAAGTGCGTAAAATGCGGGTCGTTGCGAAAAGGCCGGCGAAAATCATACTGCCGACCGCGATGATTAAAACAATGGAGATAAACTGCGAGAGATTGATTTTAATATCCCGCAGCGAACGTTTCAGCAGATACTTCATTACCAGTCAATCTCCGCCACAAGTTTGCGGGTCTGGTTCATATACACGCGATCGATCTCCCCGTTGCGGACGTGGATGACCTTGTTCGCCATCTCGGCAATCTGGACGTTGTGCGTAATCAGCACGATGGTCTTACCCAATTCCCTGTTTAGGTCATCGAGCAGATTCAGAATCGTCTTACCTGTCACATCGTCCAAGGCTCCGGTCGGTTCGTCGCATAAAAGCAGAAGCGGATTCTTGGCGAC
>JBBQGS010000135.1:0-4456 GCA_038323255.1 Erysipelotrichales bacterium | reverse complement strand
GCCAACAATGCCCAAAAGATCGCAAAGTTGGAAACCGGCTTGGAAATCAAAGTCCCGCTATTTATCGAAGAGGGCGAACTAGTTTTGATCAGTACGTCGGACGGGAAGTATTCCGGAAGAGCCTAACATCCGCAAGGATGTTTTTCTTTGACAACTAGTTTTACCGTGGTATAATGATACCGACTTCAGGGCAGGGTGAAATTCCCGACCGGCGGTATACCCCGCGAGCCGAAAGGCACGAACCGGTTTGATTCCGGTGGCGATAGTACAGTCTAGATGAAAGAGGCGCTTTTTTGACCTTAATTATGCCCGGAGTTTTCCGGTTTTTTTATGCGAAAGGACAAAAAAACATGAAAAGAAACTCCACAAAGCTTATCACACTACTCGGTGTCATGACCGCTCTCGCCTTCATCCTGTATTATATCGAAATTCCAGTCGGATTCATCCTGCCGCAGGCACCTTATCTAAAGATCGATTTTAGCGACATCCCGGCGATATTGGTCGGATTGAGCGCAGGACCGATCGCAGGAGTTGTCGTCGAGCTATTCAAAAACGTCTTGCATGCCATCTTTCTGATGAAGGAACCGGGCGGTTCCGGTGAAATCGCAAATTTCGCCGCCGGCATCTCGTATTTGATTCCGGTCGTTCTGATAGCCAGAAAAAACTTCGTCGCCAAGCGATACATTCCAGCGATGATTCTTGGAACCATCCTTATGGTTATAACGATGAGTTTCGTAAATTTCTATGTCACGCTGCCTTTGTTTGGGATCAACGATCCAACGATTAAGCTAAGCATGATTTACTCCACATTCGCAATCTTCAATCTGGTCAAAGCCATCGTGATTTCCATCGTCATCGTGCTGCTTTATCCGCGCTTACGCAGAGTCTTGAAAAAGCCCGAGATGACCAGAGTCTAAAAACTAGCAAGAAACAATGCGCCATATAAGCTTTGGCGCACTTGTGTTTACGCCATTGTGCACGAAACCCTGTACATCCCGTTCTCAAAGCAGGAGAATTTTGGTATAATGGTCAAGATAAGGAGGGATAACGATGTCTGAACTGTCAAGAATGAAGAAATTCGAAGATTTGCGGGAAAGTATACAAAACGATCGGGAAGGGGACACCCATTCCGAGGCGTTGACGCCGTTTGCGCAGCGTTTAAGCCGGATCGATACGACATTTAAATCCATGCAGTCGCAAACTAGTTCATCCCCCCATCAATCGCTGCACAAAAAGAAAGACGTCCGTTTCGATTCGACGCCATTTGGAAACGGCTTGTCGACCTTTAACAATGAATATCTCGATGATTTCATCGAAGAAGTGAAGAACTATAACATCAAAAAAGGGTATCGCAACCATGAAGATACTGAAAGTAATATCTTTTCACAAGCTCATCGGGAAAACAAAGCCAACCCGAGTGAACAAAAACGGCGTCCGATCGCTTTTGCGACGCAGACTAAGCTTGAATCGGTCGATCAGCCCGATCTAAGTGAAGAAGAATTGAATCTGACCAACGAAATCAAACTATTGATCAAATCAGATTTACCTTTACCTCCGGTAAATCCTTCTGCGAAACTCTTTACGGATAAGTCGGATGCGAAAGAAAACATGCAGGATGTATTGGAAGAAACGCAGAAACTGCGCGTGCAGCTGGATGAATATGAAAAAGAACTCGTCGGCGTCAACATCAGCGTCAACAAATCCAACCGCTTGCTGAACTTCGTCGTCATCGTGATGGTGCTGGTCTTGCTGGTAATGCTGGGCATGGCCGTGTATTGGGTATTGATTGCGCGAGGTTTCATTCAATGAGAATAAATATTGCGATCGACGGCCCAAGCGCTTCAGGTAAAAGCACCATCGCCAAATTATTGGCGAAAAAGCTGGGCTACATTCACATCGACACCGGGGCCATGTACCGCGGTTGCGCATATAAAGCCAAAGTAAAGGGTTATACCCTGCAGGATGAAGATAAAATCTGCGAAATGCTTCACCATACAACGTTTGCGTTTGACCCGTCGGGTCATTTACTGTTGGACGGAATCGACGTTACCGAAGAAATTCGTCGCAAAGAAATGGATATTCTCTCATCTTCCATGTCCGCTTTACCCAAAATACGCGTTGAACTCGTGCGCCGTCAGCAAGAAATGGCGCAAACCAAAGGTTTTATTTTGGATGGCCGCGATATCGGAACGGTCGTATTACGCGATGCCGAAGTCAAGATTTTCCAGACCGCCAGCACCGTTTCCCGCGCCGCTCGCAGATTCGCCGAAAACCAGGCGAAACATCGTAGCGGGAGCTATGAAGAAATCCTAGCCGATCTGAAGCAGCGGGATCATCAGGACACACATCGCGAACATTCGCCGCTCAAAGTAGCTAAAGATGCCATTGAAATCGATACTTCGGAACTGACGATCGAAGAAGTCGTGGCGCAAATCGAGCATGTCGTCAATGAAAAAATAAAAGAAACGGAAGGTGATCGGATATGATCGACGGAATCGTAGCGATCGTCGGCAGACCCAATGTCGGGAAATCGACGATTTTTAACCGTATCATTGGTGAACGCCTGTCGATCGTCGAAGATACACCGGGGGTAACCCGCGATCGGATTTATGCAAAAGGAAACTGGCTGACCAAAGATTTCCGCCTAATCGACACCGGTGGAATCCAAATGATGGACCAGCCTTTTCAAACCGAAGTAAAAGCACAGGTGGATATCGCCATCGAAGAAGCTGACGTCATTATTTTTATCGTTAGCGGAAGAGACGGCATCACAGGCGACGATGAATTCATTGCCAAGATGTTGCACAGAAGCGATAAACCCGTCATTTTGGCGGTCAATAAGATCGATGATGTCGCCATGGCAATCAATGCCTACGAATTTTATGCATTGGGGTTCGAAACCGTCATCGCAGTCAGCGGAGCTCACGGCATCGGTATCGGCGACGTTTTGGATGAAGTCATTCAACGTTTCCCCCTAAAGAAACTTAACGAATACGAAGGCCGCATCAAGTTCGCCATCATCGGGCGTCCCAACGTAGGGAAATCCTCGCTGGTCAACGCCATCCTGAATCAGGAACGCGTCATCGTTTCCGAAATCGAAGGCACAACGCGCGACGCAATCGACAGCCCCTTCACCAAGGACGGTAAAGATTATGTGGTCATCGATACCGCCGGTATCCGCAAACGCGGAAAAGTCTATGAAAACATCGAAAAATATGCCGTTCTGCGGGCTCTCAGTGCGATTGAGCGGGCGGATGTAGTCCTCTTTCTGATTGACGGTATCGCCGGTATTCGCGATCAGGATAAACATGTCGCCGGTTATGCGCATGAAGCAGGGAAACCCCTGATCATCGTCTATAACAAGTGGGACGGAGTTGAAAAAGACGAATCCACGATTGTTCGGGTTACCGAAGAAATTCGCAAACAGTTCATCTATCTCGCATATGCGCCGATCCTATTCATCTCCGCTCTGACGAAACAGCGTGTCCACCAGGTCATTCCGATGATCGACCGGATCTACGATTTCAGCAATCTACGTATTCAGACCAGCATCCTCAACGAAGTTATACTCGATGCGCAGTTATTTACACCACCGCCGATGCATAATGGGAAACGTTTGAAGATTTATTATGCGTCGCAAGTTGCGGTCGCACCGCCGACCTTCATCCTGTTTGTGAACGATCCCGAACTGATGCATTTTTCTTACCGCAGATATCTTGAAAACCGTTTGCGCGAAGCCTTCATTTTTGAAGGCACGCCGATTCATATCATCGCTCGCGCAAAAGATTGAGGTAAACCATGAAAGTCACAGTGATCGGAAGCGGAAGCTGGGGCACCGCGTTGGCGCAAGTATTGGCCGACAACCTGCATGAAGTACTCATCTGGGGCAGAGACCTGGACGAAGTCGTCGACATTCACATGTATCATTTAAACGAGAAATATTTTCCCGGAATCCATCTCAATGAAACCATCAAGGCGACCAACGATCTCGCGCTGGCAACGAGTGCGGACATGGTTGTTTTAGCTGTTCCTGCCGGCGCGATTGAAACCGTCTGCGGATTGATCAATGTCCACTTCAAAAAGAAAGTGCTGATTGTCAGTGTCGCGAAAGGGTTTCATCCCGTTTCACACAAACGCCTCTCGGTCGTCATCCAAGAAACAGTCAAGCCCGAATTACTGGAAGACGTGGTTTCCCTGATTGGACCCTCGCATGCTGAAGAAGTGGTCCAACGCTTGCTGACCACCATCAACGCGGTGTGCGTTAACGAAGAAGCGGCGCAGAAAGTCCAGGAAGCTTTCTCGAACAACTATTTCCGCGTCTATCGGAGTACCGACGTCATCGGTGCTGAAATCGGCGTCGCCATCAAAAACATCATCGCTATCGCTAGCGGTATCCTGGTCGGATTGGGTTTGGGCGACAATGCCCGTGCAGCTCTGATGACTCGCGGATTAGCCG
>JBBQGS010000134.1:0-4540 GCA_038323255.1 Erysipelotrichales bacterium | reverse complement strand
TGCCTACCAATATTTGCGCCAATGCGACCTCCACGATTGAACATGAAGCGACGGTATCCAAAATCTCCGAAGAACAGCTCTTCTATCTGATGAGCCGCGGTTTAACCAAATCGCAGGCTCAGGAAACGATCGTCATGGGATTCCTTGAACCCTTCACACGAGAACTTCCAATGGAATACGCCGTCGAACTGAACCAACTGATGCGTCTTGAAATGGAAGGGTCGGTCGGCTGATGAACAAGCAAGCGCTGCGTAAATCGTTGCGCGAGCAACGCAATCAACTTCCTATGCAAACCCGCATCGAAGCTTCTTCCAAAATCACGGAAAACGCGATGTGGTTAGCCAACGATGTAAACCGCATCGGTACCTACCTGTCTTTTTCGTTTGAAGTTGATACGATCGACAGTATTAGTTCATGGCTACTGGAAGGCAAAGAAATTTTTGTCCCGCGCATGCTGAAGGACGATTTTGAATGGGTGCATCTCAAGGACTTCAAATCGCTGAAAACGAATCAATTCGGCGTTTCTGAACCAAGTGAAGGTGATATCGTCGACATATCGACACTGGATATCGTATTCGTCCCCTTGTTGGGATTCGACGACGCCTTACATCGCATCGGTTACGGGAAAGGCTGTTTCGACCGTGCTCTGAAAAACTATGCAGGCAAGAAAATCGGACTTTGTTACGCGATGGGGTATGTGGAAACAATCTATCCGACTGAAAACGATGTCCCGCTGGATATCGTGATCACTGAAAAAGAGATCGTCTCCAAGCACCGTTAAAAAAATATTGAAGAGTAACAGTAAAGTCGGTCAAGAAAACTAGATTTGTCGTCAAAGAGGACTTGAAAATAGGAATCCGGTTAACGTTTTAGCACCAACTTCCTTTGAATGGTGCTTTTTTTTCTGGAAACAGTGCTAAAATAAATGCAGAGGTTACACTATGTCGCAAAACAATCGACTTACCGTTCGTTTCATGGCACTCTTCCTGATTGCCTATATCGGATTTGCACTCCCTTACACACAGATCATCCCATATCTCAACAAAATAGGGTACACCGCTTCACAGCGGGGGATTATCTTGGCAGGTATGTCGCTGGTCGGGATTTTTGGTCAATTCCTGTTCGGGTTTCTAAGCGATAAATATCGCACCGTCAAGAAATTCTACTACGCTACCTTGGTTGCGTTGGTCATCGTTTCGTGGGCGACCTATGCCATTTCCGGAAATATGTTCTATTATCATCTGATCACCGTGGCTTTCACCGGAGGATTATTCCAGATTGTCGTCGCCTTATTGGATGCTTGGGTGTTGGAAGTCGATCCCTATCTGGTACTACATTATGGGAAAATCCGCGCCTTCGGGGCGTTGGGCTGGGCAATCGGAGCACCGATTACGGCTTGGATCGTAAGCAATATGGGCTATAGTTCGTTCGGCATCATCTATGTGGCGATCGCACTTGTCACTATTGCGATCTCTTGGACTCTGCAAGATGCAGTCAAGATACCGCATAAAGAAGGTATCCATGTAAATGATATTAAAAAGTTGTTGCGAAGAAAAGAATATCTTGTCTTGGTAACGATTCTGTTTATGATCAATGTCATCGCCTCGGCCGATATGTATACAGTCATCGATAAAATCATATTATTGGGTGGAACCAACGCCCAAGTAAGTTTGAAATGGTCGGTACAAGCTATATTAGAACTACCGTTGTTCTTTTTCGGAGCCCGCCTTCTCATCAAATTCGGCGGTAAGAAACTGTTGCTTTTCGCAACCGCTATGTATTTCTTCCGTTTCATGGGTTATGCCTACTCCAATACACCGTTCTTGCTGATTGCCTTCTCGGGATTCCAAATGGTGACCTTCCCGCTAATCAACGTTTCATCCAAAGTCCTGATCGCCGGAGAATCGCCGGAGCATCTTCGCTCGACCGGATTTTTATTTGCGACCTCGCTGTCATTTTCCCTTGCATCATTCATCGTGCCGTTGGCTTTCGGATTCGTCGTAGAAAGATTCGGCATCGACGCTACCTTGGTCGGTATCGCTTTGAGTACTATTATTCCATTCGGTTTAGGTCTCTGGTATCTCACCATGAAACCGTTGGAAAAAATAATCATTGAAACAGACATAGTAAAATAAACGAAAGAATGGATCCTTGGTAAGAGAAAAGTAGATAAAAGGGTCCAATAGATAAAATGGTTCGAACAAAGGAAGCCTTGGTCTCCTTTGTTTATTATCAAATGTTATTATTAGAATCTTATCCATTTTTTCGCACATTCGAAACAAGCCGCCATACCAACATATCCACGCAAGAATTGTTGTTGAATGCTATTTCCCAATTTACTAAACCACTCAACTATGCATTAAGTTGTTGTTGAAGAGCAACTCTCACTGTCTAAACTCTCGATCTTCCTCCACCACAATAACTAACGATTGGAAACCTCACTTGTTTGGCAAGCCTTGCTTCATTTGAGAATGGGCATTCTTGACACTCATTGGGAAACCTGACATAATTTTTTCTATCGATGAGCACTTGGGGCTTTATATTACCTGAACGTAAACTGCAAATCATGTCAAAAAAAAAACAGAAAAGATGAGGAAATAAATAATGCGTGCAGCAGAAATAAAAGCAAACATATTTGAATACCTAAATCAAAAAGGTAGTAAGGCAGCGGTAGTATCTGTCGAGAGGTTAAAAGATATTCAATCTGATCTACGCAATTTGACAACTAATGGGGAGGTTGACTTAAATGCGCATAAACATATACCCCAATATCAATATAGTTATGAAAAAATAATGAGCGGGAAAAAGTACCAAGGTGACTACAATAAAGACCTTGAGGGAGCAAAATCAATCATTATTATTGCTTTTCCAATGCCGGTTCACCAAGTGGGATTTACAATAGATGGTAAACTAACCGAAGTCCTCATTCCTTCTGATTACATGCAAAGGGATGCAAGTAAAGAATTGGATGATTATTTAACTAGCACAATGGAGGCTTATGGGTATAAAGCCAAAAAGGCAAAACTACCTCTTAAGTTGCTTGCGGTACGAAGTGGCTTAGCTGAATACGGCAGAAACAATATTACTTATGTTGAAGGTATTGGGAGCAGATTGTTTCTTATTGCTTATTATGTAGATTGCCCATTGCCACAGGATAGTTGGCGGGAGCCGATTCGAATGAAGCTTTGCGGTACATGCAAGAATTGTTTGAATAACTGCCCAACAGGCGCTATTATCGAAAACAAAAGAGTAATTCAAGCAGAAAGATGCCTTGTTCTTTACAATGAATTCGAAGACGAAATACCAGAATGGATTGATAAGGAGTATCATAATGCATTGATCGGCTGTGTGAGATGTGAAGAAAAATGTCCGATGAATTTGAAATATGGAAATCAAATTGCAAAATTGCCAGCTTTTAGTGAAGAACAGACGAAGGAAATATTCCAGTCAAAAAACCTGCATGATTTATCATCTGCGACTTATAAAATGATATATGAGTATGAAATAAGCGAATACTATCATTTATTTCACAGAAATATTTCATTATTGATTAAAGCATATTAGGTCCTTTAAGCCATTAATCATATTTATTTTATGCACATTTCCGTAAAAAATTTGAAGAGTGCGAATTGGACTTCCTCATCGATCATCCGTTCCGGATGCCACTGGACGGCCATAATGGACTCGCCTTCGATCGCTTCGATGATTTTGTCATCAGATATCGCGGCGCAGGTAAGAAGGGGAGCGAGGCGCTTGATGGCCTGGTGGTGGAAACTGTTAACGGTGATTTCTTGTGGCAGCAGCGCAGCCAGTTTGCTTTTAGGGTCGAATCTAACTGTGTGTTTGCCACTTGAATGATCGTGTGCTTTTTGAACCATTGAAGCGATATCCTGATAGAGAGAACCACCTAACGCAACATTGATGGCCTGCAGTCCGCGGCAGATTCCAAATATCGGTAGGTTTTGGGCATGAGCCAACTGAATCAAATCGATATCCAATGCATCAATTACGTCATCCATCCCGACGCTGCCATTAAGTTTTTCATTATAACAGTTCGGATCGATATCCCAACCGCCCGGTATCAAAATGCCGTCTAACTGCCTAATCCGTATGGACAATCCTTGGCGCGATTCCGGTAATAAAATCACCGGGTCCGCGCCTGCTTTGCGCAGGGCTTCCACATAATCCGGGTTGACAACATAGCGCCCTTCATGGGTTCGTACAACAAGTCCGATTTTTACCGACATACGAAGTTCTCCTTTAAATCATTTCACACATTTTAACATACAAAGAAGATATTAACTCCACGATTCACTGGTATATTATGCATGCAAGGTAACTTGCCTGTACGAATTCTTCTATAATAATCTCCCTTTTGAAACGTACAGTATTCTTTCCCCTTTATAAAAAGAAAAAAGGTTTCCCCCCCTTTTTTCTTTTTATAGGAATGATTTTAGAAGCAGCCTGTTTTTCACATATTTTCACATGAAGAACGCATAGTTATCAGTTAAAAGTATCATATTATATGTATGTAGTTAAC
>JBBQGS010000133.1:0-4555 GCA_038323255.1 Erysipelotrichales bacterium | reverse complement strand
TGGCAGCCGGTTTCGGCTTGTTGACCGCTTCGACGCTACGCGGCGGAAAATTAGGCAAAGCAGTTCCGAATTTAGTAGCAGCTTTAGTCGGTGGTATTTTAGGTGGTTTAATTCTTTCCTTCGTCCTTCCGAAATAATACTTTAGACGATAACTTTTAAACTAAAAATGAGTCCTCAGCAATGGGGATTCTTTTTTTGACCTTGATCCAGCAATAAATCAGCGTTTTAGACGCATAAAAAGGAAGCACCGCATAATGTGTGCTTCCTGTTTGAAATCATGCGCTAGTTGAGCGTAATGAGCTCCTGGCGTATCTTTTCGAGCACCAGGTTGACGTACTCTGAGTTAGATGGGCGTTTACCGCTGTCAAGGTAATTCATCTCACCTAGGAAGCGGCCGAGCGCTGTGTGGTTCTCGTTGTATGCTAGCGACAGGCTATGCCGCATCGCTTTATCTACGCAGGCACTACTCGTGTCGAAATGCTTTGCGACCAACGGATAGATGTTCTTGGTGATCGAGAAAACAGCGGTTTTCTCTTTCAACAGATGGTTGACCGCAAGGCTGAAATATTTGTATCCCAGCGTATGCGATGGAAGTCCGCTGTCGAGCAGAAGCTTTGAGACGATACTGTTGAGATCGGATGACTTGGTCATCGTGATCCCATCGACGCCTTCACTGCGATCCATGTTGTCCGTATTGAACGAAATGTTGTGGATGCGGTGCAGGAGGTATTCAAATGAATACGGCTTTAGCATGTAGAACGATGCGCCCAGATAGAAAGCATATTTGACGATGCTTTCCTGACTGAGTTCGCTGGTGACGATAATCTTCACATTGTTGAGAAGCTTTTCTTGATTCGCCCGCTCCAAAAATCCCAGTCCATCGATCTGCGGCATGATGATATCGAGCAGAATGATCGTGGGACTGAGCTTGCGCAAGAGTTCCAGTCCGTCAATACCGTTGTTTGCGATACCGACGACTTCGATGTCATTCATGCCATCCAAATAGTAGCGCAATCTGTCGCACATGACACAATCGTCATCTACGATCAATAAGCGGATCGGTTTATCCACGCGATCTCCCCTTTCAATACGATCAGACAGGGTGCTCATTTCTAAACTACTTCATGGTGCGGGAAGCGATGATATCTACGTTCAGCCCGCAGACGTTTTTGACGACGACATCCCGATTGTTGATTGGAGCTTGGACGACGACATGGCGAAGTTGCTGCATGACGGCTTTCATCATTGGCTTGGGGATATCCGAAGATGTGATGACCGGTAGACGTTCGTATTGAGCGCCTTCGATCTTAACGGTCGAAGTCAGCATACGGGTAGGATTGGTGAGTTCTTTGCGTGCATAGGCATCCCCGCGCGGGCAGGTGTTACCGGATACTTCGCAAATCGCCATATTTTCGTCAAGATTGATTTTCAGGTTACATCCGATTGGACAGACGATGCAGACCATTTCTTTTTGCATTATTTTACCTCGCTGATCTGGATTTTGATGTTGCTCTGGCAACCTTTCAGATCATCTTTGCTTAACATGATTCGTTCCATTTCTGCCGGAGCAAGATGGACTTTTTTCACGGTCTTGAGGAGTTCGCCGTCGCGATAGACCGCTAATGCGACATTTTTTACAGCGCGTGTCACTCTGAACATACATTCGAGCGCCACGGTGATGTTGTCGGGATTCACAATATGCGGAACGATATAACCGATGCCGTCGCCGGCGACCATTTCGATCGTACGACCTTCCTGGTGAAGTTCGTCTTTGAGGAAGCGAGCGGCGGATTTACCTGCTTTCGCTCCTTCCAGGGAGACCCAGTCGACTAAATCATGGACATGCAATACATTACCGCATGCGAAGATGCCTTTGACGTTCGTTTGGTAGGATTCATTGACGATCGGTCCTTTGGTGCGATGGTGCAGTGTGACGTGCGCTTCTTCGCTTAAGGCGTTTTCAGGGATTAATCCGACCGAGAAGAGGACGGTATCGACGTCGAACACTTTTTCCGTTCCGTCAATCGGCTTCATTTTTTCGTCGACCTGTTTGATGGTGACTTGGTTGACGCGGTTTCTTCCTTCAATACGGCTGATGGTATGGCTGAGGAACAAAGGTATATCGAAATCATCTAAGCATTGTTTGATATTGCGCGGCAATCCGTTGGAGTACGGCATGATTTCAGCAACTCCGAGCACGTCGGCGCCTTCCAGCGTCATCCGGCGAGCCATGATGAGACCGATATCTCCGCTACCTAGAATGAAGACACGTTTACCAACCATATACCCTTCCATATTCAGATAACGTTGAGCCGTTCCTGCAGTCCATATTCCGGCCGGACGGAAGCCCGGGACAGCGATCGCACCACGGGTACGTTCGCGGCAACCCATGGCCAAGATAACCGCTTTAGCTTTGATGTGGACATAACCTTCGGTCGGTGTGACATATTCGATTTCTTTATCGTCCGAAAGATGTGTAACCATGGCATTGAGTTTGTATTCGACTTCTTGTTTCTTAATCAAGTCGATATACCGTTCCGCATACGCGGGGCCGGCTAATTCTTCTTTAAATGTATGGAGTCCGAAACCGTTATGAATGCATTGCTGCAGGATGCCGCCTAATTCTTTATCACGTTCCAGAATCAGAATATCTTTGACGCCGCTATCATTCGCTGCTAAAGCTGCGGCTAATCCGGCGCTTCCGCCGCCGATGACGACTAGGTCGTACGTTCTCATGATTTCTACCCTTTCGTCCTTTCCTTCAGCAAGATCGAGTCGTCTCCATCCAATAATACATCCAGCGGAGAAATATTCAACTCACGTGCAAGGATGTGGACGACTTTCGGTTCGCAGAATCCGCCCTGACAGCGGCCTGCACCAGGACGAGCCCGACGTTTGACGCCCTTGACGGTACGTGCACCGCAGTTGCGGTTGATGATATCGACGATTTCGCCTTCGCTGATATGCTCGCAACGACAAATCATCTGCGCGAATTTCGGATCTGTGTCGACGATGGCTTGCTTTTCTTCAACCGACATGCGGTTAATGATAATCCAAGGTTTGCGTTCGATGCGCGGTTCGGTTTTTGGTTTCAATTCGAATTTTGGTGAAATGATTTCATTCAGCACATATTCGCTGATGGCCGGTGCGCTGACCAACCCGGGTGATTCGATTGCGGCGACATTGACGAAATGTTCAGCATCCGGTGCTTCTTCCACGATGAAATCATGGGTGGTTCCGGTCGGACGGATGCCCGAATAGGTACGGATGTTTTCGCCCATCGGAATATTCTTGACACATTTTCCGACTTCACGGCGAACATATTCCAAAACATCGTAGGTGTTGTCGATCGCTTCTTTGTCTTCGATCAATTCGGAACTCGGTCCTAAGAGCATATTGTGGTGGACTGTCGGAATGACCAGAACGCCTTTGCCTTTTTCTGAAGGTAAAGGATAGATGGTACGCCGTACGATGGTCGGATTCGCTTTGTCTAAAATGAAGTATTCGCCTTTACGCGGCGTGATTCCCCATCTCTTACTATCGCTGACCATATGATAGATGTCGTCCGCAAAGAGTCCGGCGCAGTTGATAACGTAGCGTGTCTTGAAGGATTCTTTGTTGGTATGCACTTCATAATAATCCGGATGCTTGTCGATGCTTTTGACAGACGTCCCCAAGAAGAGTTCGACACCGTTGTTCATGGCATCTTCCACGGCAGCGATGCAAAGTTCCCACGAAGAAACTAAACCGGTGGTCGGCAGTTCCATCGCAGCGGTCATACCGTCGCTTAAATTAGGTTCCAGTGCCAATGCTTCTTCACGGTTCAGTAAAGTACATGGAATATTCCGTGCTTTCGCTTGTTCATATAAGAAATGCAGACCAGGCAGTTCGTCTTCGCCCACCGCGACGACCATGGCACCGTTCCACCATAAGTCGACCTTTAGATCGCGGCAAAGATCATCGTACATCGCATTCCCGCGAATGTTGAATCTCATCTTTAGCGTGCCGTCTTTGGGATCGTGACCCGAGTGGATCATGGCGCTGTTACCGCCTGTAACCCCGTTGGCTACATCGTTTTCTTTATCGAGAATAGCAACACGACATTGATACTTGGAAAGATCCCGGGCAATTAAAGCGCCGGAAATCCCTGCACCGATGATTAGAAAGTCATACATTTTTCTTTCTCCCTTCGAAAAAAAACACAAAAACTCGAATGATTTTGTTTCGAAGTCTCAGTGTCTCTGATCGCAGATTAACTTGTAACTTCATCTTAATGCAACCGCTTTCAATTGTAAAGGGGTAGACCGAATTGTTTGTTTAGTTATTTTTTTAACAAACTTTTGTGGGTTATCCCCTTTTTCGTCATATTACCCTCTGTTTTTCAGATAGATTCACATGCATTAGCGAACTATAAGATTATATGGTCAGATTGAAAAGGAAGTCTTTCATGTCTTTTTGTGCCTCTAAAAGCACAAAATTGAGAATTCTAGTCATGAACTATGAGATGGCGATCGCCCATGTACAGGGCATCCTGCGCAGATCGATTTCGATGTTC
>JBBQGS010000132.1:0-4610 GCA_038323255.1 Erysipelotrichales bacterium | reverse complement strand
CCATTTCAAGGGCTTTTTTGATGTTTGTGAAGTGCTCTGACTATACATTGACTATACAAACTATATTAGCGCAAGAGTTTGGAGCACCTTTGACTCGGATTCCTTCAGCAAGTGCGTATAAACTTTCAGGGTCATATTGACCTCGGAGTGACATATACAAAGCGTAGTGTTTATAATGGAAAAACTAAGCAATAAAAGGTATGATAAAACGGAAGAAATAGATAGCGACCTCTTAGAGTATATACAGATTTTCAATAAACAGAAATGTATTTATTCAACATTGAGCTACTTAAGTCAATTGAATATCATTACAAGAAAGAGGTATAAAATGAGTAAACGAATGATTCAATCACTGATTGGAGGAGCACTATTGGGAGTCGTCTGCGTTATTGGTGCAATGGTTCGGTCAGGCTTCACCGCAACACCCGTTTTTGTCTTCTCTTTATGGTATAACCGTGTAGTCATAGGATTGGCTATCGGAGCGCCTTGGCCTAAGGCCAATCGAAACTTAGCCTTGCTTCGCGGAGCACTGCTTGGACTTCTTGTTTCCTTTGCTTTCTATAGCGCTACTGGATTTGTAGATCCGGTCAGTTTTGTTGCAGGGGTTGTATATGGAGTAATCCTGGAAGCTTGGTTTAGTCGATCATAATTTGACTTGGCTGAAAGACGAAAAACAAGGTGCAATTTGCCGAAATCGAATAATCCCAGCTTGTAGTAGAAAATTTTTATGCGTTAACGTATTGTTTCTCTAAACATCGAATATCGAGTGTATTGAAACTAAGGAATCCGTTTTTCGTGTGTAAAGCCTTCTAGTAAAGGATATGAAGTGCAAAATCACTCTTCACCCTTATACTGTGATTATTTTGATAGAATAGTTATTTAGCATTCGAAGCATGTCGTCTATATCAAAATTGGAGATAGTGATGTAGTATTGTGTATAAATAAATGACTGGAGATGAAAATGATGCGAAAAGAAATTCCACTTTTGTTTGATGATCTGGAAAGAATTGTGCATCTATCTGAGTATATTTTGCAGTCAAATGATAAATCAATTGATTTCCGCAGAATAATTGAGGATGTTTTAGCTATTTCAGGTGCGAAATATGCATGCATGAATTTGTACGATAATGAGGGAATAAAATTTACTACGGTTGCTTTGAGTGGTAGCAGTGAGATTGTCGCAAAAGCTACAAGAATCATGGGTAATAAAATTGTTGGGAGAACATATTTGCACAATGCTGTGCGAGCCGAAAAAATTAAAGGGGCAACAATTACTCGTTTTAAATCTTTGACCGAATTATCGGGAGATGTTTTGCCAAGAAGTATTGTTGCTGCTTTTGAGAAGATATTTAATTTAGGAGAATCCGTTCTCATTAAAATTGAAAAGAACCAAGTTATGCTTGGTGATTTCGAAATTTTCATGGAAAAGGGTAAATATTTTGATAAAGATGAAGCAGTTACGATCTATACTAGGCAAGTTGGAACCTTGCTTGTTTACAAAAATGAACTATCAAAGGCGATAGAAAGGGAAAATTTATATACTAGTCTATTCTCATCCGTTATCGAACCACTTCTTTTAATTGATCAAGAGACGAGTGCGATACTAGATGTAAATGAAGCTGCCTGCCGGGTGTATGGCTATAGTCGTTCTGAAATGCTAAATTTACGAGTTACGGACATATCGGCAGAACCCGAGATAACAAAACAAGCTATTAAAGAAAAAATAACAAGGATACCACTAAGATTTCATAAAAAAAAGGATGGCACTGTTTTCCCAATCGAACTAATTATAAGATCTGTCACTTTAAATAAGCGTGCATTATTATTAAGTTTCATCCTTGATATTTCTGAGCGATTACAGGCAGAAAAAGAAATGAAAGAAAGTGAAGAGAAGTTTAGACTTTTATTTAGCGGCATGGATCAGGGCGTCGCCTTGCATGAAATCATCGTTGATGATGAGGGACAACCAATCGACTATCGATATCTAGACATCAATGAGAGCTATACAAAATTAGTAGGTGTTACGCGTGAAATGACCATAGGTAAGACAATAAAAGAAGTCATGCCTAATGTTGAACAATATTGGATTGATGTATTTGGCAAAGTCGCATTGACAGGGGAATCTACTAATTATGAGAACTTTTTAGAAACAACTGGTAAATATTACAGCACCTATACCTACAGCCCGAAGAAGAATCAATTTGCTGTGATTGTATCGGATATTTCGGAACGAAAAAACGCCGAAAATACGTTGCGTAAGAGCGAAAAAAGTCTTATTTCAGCGCAAACAATGGCACACGTTGGTAACTGGGAGATTAATCTAGATGATGAAACTGTGTGGGCCTCTGAGGAATATTTTAGAATCTATGGATTTGACTATACTTCCCCTTACTTGACGCTTAAAACTGCTCGCGAAAGGGCGGTGCCTGAATTCCGTGAGTTACTTGCGACCTCATTAGCAAACTTAATTACCAAAAACGAACCATATAATATCGAGTATAAAATCAGAGACTTCAAAACCGGAGAAGAGAAGTTTATTCATTCTATCGCTGAGGTATCCATGAACGAGAGTGGAAAAATTACCAAAGTTATCGGAACATTGCAAGACATCACAGCACGCAAAAAGCAAGAAGAAGAAATCACTAAGCTAAGTTATCATGATTATTTAACAGGTCTATACAACCGCCGTTTTTACGAGGAAGAGTTGAATCGTCTTGATACGGAAAGAAATCTTCCGCTGACGGTGATTATGGGCGATGTAAACGGATTAAAATTGATCAACGATTCGTTTGGTCATGACGCTGGAGATGAACTTTTAATGAAGGCTGCGAAAGCGATAACCGATGGCTGCAGAGCAGATGATATCATTGCACGACACGGCGGCGATGAGTTCGTAATTTTATTACCGAAGACAGATGCTTTGAAGGCTGAGATAATCATTATGCGAATCCAAGCGTTAGCTGAAAAACAAAAAGTAAGATCGGCAGACATTTCGTTTTCTTTGGGTTATGCAGTGAAACACACGAAAGAAGAGAAGATCGAAGATGTTTTTAAAAGCGCAGAAAATCAGATGTATAAGAAGAAACTATATGATAGTCCAAGCATGAGAGGTAAAGCTATCCTGTCGATTATGAATGCTTTGTATGAGAAAAACGCAAGAGAAGAAGCACATTCACGTAGAGTATCGACTCTTTGCGAGAGAATGGGTGTTGCGATGGGATTCCCGAAAGACAAAGTCAAAGAACTCAAAATGGTCGGATTATTGCATGACATCGGAAAAATCGCGATTGATGAAAGTATTCTTAGCAAGCCGACTAAACTGAATGAAAATGAATGGGAAGAAATGAAACGACATCCGGAAATAGGGTATCGTATTCTTAACACGAACGAAGATATGATTGATATAGCTGGATATGTCCTAGCTCATCATGAAAGATGGGATGGCAAGGGATATCCAAAAGGTCTAAAAGGAGAAGAAATCCCTATTGAATCAAGAATCATAACCATTGTTGATTCTTATGACGCTATGACAAACTTGAGAAGTTATAAGGATTCGCTGCCGCAGAAAATTGCTATTGAAGAGTTACAAAATAATTCAGGGACGCAGTTTGATCCTGAACTCGTAAAGATTTTTATCGAAAAAGTGTCCCATTATAAATTCAAACCTCTTTAGCTAATCGGTTACTATTCGTATGTGACGTATAATAATGAATGCAAAAATATGAATATTGAGATAGTTTTTAAACATTCATTTGGAACTTCGGTTATTTTGCCGAAGTTTTTATATGGTACCGTCTTCCTATATGAGTTGATCATTTTGTTTAAAAGGCAATTGGGAGGCAATTGATACCAAAACAATGGTAATTCATCTATAATTAGTAGAATGAGGAAACAATATGGAAATTTTCGATGATTATTTAAAGCGTATCGATCATCCACAAATAAGAGCATGCATTGAAGAAGTGCTAGGCTGGGTCAACAAAAAATATCCTTCATTAGAGCCTAAGGTTGCATGGAATCAACCAATGTTCACTGATCATGACACATTTATCATCGGCTTTAGCGTATCAAAAAATCACTTGGCGATTGCACCCGAGAAAGCAGCAATTGATCAATTTTCAAGTGCCATAATTGAAGCCGGCTTTGAACATACGATGGGATTGATTAGAATGCCATGGAACAGCCCCATTGATTATTCGCTTCTTGAGAAAATCATCGCGTTTAATATTCTCGATAAAGCGGATTGTGCAACGTTTTGGCGGAAATAAGTACATCTCGATCGAAGCAAATCACATTAACATTTTGAGCTGAGCATTTGGCCTATTTAACTTCTAGGATATAATCGTAAATAATAGAAATAGGTTGATTTTCTAGCACCAATAAAAGTAAAACATCAATATCCCCAATCCTTTGCTTTGAAGAATCCTATCCACTTACTTTTATGCATATTTTTTAAAAGTCTTTAAGAGTTATTGGTAGTATCCTGAATCGAATAGCGAAGAACATGCGATGCAACAAGTATTGCCATGATGCAAATAAGAGAATCTATCAAGTCTTATTAGTTTACTGTAAGATAGATAAAAAGGGGGATTCAAAATGACGGTCGGGGA
>JBBQGS010000131.1:0-4638 GCA_038323255.1 Erysipelotrichales bacterium | reverse complement strand
TATTCGCCGCAACTCGGGCATTTAACTAATGCCGGGGCGAATAATTTGTAATGTGTTCTGCGCTTATTCTTACGGGTTTTCGATACGCGTCTCTGTTGAACTGCCATGGATCAACACCTCCTACTCGTCTTTTGGTTTGTAATCCCGCAGTATTGCTAACCGGGGATCGGATTGCGATTTACGTTCGCGTTGATATGCTTCTTCGGTGAGCACTTCCCAGCCTTCCCCTTTGGGGTATTCTTTGAGTCCGGGCTTAACGACTTTCAAGGGAACTTCTATCATGATCAGCGGATAGACGACCAGCATCAGCTCGACCGTGTCTCCCTTGACTATGATAGCATATTCATCGTCTGTTTTCTCAAACGAGAAGACTTCGTCGTCTTCCGTTTTGAAATCGATCAGAACATCTTCATCTGTGATAGCGCAAGGAACGACCATTTCGCCTTGAATGTCCAAATGGACTCGCAAAACGTTTTGGTTCGCATTCCACAGACCCTCGGCTCTCACATGAACCTTTTCGAGCCGGCGGAGGCGGATATTCCCTTCGAAAGTCGCCGGTAAGAACGAAATATCTTCGTCCAACACCAAGGCTTTGTCAGCGCTACGTAGGATTTCAGTTTTCGTCCACTTCACAGAATCACCTTTTTCCGTTAACGGGTTAATTATAGGTAAAAAGACCCGTAAAGTCAATCAATTAATGAAAGGTCTCAAGATTTGTCAGATTGCTTTGCTTTTTACGGAGACAGATACGCGGTCGCGTCCTGTTTCCTTGGATTCACGCAACGCAACATACGCGCTTTTCAGCAGCGACTCCAAATCGGCTTCTTCCCCCGGAGTCGCAACGACGCCTCCGCTGAAGGTCAAACGGAAATAAGCATCCATATAAGGAAAATTCGTTTCCCTGATTTTCGAGCAGAATCTTTGCGCGAGTTTTTCGGCATCACTCGCCTGGGTCGACGGCAACAGCACGGCGAACTCTTCTCCGCCGAACCGTCCGACCAGATCCGATTTGCGGAAGTGCTCAATCAGCAAACTCCCGATCAACCGTAGTGCTTCATCGCTGGCACCTACGCCGAATTGGGTGTTGATTTGGGCGAAGTGGTCGATGTCGAACAGAATAAGTGCCAGTCCGCTGTTGTCGATCTGGTTACGGTCGAAGGCAAGTTTCGCCAGCGACAGAAACTGGCGCCGGTTTAGCAGTCCGGTCAGCGAATCGCGCGTCGCAAGGCGGTGCATCGCTTCACTTTCCTGCCGTTTGCGCGTAACATCGACGAGCCGGATCAATCGTCCGATGGGACGGCCCCATGAATTGCTGACTTGACTCGATCTGACTTCATAAAGACTCGATCCATTATCGTGCTTGACTTCAAGATCCGGCTTCATCGGATGATCCACCCGCTGAAACAACGGATTCCCGCGAATCAGAATATCTTTAAGGGGTTTTCCGGTAAACACCCGGTCCAATTCAGGAAACATCAGATCGGCCGACGCGTTGAAATCCAATAGTCGACCCGCTTCGTCAATCAGAATCAGTGGGTCATCGCTCTGCTTGAACAGAAGTTCTTTCGCTTTGGTTTCAACGGATTTATAATCGGAAGAAAGGACCGAAAGTGATAAGAAAGAAATGCCTGAAATCGCGCCTAATGAAAGAAAATCAAACCCGGTGCCGGCAAGGTTCAGCATCTGTGCCACAAGCCCCACCAAAGGTATAAGAGCGATCAGAGAGAACAGGATGTATTGTCTTCTTAACTTCCCGATATAGCGCACCGCAGCCTCAAGATAAACCAAGAACGCCACGCTGCAGCCAATCGCAAAGTAGAGTGTGAAATAGATATATGCCGGTCCTTTTACGCTGATCAGGCCACCGATCAACGTTCCTGAAGTTTGTGTGAGCGAAACATAGAAAAGATGATAGGCACCGTCGCTTAAGCGCAGGGCGATGAAAGACAGCGAAAACAGACCCAGCAACATGATAATCAAAGGTCTCGATTTCAAATGGCGCCGCGTCAGATCCAGTGCGGTGAAAACCCATACCGAACAAAACAGCATCACTGCACTCAATTTGACTATGTCCCAGTTTTCCATTAAGCCCAGCGAAGATGAATTCTGAGTCATGAGATACCCAAAGGCAATCACAAAAAGACAGACGTTTAGCAAGAAAAGCGAAAACATCCGACCGTTTCTACGTTTGAAAACAAGCGAAGACGCACTAAAGAGACCTAGAAACAGGACACATGTCATTAGCAAATTGAAGATGGTCTGCGTTATATTCATAGCGATTCCTCTTTACGAATCAAGCGATATCATCAAGGTTTTTCAAATGATAATTGATCCATTTCAGAAAGTCATTCACTACTTCGTCGCGTTTCGCTTCGTTAAGCACTTCATGGCGGCATCCGTCAACCAACCGCTTCTCGACCCAACGGTAGCCTACATCGGAAAGATGGCGGACCGCTTCGTTAAGCCCACCCGGCAGCATGCACGGATCATCGGCACCGCTGACGAAGCGGATCGGTAGATTCGGACGTTGGACTTTCCAGCCTTCTGCACTATAAGCGTCGGCTGTCACTTCAAGCAAGTCCACAAAACCTTGGGCCGTAAATGGGAATCCGCACAGCTCGTCACGCAGATAAGCGTTGACGTTTTGCGTATCGTAGCTCAGCCAGTCAACCGGTGTAACAGGATGATCAATCCCTTTATTAAACCCTTTGAAAGCCATATTCAATAACAGTTTGCTTGGCCGGCGTTTGCCTCCGAAAAAAGCAAGCGTTTCAGCCAATACATGGGCATAGTAGGTCGTCGGATTCAGCGCGGGCGAACCAGTCATGTAAATGCCGTCCACATGGCATTCGAACCGTTTCAGATAACTGCGCGCAAAGAGTGTTCCCATCGAATGGGCATAAATGAAGACTGGAAGATTCAAACCATCATTGACTTGGCGGATGAAATCATGTAGATCGCGAAGATTGCGTATCCACCCGTCTTGGTCCGCAAAATGCCCTTTTAGTTTCTGATCAAACAGGCTTTCCCCATGTCCCCTGTGGTCGATCAGCATAACGGCTAGATTCTCGTCCATCAATTCCTGCGCGAACGCCCCATAGCGCATGCTGTATTCCGACATTCCGTGAAACACGCATACGAGCGCTTTAGGCTGCTGCGGTAAAAGTAAAGTGCCGGACAGTTTTTGGCCGTCGGACACCGATGTAAATGAAATCTTTTTTTGCATACCTGTTTCCCCCTCGTTCCATAATATCATAAACTTACCTTTGAAAGCATGCAAGTGGGTATGCTATAGTATTATCGATGAAAAACATGAAAATAACGGGAATCATAGCCGAAAATCACCCTTTTCACAAAGGATTGCGGAAAATTATCGAAAATACGCACGAACTTACAGAATGCGACGTTTTGGTAGCTGTGATGCCGGGATGCTTTTCACAGCGCGGCGAGCCCTATGCGATTGACAAATGGCAACGCACCCAACAGTTGCTGGAAATGGGTGTGGACTTGGTGATCGAAATTCCTTTCGCGCTCGCAGTGCAGAGTAAAAAGTATTTCGCAAAGGCGTCAATCGAGTTGCTTGCACTGGCCGGGGTCGATACACTCGCATTCGCAAGCGAAATCAATAACCTAGCCGAACTGCAGGAACTCGCTGCATTACCATTCGGCGTGGACGCAATCAAAGAGCGTCTTATCGACGGAGCATACCCGCAAACCTACGATTTAGAGGCAGGCGCTTATTTCCATAACGATATCCTCGCAATTGCTTATTTGCGCTCGATGCGTGAAAAAAGCATGACTCCCCTATCCTTCCAACATGTTTTCGATGAATTTGAGGAAGAGATACAGTTTTCAAAAGGCATAAGATGGCAACAATATTATCCGTTTTTACGATGGAAACTGCTGACCCAAGACCAAGTTTCTTTAGCGAATTTATTCCTGTTTGATGAAGTGATGCTACACCATCTGGTATCACAAGCGGAAGTATGTGATACATGGGAGATTTTTTTGAAATCATGTATGACCCGTCGTTATACCCAGGCACGCATTCAGCGTGCCTGCACGCAGATTTTGGTCAATCTGCAAAAATCCGAAGTTGAAAAAGCTCAGTCATGTACCACTTTACGCATTTTGGGATTTAACGATATGGGTCGCGGTTATCTCAAACTATTAAACGCAAACAATGTCAAAATTGCTTCACGTTTCAGCCGCGTTCCCCAATTTGTAAGAGCACTTGAATACCGTGCAACAATAACATATGTAACTCCTTTTACAAGCGAGCGCAGAAACGAAATTCTGAAACGGGAGTTAGGCGGACCAATCATAAAAACAAAGGACGGATCGCAATGATCCGTCCTCTGCTTAATCTAACTTAATGTTATGGTAGACGTTCTGTACGTCGTCGAGATCATCCAACATACCGCTTAAGCGGTTCCACATATCGAGGTCTTCACCTTCCACCGTGACATATTCATGCGGAAGCATGGTGCTTTCCAATACTTCGAAGTCCGCTTCGGGGAGAATCGTCTCCACCGCCGCTTTTGGTTTATAGAGATCGGAAGGAATCACGAAAAAGCTCAACAAGCCGTCCACGACATCAAGTTACAGTAAGTCGCAATCGTTCTCGATCAATTCATA
>JBBQGS010000130.1:0-4640 GCA_038323255.1 Erysipelotrichales bacterium | reverse complement strand
TGTCCATGATGGATGCATCTTCCGTCTTGGCAACTTCCTTTAGCCAAGTCGTCGCTTCCGTATCGTCTTCGTCCTCACGGAACAAATATCTTCCGCACATTTATTTATCCTCCTTTTTTTCGATGAACCAGCGGTCTTCCTCCAAGAAGAGATAGCGCTGGCTGCCTTGGATCACACAGGTATAACGAATCCCGGTGCCGCCCGCCTTCAGGGAAGCGGCCCGGGTAATCTGCGTCACTTTATCTATGTCATATTTTACACCGTTGTTCCAAACGATGTACAACGGTTTGATTTGTCCGTCTTTGCGATGATACGTAACCACATCCACATATTCCTTCAAACTCATTTTGATTACCCCTTAAAGTAGGACTCCGGAAAGATGACATGTTCCTGCTTCGGATTGAACCCGCTCAACAACCGGTCCTCCAACATCCTTAACCGCTGTATGCTCTGCGACCCGAACCGTTTCCGTATCGTGTCGATGGTCAACTCTAATGCCAGATTGTCTTCCCGTTTCTGTTGGTCCAGGAAAATCGAAAGCTGCAATGGCACTTCTCCGACGCATAAGTCCGCGGCTTTGATGCCGATGCTTCTAAGCGGCTTCTGAAAATCTACGTTATCACGAAACAGTTTCATCGCCGCATCCGCAATCTCACAACTCAGATCGCTAGGGCAGGGGAGCTTCATCTGCCGTGTGCAGCTTTCAAGATCGTTGTCGCGGATCGAAACGGCCACACTCATGCAGCGCAATCCGGCTTCCCGCAAGCGTGCGGCGACGCTCTCCGCCAACACATAGCAGACGATGCGCACATCATCGATGTTCTTCAAATCACGCGGCGCCGTCGTGCTGTTGCCGACCGACTTCACCATCGGCTCGCGACCTTCCTTCAACACCGCACTATCTTCCAACCCGTTGGCGAAAGTCCAGATATACTCGCCCCACTTACCGAATTTACGCTTCAGGATCTCGATATCGTATTGCGCACAATCCCCGATAGTGTAGATTCCCAAGCTATGCATCTTCACGGTCGTCGCCCGTCCGACATATAATAAATCCTCGATTGGCAGGGGATAGACGATCGTCCGCATATTCTTGCGCGTAATCACCGTCGTCGCATCCGGCTTCTTATAATCAGACCCCAACTTCGCGAATATCTTATTGAAACTGACTCCAACCGACACCGTAATCCCGGTTTCCTCGCGGACCCGATTGCGGATTTCGTCCGCCAAATCTCTTGGGCTTGCATATCGTCCCACGATTTCCGTCACATCCATCCAAACCTCATCGATGCCAAACGACTCGATCCGATCGGTATACTCCGCATAGATCTTGCGCACCAAGCCCGAAAACCGCAGATACTGCGAGAATTCCGGGGTGACGCAAATTAGGTCGGGGCACTTCTGTTTAGCCTGCCACAGAGCTTCACCTGTCGTCACGCCAAACTTTTTCGCCAATTGATTCTTCGCCAGGATGATACCGTGGCGTTTCTCCACATCACCTCCCACAGCCATCGGAACATTCCGGTATTCAGGATGGTGGAGGCACTCCACGGAAGCGTAGAAACTGTTCAGGTCGCAATGGAAAATAGTCCGTTCCATCGTGTTCACCTCCTGCTTTTATTTTACTTGAATTCATTTCAAGTTACAAGCATCACTTGAATTTATTTCAACCGGATGATACAATAAACCCGGTGATACAAATGGCCTTCAAAGATAAGCTCAGAACACTTCGCAAACAAAAAGGCATGAGCCAACAGGACCTGGCCGGACAATTCGGCTACAAGTCCTTTACGACCATCCAGAAATGGGAAGACGGGTCGTCGTTTCCGCCGTCCGAAACGCTCCGCCGTCTGGCGGACTTTTTCGGCGTTTCGATGGATGAACTGATGGGCCAGCAGGATCGTTCAGGGATTGCTGTCCCGATTCTGGGCATCGTGCGCGGCGGCGCGTTGCGCATCGCGCAGCAGGAAGTGATCGGCCATGAGTGGGTTGAACCTTCGGAGAACCGGGGCGGCGAGTTTTTCTACCTTGAGGTAACTGGAGATTCAATGATCGGTGCGCGTATCTTTCCGGGTGACCTAGTCTATGTCAAACGGCAGAACCAGGTTGAAAACGGACAGATCGCAGTTGTTTTGGTGGGGGACGAAGCCACGTTGAAGAGGGTTTATATGGAAAAAGACAAGATGATATTGAAACCTGAAAACGAAGCGTATGCGCCGATGATCTATACGCTGCAGGAGATCGACGAGAAGCCGGTGCGTATTTTAGGTCGTGTCGTCCACAACAAGATTAAATATTAAGGAAGACGGAAACCGCTCCGTCTTCTTTTTTTGGTTTGGATACGGTATAATAAGTAATCGAAGAACGGGGGTATTCCATGTTTCTCAAACGTATCGAAATGCAGGGATTCAAATCGTTCGCCGATAAGGTCACGATTACCTTTGACCACCCGGTCACGGGCATCGTCGGACCCAACGGATGCGGCAAAAGCAACATCGCCGATGCGGTGCGATGGGTTCTTGGCGAACAATCGGTAAAGTCGCTACGCGGCTCGACGATGAGCGACGTCATTTTCAGCGGTACTGAAAGCCGCAGGAAAGTAGGCTTGGCGGAAGTGACCTTGGTGTTTGATAATTCGGACCGCTCGTTTGCGGTCTCTTATGATGAAATCGAACTGACCCGCAAACTCCATCGGACAACCTCCGAAGGGGAATATTTCATCAATAAAACGGCTTGCCGATTAAAGGATATACAGGATCTGATCATGGACAGCGGGATCGGCCGTGATTCCTTAAGCATGATGTCGCAGGGCAGCATCAGTAATTTTGCGGAATCGAAACCGGCCGATCGCAGAACCATCTTCGAAGAAGCTGCCGGGGTTGCGAAATATAAGAAGCGCAAAAACGATGCGCTGAGTAAACTGGAACGGACGCAGGAAAACCTGGAACGTGTTTTCGACATCTATCAGGAACTGCAGAAACAGGTCATACCCTTGAAAAGAGCGGCGAAAAAAGCCGAGATTTACGCCGAAAAAAAACAACGCCTGCAGGAAATCGAAATCGCCGTATTAACGCAATCGATCGACGCCCATCAAATCAAACTCGAAGAGATAACACGGCAATTGTTTGAACTACAGTCCAAAGAAGCGGTCGCGGAAGCTTCCATCCAGATCGACGAAAACGCCAATCTGTTGGCACGCACCGATTTGCATAAACTGGATGCGGATATTCACCGTGAACAGGATGAACTCTTGAAATTGGTTTCGGAAATCCAAACCTTGGAAACAAGAAAAATTGAAATCGACGAAAAACGCAAATATGCCATTGAAACCGGATCGACGCAGGAACAGGAAAACGAACTGCGTCATTTGGCCAATGAAGCGAAACTGGAATTCGACGACCGCAAACAACGGTTGGAAAGATTACTGGCGGATGTCAGCCTGCTGAATCAGCAGAGCATCGAACTGAACCGGAATTTGGCCGAACGCAATCAGAAATATGAAGAAGCGCGTATGCGTCAACAGCGCGTTGCGAATCGGCTGGAAGTCGCCCGCAATATGCAGGCCAGACCTTTCTTAAGTCAAGCCGGGGTGCAGGCGATCTTAAGCGCCCAGCAGAGTTTGGTCGGCGTCCATGGCGTCATCGCCAAATTACTGACACCGACTGAGGGTTATGAAGAAGCCATCAGCGTGGCGTTGGGTGGAGCGCTCTATAATATCGTCACCGCCGATGAAGCCAGCGCACGCAGCGCCATTTCCTTTTTGAAACGCAATGAATCGGGACGCGCGACATTTCTGCCGCTCACCGTCCTGAATGAACATTATATGGGTAGGGAACACAGCATCGTGGCGCAAGGTACGGATGGCTATTTGGGCATTGCTTCGGATTACGTTCGCTGCGACGAACCCTTTGAACTCGTCAAGAAATCGCTGCTGGGCAATGTGTTGGTGTGCGATACGCTGGAACACGGCAATACCTTGGCGAATATGCTGAAATACGGCTATAAGATCGTGACGCTGGATGGAGATGTGATCCACCGCGGCGGATCGATGACCGGCGGTAAACAGCGTGATAACGCGTCGCCTATGAGCATGCAGAAGGAAATCACGGAGCTGACTAATCAGGAAGAAACATTGGATAAACAGGTTATGCAATACGGGGACGATGTCACTCAAATCCGCAATAAGAAATCAGCCTTAGACGCGGAACTTTTGGAAAAACGCATCGCGTTTGCCCAATTGGAACCGATTGCCGACGCAAAACGTGCTAAATACGAACGTCTGCAAAGCGATTTGGATCGACTGCAACCCCAACAGGATACAGATAAAGGCACATTCTCGGATGATTTGATCAACCTGCTGAATAAGGCTTATTCAAGAAGAGATGAACTGAATCTTCATCTGCGTACCAAACGGGACGCCCGTTTGAAGACCGGCCAGGACAGCGAACGGCGCGACCAGCAGATACGCTCCCAGCGCAGAGACCTGAATGTCCTGCAAATTCAGAAACGCGATATCGAATTGGATAAAACACGCAATGAAACTAAACTTGAAGATCAGATGAACCGACTTGCTTCCGAATATCGTATGACCTACGAGTTCGCCAAACAACATTCCGAATCGCTGGCCATCGAGAATGCCG
>JBBQGS010000129.1:0-4728 GCA_038323255.1 Erysipelotrichales bacterium | reverse complement strand
AAATAAAAAATGGAGTTGCCTCCATTGATTATTTAGCCTTGTTGAGCCTTAAGAGTTTTAAGGGCGCGGGCCGAAACACGAATACGGACAGGTCTGCCATCGATGACAACTTTGACCTTTTGTAAGTTCACGTTCCAGCGGCGGCGGGAAGCCTGTAGGGAGTGGGAACGTTTATTTCCGTACTGAGCTGTTTTACCAGTGATGGCACAAACTTTTGACATACCGAAGACCTCCTTTCGATCAGGATTTGCTTTGTTATAGTATCATGAAGCCCTGTTATTTGCAAGTGAAAAGGGGAAAAAAACTTTTTTAAAACAGCCCTGCCTATGGTATGATATAAACAAGATTAAGGAGGGGTGAGTGTGAACGACCAGCAGATTTATGCGGCATTGGAATTGGCAGATCATGAAGTCCGCCTTTTGATCGGGGAGTTCCACAATACCCGTCTCAATATTCTGAAAGTCGAAAAGGTCAAGTGTTCCGGCATCGAAGGTGTTTCCATCGTCGATCAGGATGCTGTCGTAACTGCGTTGAAATCAGCAGTGAACAATGCTTCGGCGAATATCGGAGCCAGAATCCAGCGTGTGCTTTTGCTTTTGCCATCTTGGGGGATGAAACGTTTTAGCCGCCGTGTACAAGTGTCGGTCGACCAAAAAGCGACGTATGCGGATGTACGCAATGCGATGCGCGAAGCCCTGAAAACCGATTTACCCGAGAATCTGGAACTAATCAATACGATTGCAACGAAATACACCATCAACGGAATCGGATACCGCCGTTTACCACTCTCAGAAGAATGTACGTCGATGGGGGTGGACATCGATCTGATCTGTGCTGATAAAGACATGACCTTCCAATATGCGCAGGTCGTCGAGAAAGCCGGATTGGAAATCACCGATGTCAGTCTGGATGGTTTCGCAATCAGCAAGGAAGCTTCGCTGATGGAGAAGAGCACCGAAAGCTTCATCATTCTCCTGCGCGCTGAGCGGCAGACCACGACCTTAACGCTTTTTGCGAAAGGTCGCTTGATTTCTTCGGAGATTCTGTTGGGTGGAAGCGACGCGATGATTGCTGCGATTGTCGAGGAATACAACTTGCCAATCGATGTGGCCGAGCGCCTATTATATCATAACTGCCGTTTGGGATTGGATAAATATCCGGATAGCCCGATCTTTCTCTGGGCCAACGAAGGACGTACTTCCACCATCGGCGAAAATCAATTGATCAAGACCATTACGCAACCGATCGATGAATGGGTGCGTGATATCAAACGATGCTGCGAACCGATTCTTGAAGCTGGGAGCGCCACCCTCGTTTTGACCGGTGAAGCGACCGAAATCATCGGGTTCGACCGTATGCTTGAAAAAGCGATCGGAATACCGACGGAAGTCTATATTCCTGAGACCCTTGGCGTGCGCATCGCTGCGATGAGCGCCGTCGTCGGCCTCTTCTATGTATTGAAAGACCAATTATCCTACCGTCAGAATATTTTGCCCGGCATCAACATGGAAGAATTTCATGCCAGTGTCAACGGTAAGCGCGACGGCGGGATAGACGATACGCTGACGCGTAAGTTGAAGGGAATCTTATTCGAATCCAGAGGCAAGTAACCAGGAGGATCTCAAGATGAGTGAAACACAATACAATCAGGTAGCAAAAATCAAAGTCTTCGGGGTCGGCGGAGCAGGCTGCAACGCAATTAACCGCATGGTCGACGAAGGGTTATTGGGGGTGGACTTCTACGTAGCCAATACGGACGTCCAGGTTCTCAATGTTTCCCCCGTCCACAATAAAATCATTCTCGGTCGCGAAACCACCAAAGGCTTGGGGGCCGGTGCGAATCCCGAAGTCGGACGTAAGTCCGCCATGGAGAGCGAAGGCGAAATCCGCGAAGCCATCAAAGGCGCCGATATGGTTTTCATCACCGCAGGATTAGGTGGAGGTACCGGAACCGGTGCCGCGCCCTTATTTGCGAAAGTCGCGAAAGAACACGGTTGTCTGACCGTAGGAATCGTTACGAAACCGTTCGGTTTTGAAGGTAAAAAACGGATGAACCAGGCATTGGCCGGTCTTGAAGATCTGCGCCAGTATGTCGATTCATTGATCATCGTCTCAAATAACCAATTGTTGGAGGTCATCGGACGTATTCCGTTTGTGGAAGCGTTCAAAGAAGCCGACAATGTTCTGCGTCAAGGCGTACAGACCATTACCGATCTGATCGCCGTTCCTGCTATGATCAACCTTGACTTTGCGGACGTTCGTACGGTCATGGAAGGGCAGGGTACCGCACTAATCGGAATCGGTATGGCGCAAGGGGAAAATAAAGCCCAGGACGCCGCGGCACGTGCCATCACATCACCGTTGCTTGAAGCACAGATTCGCGGAGCGCGCAACGCGATCGTCAATATCACCGGAGGCAATGCCATTACCATCTACGATGCCAACGATGCGGTCGAATATATCCGCGACGCAGCCGGATCGGATATCGACATCATTTTCGGAGTCGCGATCAACGACAAGATTGGCGATGCCATCATCGTCACCGTCATCGCAACCGGATTCGATCTCCCGCGCCAAAGTGTTACGACGCGGCCGATTGCTGATGCACGTAAACTTGCCGAGGACACAAAGGAAAAAGACGTCGAGCCTGAAGTCGACGATATCAGCGATATTCCCAGTTTCTTCCGTTCAAGAGGTTGATCATCAACCTCTTTTTTTATGCGTCTTCTTTGCCTTTTCACAGTGAAACTGATAGCATATAGGCAAGGAGGCGGTTCATGAACATCATCTACTTCCACGCAAACTTATTGCGCGATACCTATCGGTGCCGCCAGGTACGCGCCCGACTCATTGGATTTCTATCCAAAACAGACTTCGACGTTCTCTTTATCGGAGGCGTCGAAAAGATTCACCAAGTTGGCTTAAATGAACTAAAGCAGCAATTACCTTCGCAATCCTATCCGATTATCGATCAATCCGGGCGGTACAGCATCCATGAGTTTCTCTTCACATTGGATGAGGTCTCGATGTTGATTAAAGATCAGCGTTTCATCCCCTTAGACGGATCAGTTCTGGTCATACAAACGGAACCTGAAATAAAAGGCAGTTATATCTCTCTCGACATCTTCGCCGATGAAAACTTCTCAGCTTATCACGGATCGATGGATGCCCAAACCTTCAAAGATCTGCGTGAACTGATCAACGACTTCTCAATACGAAACAAAAACCATCTTAATTAGATGGTTTTCTATATTAATATTGATTAAATTACAAAATAATTAAATAAATCAATATAATACTTGACATAATCAATTATTTGATTTAATCTATAGGCATGAGGTGAGACTATGGCAAAACGAATCAAGATTCATATCGATACACCGAATAGAAAAATCCACTTACCTTCGGTAGGTAAAACCATGGCTGTCACGTTCGTCCGCTTCGGACTCTGGGGTAGTGGCTTCGCTAAAGACATGGAGCCGGAAGCCCGCGAGTGGATCCGCGACAACAAAGAACTGGTCGTGGATGCCATCAAGGACGTGTTCAAGATTCTGCAGGATTATGAACCGTTCACCCTGGTCGAAGTGGAGAGTGAAGACACGCATATCCTCATCGATGTCATTTAGGAGGTAGAAACCATGAAAAGAGAAGTAATCGGTGTATGTCCCGTTTGTTCGGCAAATCTGTTGGCGACTAAACTATCGTGCAACCAATGTCATACGGAAATCTCGGGGGAATTCTCCTTGTCGAAGTTTAGTTATCTCAATCGGGATGAACTGTACTTCGTGGAGACCTTCATTCGGGTGCAGGGCAACATCAAAGAAATGGAAAGGGAACTGAACGTCTCCTATCCGACCGTCAAGAAGAATCTGGATGCGATTATCACGAAACTGGGATTCGCTCCACCCAAACCTGTCCAAGACGACGAAACTGAAATATTGGCAAAATTAAAAAATAAAGAGATCAGCGTTGAAGAAGCGCTCGATCTACTAAGAAAGTAGGAACACATGAACTCGAAAGAACAAATCTTAGAAATGGTCAAAGAAGGTACCATCTCTGTCGAAGACGGTTTAAAACTGTTAGCCGCGATGGACAATGCGGCACCCGCAGCAGGGAACTATCCCAATGTAAGAAAAGACAACTCCAAGCGGATGGTCCGTATCCTGGTCAATAGCGAAAAGGGCGATAATGTACGCGTCAATATCCCCCTGTCCCTGGTGAAGGTAGGATTGGACATCGGCTCGAAGATGAAGGTCGACGGGAAATCCGTGGATTTGAAAGGCATCGACTTCGACGCCATCGTGAATATGATCGACGAAGGTGCGGTCGGAGAGCTTGTGAGTGTCGACTCCGAAAACGGAGACAAAGTACGAGTATTCGTAGATTAGCAGACAATTCATATGCTTGTTAAGGGAACCCGAGTGAGCGATGGAGCTGACCGCCGTGTTGGCACCGACCCAAAGACAAGCGGAAGTTCAAGACCAAGTCGAAGCGGTTTAATCGAATGATCGATCCAACGATCGAAAGTAATCGTACAAGCCGGAACGACAATCAAGAATCTTTAAAGAGAGATGCCTGCACAGGCATCTCAGACTGTCGACGAAATGGGGTATTCCGAGTCAAAAGGAATAGCCCATTTTTTTAATTGGCATCATAGTGTGGATAAGTTGGTTTAGAAATGAAGAAACAGCCTTCATCGGAGACGCCCACATCGCAATCTTTTTCATA
>JBBQGS010000128.1:0-4732 GCA_038323255.1 Erysipelotrichales bacterium | reverse complement strand
GATGCGATCGGAATCGATATCAGAATGCCGACGACACCCATCAGGTGGGCGCCGAACGTTATGGTAACCAGAATCCAAATCGCCGGGAGACCGACTGATTTCCCGACCACCATTGGATAAATAAAACTGCCTTCGATCTGTTGAAGAATCTGAAAGAAGATCCAGAACCAAAAGGCTTGGATGGGACTAACTGTAAGGATCAGCAGAACCCCTATGGTCTGGGAAATGATTGCACCTAGGATTGGAACTAGCGCAGTGACCGCAATAATGACGCTGATCAACAGGGCGTATGGGAACTTAAACAATGTCATCCCGATGAAGAACGAGAACCCGACGATAGCGGCTTCCGTCACCTGACCGAAAATGAAATTCGAGAATACCTCATTCGCCATTTTAGAAATCCGGGAAATCCAAGCGAAGGCTCCTTTAGGGAAGATTGCCATCGCAAGTTTCCGTAATTGGCCTAATATTTGTTCCTTATTCAGCAATGCGTAGACAGAAAACATGAACGATAGGATGAAAGAGAAGAAAGCATTGAAGACAGATGTAATCATACCGATCGATGAATTCAGCCAAGCCTGCCAACTACTATTGACGAAGGTGATAACAGTGGCACTGAACTTCGCCCAATCGAAATTGATGCGCGTGAGGAAGTCCCCAACAGGAGTGTGCGGGCCAAGGTTTGTGGTAGCCCATCTCTGCAATTCGTCAAATGCGGCAGGGAGTGTATTAATGAAGTTGATAATTGTTCGGGTAAGTTCTGGAACGATGATTTGGAAAATAAATGCGATCACGAAAATCACCAGAATCAGCGTAATTAGGTAACTGATTACGCGACGCAACTTTTTGTGTATGAATAATAGGGGGCTCTTTGAACTAAACAAAAAATTCTCGAACCGCATCATCGGAGCATTTAGTAAAAATGCTATCGCGAATCCGGTAATAAAAGGAGTGATGATGAATAATCCGCGTGCTAAGGTACTGATGATCAGTTCTACATGCTGGCCTATCCAAAGCATGCCGACAAAAAAGACAATCAGCAGCATTCCTTGTTTCATTTGATCTGATTTAAAGTTCATCCACTCTCCCCGCTTTCAATTCTTCTGGTTTCATTATACACTAGGATTATCAAGTTGTGGAAACAGGGAGGAAATATGGCTACTGAAACAAGCTTTGCGCAGTACATTCGTGATCAATTAAGTGAATTGGGCAGAGTCGAGGTCAATAAGATGTTTGGAGAATACGGTGTCTATCTGGAAGGAAAGATCGTCGCACTGCTTTGCGATAATGTTTTCTATCTCAAACGCACACCGGAAGTGCTGAATCATCTATCCGAAGTCATCGAGTCGCCAGCTTATACGGGAGCGAAACCATCTTATGTGATCGAGCAGATTGATGATCGTGCCTACCTGCAGGAAATCGTCGAGATCACCTATCGGGCTTTACCTGAACCGAAACATAAAAAAGAGAAGACCAAGAAATAACGGGCACTCCTTTTGAAGAGCAAGACTCGTTTAGGTATACTAACAATAGACGATCATTCCGTCTTGATAAAGGAGACTTATGCCGGTCAAACCCAAAGTCGCATTCATCTGCGTCCATAATTCCTGCCGCTCGCAAATCGCCGAAGCATTGGCGAAACATTATGCTGGTGATATCTATGAAGCTTATTCGGCAGGGACCGAAACCAAGCCGCATATCAATCAGGATGCAGTCCGTCTGATGAAAGATAGATACAACATCGATATGGAAGCCGACCAGCATTCAAAACTACTAGCGGAAATTCCGCGTGTGGATATCGTCATCACGATGGGATGCAATGTGGAATGCCCGTATCTGCCAAGCAAGTTCCGTGAAGATTGGGGTTTGGATGATCCTTCAGGGCAAAGCGACGATGTATTTAATGCGGTCATCGACCTGATCGATATGCGCGTCCAACAACTCGCTCGTCGCATCCAAAACAACGAAATCAAGCACTAATTTTCGCAACGCCGGTCAAGTAACCGACGTTTTTCTTTGATACAATGAAGGCGAGGTGAGATGATGAGCGATATTCAACAAGCGGTTACGAGGATGCAGGATTACATCGATGCGCATTTGAGTGAACCGATCACCCTGATTCAGCTTGCCCGTATTGCGGGCTACTCCCCGTATCATGCGGCCCACGTGTTTTCAAGCACCTTGGGTGTCAGCCCTTTGAAATACATACGGAAGCTGCGGCTTAGTCAAGCGGCGCAAATAATCAGGGACGAGAACGAAGCGATACTGCAGATCGCGTTCGATTTTCAGTTCGACTCGCATGAAGGGTTTACGAAAGCATTCGCCAAACAATTCGGGATGAGTCCGCGTGAATATAGGCGCACTTCCGTGGCGATTCCGCTATTTCGACCCTTCCGCATACTCACCCAAAAAAACGAGGTAAAATTAATGGAAACACAAACCGTATTTGTCCATTTGATCCAACGTCCTGCGCGCAAAGCAATCATTCTGCGCGGTAAAAAAGCCGAAGAATATTTCGCTTATTGTGAAGAGGTCGGTTGCGATGTGTGGGGAGTTTTATGCAGTGTCAAAGAGGCACTCAACGAACCGATGGGGATGTGGCTGCCTGCCAAACTCATCAAACCAGATACTTCCTCCTATGTGCAAGGTGTCGAAGTCCCTGATGATTATGTAAAAGCTTTACCTGAAGGATTCGAAATAATCCAACTTGAACCATGTACCTATCTGGTTTTCCAGGGAGAACCATATGATGACGAGCAGTTTGAAAGCAACATCGTAAGTATTCAGGCGGCGATCGAGCGCTATCATCCAGAAACGGTCGGATACCGCTTCGACGATACAATCGCGCCTAATTATCAACTTGAACCCAGAGGTGAAAGAGGATATATCGAGGCAAGACCTGTTGTTAAAGCCGAATGACTCAAGCGAGCACTGAAAAATTCAGTGCTTTTTCACTAGAACATCAATCCACAAAAAGAGAAATATGCCAAAATATGGTGATGAATACAATTAAAAGAAATCTCCGGATGGTCGGGGATTTCTTTTAATTCAACAACGATGTACTGTATTTTATATCACCTTATAATAAAGTTCCACAACGCCTGAATCGAATGATCGCTGGTTAACCAATTGAAGATCGACGCTCAAGGTTTCGAATAACTTTCTTCCTTCGTTGACCATAAGCGGATAAAGTAGGATACGTACTTCGTCCGCAAGCCTTTCCCTTAAAAGCATGCGGACTAGGCTCAGACTGCCGAATACCAGTAAGTCGCCTTTCGTCTTATCTTTGAGCGCTTTGATTTCATCGGGATCCGCAAGAATCCCTTTGGCATTCCATGTCAGGTCTTTATTATGTGAAGTGACGACGAACTTTGGCATCGAATTGATGCGCTCGCTGTAACCTTCATCATCAGTGCGTTCCGGCCAAGCAAGTGCGAACATTTCATAGGTGTTTTTGCCAAGCAATAGAGCTTCTGCTGAAAATAGTTCATCTTTTTTTACATGGCCGATATCATCGCCCCAGTAAGGAGATGTCCAGGTTGGACTTTCCGCGACACCGTCCAAGGTCAGAAACTCGGAAATGATTATTTTTCCCATATACGATCCTCCTAAATTCATTATATTCTACCATAGGGTAGATTAGAAAGAAGATACACTGCATTATGCTATAATTTATGAAAATAGGACCACTTTTAGGAGCAATTTATCCGTTTTATTGAAAAAAGGTGAAATGATGGAACTACATGAATGTTTAGAGTTGCTTGAAGCCAAGAGGATGCTTCGACGCGCAAGGTTTATCTTAACGGGTCAGCGCAATTACCTGTTTACGGAGTGAAAATGGGGGTGCTCAGGGAAATTGCGGACACAATTAAAACCGATCATGATTTGGCGTTGGCTCTCTATGCAAGCGGTGTCCATGAAGGCATGATGCTGGCGGGGATGATCTGTGATCCGCGAAAACTTAGCAGGGAAACGTTGGATCTATGGGCAAAACTGGCGACGTGCACGATGGTTTCCGATCGTTGCGTCGCTTTACTGGCAGCAGTTCGAGCCGATGCATGGGAGATTGCGGATAGCTGGATCGGTCACCAAGAAGAAATGACCGCTTGTGCCGGGTATGCGGTGTATGGCATGCTCTTTGCGCATTTATCCGATGATCAACTCGATTTGGATCGAATCAGACGAATCGTGGACCGTATCGAATCAAGTGTCAAAAGTGAGAAGCCGTATCTTCAGTACGCGATGAACAACTGTCTGATCATGGCTGGTATGTACGTAGGTCCACTTAGCATGTATTGCCTTGAGGCTGCGGATCGTATCGGGTATATCAAGCCTACGCGCAAGGTCAACAGTTGCAACATCCAGTCGGCATCCGACTATATACGGCGGTATGCACCACGTAAAAAAACAAAGCAATTCTGACAAAAATGGCGGGGAAATCTATGCTGTATAAGATTTCTAACGAGTAAATTCGAATTGTCGCAGTAAACGCGATATAATAAACAAAGATGTAAGGAGGATAACGTCATCGCAATCTTGCCTGAATTCATTGTCCAATGCATCGGACGTCTACAATCACAGGGTTATCAAGCGTTTCTGGTCGGTGCCGCGCGCGCCGCGTCCTCTGCCACGCAAGGGCCCGTCCGCGCGCCCTTTCCCACGTAAAGACGCGGATGCTGCACCTGTTTCGCGCAAAGGCACTGGCGCTGCGCCCTATCCGCGCAAGGCTGCT
>JBBQGS010000127.1:0-4833 GCA_038323255.1 Erysipelotrichales bacterium | reverse complement strand
GATTTTCGACGCCCATATGATGGTCTGCGACGATCCCGAATTCACCGGACAAATTGAAGACATGATCAATTCGGATAAAGTAAACGCCGATTATGCGGTCAACGAAGTCGGTAATATGTTCATCACGATGTTCGAATCGATGGACGACGCCTATTTCCGCGAACGCGCAGCCGATATCAAAGACGTGACCTTCCGCATTAAATGTCATCTGTTGAATAAAGTGATCCCCGACCTAAGCCTGATCGATGAGGAAACCATCATCGTCGCCAACGATCTGACTCCTTCCGACACCGCCCAACTCAACAAAAAGTTCACGAAAGGATTCGCAACCGCCATCGGTGGACGCACTTCCCACAGTGCCATCATGGCACGCTCGCTGGAAATCCCTGCCGTCGTGGGCATACAAGGTCTGCTTGAACAGGTCAAACACGGAGATTTCATCGCATTGGATGCGCTTGACGGTGTCGTCGTGGTCAATCCGACCGAAGCCGAAATCCGCGAGTTTACCAAGAAAGCCGAGCGTTACCACGATCTGAAAATGAGCCTGAAAGTCATGAAAGATGCGGTCAGTGTAACAACCGACGGACACCATGTGGAACTTGTAGGAAACATCGGGAAACCTAACGATGCTGAAAGCGTACTTGTTAACGGAGGGGAAGGCGTCGGACTCTATCGTACGGAATTCCTCTACATGGATGCCCAAGCATTGCCAACCGAAGAGGAACAATTCGTCGCCTATCGCAACGTATTGGAAAAAATGGGCAAACGCCCAGTCGTCATCCGCACGCTGGATATCGGCGGCGACAAAGAACTGGCCTATCTGCCTTTCCCCAAAGAAATGAATCCCTTTTTGGGATACCGTGCGATCCGTTTGTGCCTCGACCGCAAAGACATCTTCAAAACCCAAGTCCGTGCCTTATTGCGGGCGAGTGTCTTCGGTAAACTCTGCATCATGTTCCCGATGATTGCTACGCTGGACGAATTCCGTGAAGCTAAAACATTCGTGCTGGAAGAAAAAGCCCAATTGCTGAAAGAAAAAGTCAAAGTCTCCGACGATTTCCAAATCGGCATGATGGTCGAAATTCCGGCTGCCGCCGTATTGGCCGACCAGTTCGCCAAGGAAGCCGATTTCCTCTCAATCGGAACCAACGACCTGATTCAGTATTCGATGGCTGCGGACCGTATGAGCGAAAAAGTTGCCTATCTCTATCAACCCTATAACCCTGCCCTCCTGCGTCTCATCAAGATGACCATCGACGGTGCCCATAAAGAAGGCAAATGGGTTGGAATGTGCGGCGAAATGGCCGGTGAAGAACTCGCTGTGCCTGTCTTGCTTGGCCTGGGTCTGGACGAATTCTCCATGTCCGCATCCTCCATCCTGCAGGCTCGCAAAACCGTCCGTTCACTGAGTTACGCCGATATGAAAGTGTTGGCTAGTGAAGCCTTAAACAAAGCGACCAATGCGGAAGTGCTCGAGCTTATCAAAAAAGCCCTCAACAAATAACTTTGGAAACGTGTACTGCACGTTTCCTTTTCTTTCTTGACACATCCCTCTTACTCGCCTAAACTAAGAGCGAAACGGACGCTACTATGAAAAAAACGACCGATTGCGATCTCCTATTCAACAAAATCTATCAATCAACCTATCCCGCCCTCGTACGCTATATCTTTTTTAAAGTTGAAAACATCAGCGACATGGAAGACATCGTGCAGAACGTCTATGTCGATTATTATCTTGAAGTGTTACGAAAAGGGAAGTCGATCGAGAATCCGGAAGCATATCTGATTAAAATGGCAAATCACAAATGCGCCGCCTTTTTCAGTAAAGAAAACCGCGTCATCACATTGGACGAAGAAGACGAGTGGACGCAGAATATACCCGACGAAACAGATACCGCCCTCGATGCGATCCAACATGCGACGTTAGAAGAAATATGGGCAACGGTCGCTGTCTTACCGAAACTGGACCAACGCATCTTGATCGCCCGTTTCCGATTCGAACTGACATTTCCCGAAATCGCAGAAGAATTCAACATGGAAGAAACGAAAATCAAAGCGCGTTTCTATCGCGCATTGGAGAAAGTACGGAAAATATTGGATGTTAAACCATAATCCGCAACGAATTCCCCCTGGAATTACTCTACTGTATTGAAAGGACGTCGGATAATCTATTCCGACGGGCAATCGAACATGGAAAAAATCAAATCTACATTCGAAGAGAATGTACTAAATCAAGAAAAGAATCGTTTGAGTATTCAAACAAAAATTACACGAAAGGTCCGCATACAGACCATTCGCCGTCGCATGGCTATTTCAGCCGCTGCGTTGGTGATGGTTTTCGCATTGGGCTTCACCCTCCTTCAGAAGGGCCTGGTCGTCAACGCTTC
Source organism: Erysipelotrichales bacterium (assembly GCA_038323255.1). Classification (GTDB taxonomy): domain Bacteria; phylum Bacillota_I; class Bacilli_A; order Erysipelotrichales; family Erysipelotrichaceae; genus GWE2-51-13. The sequence goes on along the minus strand of JBBQGS010000127.1, from coordinate 2,446 downwards.
CAAAGAAGTATCAATCGTCGAACTCGACATCAACCCCAGTTTCCAACTGTCGGTCGATGCTAGCGGGAATGTGTTGAAAATCAAAGCAATGAACGACGATGCGAAAACACTGGATGTTTCCTCCTTTATCGGGTTGAAAGCCGCTGAAACTATCCAAGGAATCGTCAAACTGTCGATTGCGGCGGGTTATTTGAAACCTACTGACTTGGTTGATGACTATGTCTTGGTCACCACGATCAATACCGATGAAGAAAAGCCTGAAGTCACTGAAGAACTGCATCAGAGTCTGAAAGACATCATTGCGGCCGGCGGCGACATCAGCGGTTTCCACGTCGTCATGATGAAAGCCAGTAAAGTCGAACTGCGCTTAGCCGAAGGCAAGAAAGTTCCAATCGGACTCTATGTCATTAACGGAATGATCCAGCATGACGGTGTTTGGATGAGTGCGGGCGAATACTTCTCAAATCCGGAAAACAAAAAGAATCTCGATAAACGCACCGAAATCATCGAAAAAAGTGTTGTAAAGGATAAAGCACTAATTGAACGCTACCTTGATAAACTTGAAAAAGAAGGCGTGGTTGTTGCTTCGCTTAGAACTCGTTTAGCTAATCCTACTGAGAATCTTGAAGCAATAAGAACTCAGGTCATCGCACTTTGGACAGCTACCCATAAGGAATCCGATCTCGATTCAGAAAAAGGGAAACCGGATAAAGTCAAACCGAGCGATAAAGGCAACGCAAAGAAATAGATCCTAACCGATGCAAATGCGTCGGTTTTTTTTGTGCTTGTGCGATTGCATATCCAAATAATTGAACACTCCCGATATGGATTGTGTTACGATAATCGTACAAGAGGAAGACCATGGACATCATCAACGAGGCGCTCTTATTTGCGAAACAAAAGTTTGAACTGGATGCCGGAGGGCATGACTTTCAGCATACCGTACGCGTCTACCGCATGGCGTTGAAACTGGCGAAAAATGAGGGAGCCGATCAGCAAACGGTCGCGTTAGCGGCCATTCTGCACGACGTGGACGACTATAAATTGTTCGATGTCCCACCGGGCTCCACCAAAAACGCTGAAGATTTCCTGCATCATGCTGATTGCGATGCATCCTTGATTGAAAGGGTGTGTGAAATCATACGAACGCTTTCGTTTAAAGGAACCGACAGTGTCGCCTGTGCGACATTGGAAGGAAAGATCGTCCAGGATGCGGATCGCCTGGATGCGATCGGAGCGATCGGCATCGCCCGCGCCTTCGCATTTGGCGGCAATCGCAACCGTGTTTTGCATGACCCGGATATTTTACCAAACTTGCATATGGACAACCTAACCTATCAAAACAACCAAGGGACCACCCTGAATCACTTCTATGAAAAACTCATCCATCTGAAGGATCAGATGAATACCGTAAGTGCGAAAAAAATTGCTGATCACCGCCATCGGGTGGTGGAAGAATTTCTTCAAGAATTCCATGCGGAATGGGAAGCGAGTGACGAATAGAATAAACAAAGAGAGGGTATGCGAATGAATTTCTTGCTGATATTTGCCGTCTTTTTAGTAGGCTGTTCAATCTTTGTAAACGGTTGGACCGATGCGCCCAATGCCATTGCGACGGTTGTCTCAACCCGGGTTTTGCCGCCTCGCACCGCCATCCTAATGGGCGCAGTCTTCAATTTCTTCGGTGTTTTCTTTACGGGCACCGCGGTTGCGATGACTACCGCAAGCATCGTGTCAATCGACAGCGGAACCGCCGGGCTGATTACCTTGGCATCGGCCCAATTGGCAATCGTACTCTGGTCCGTATCTGCTTGGCGTTTCGGTATCCCGACCAGCGAGAGCCATGCCCTGATCGCCGGATTAATGGGAGCAGGCATGTCGCTGAACGGATTTTCCTCCTTCAACTGGGTTTCCATTCAAAAAGTCTTCATCGGGTTGTTCATCTCATCTGTTGTGGGATTCATCTTCGGAATGTATGTCACGAAGCTAATCAAACATCTTTTTAAAAATATGAAACGACGTAAAGCAAACGCTTTTTTCTCACGCGGTCAGATTCTCAGTGCCATGTTGATGGCATATACCCACGGTGCGCAGGACGGCCAAAAATTCATGGGTGTTCTGTATCTGGCTTTGGTTGTCGGCGGGGTCTATCCCAAATTGGCCGGAGGGGCCATGAATATTCCAATTTGGATCATGATTTTCTGTTCGATCCTGATGGCGATCGGTACTTCCATCGGAGGTTACCGCATCATCAAAGCGATGGGGCTCGACATGGTCCGACTCGAGAAATATCAGGGCTTCAGTGCCGAGATTGTGGCTTCGTTCAGCATGTTGGCCGCTACTTTTTACGGGATTCCGTTAAGTACCACCAACACCAAGGCGACTGCCATGATGGGCGCCGGCGCATCCCAGGGCATCAATAAAGTCGATTGGGGCATCGCCAAAG
>JBBQGS010000126.1:0-4864 GCA_038323255.1 Erysipelotrichales bacterium | reverse complement strand
GCCCATGCGATGAAAATCTGGGCGATCGAACATGGCTGTACGCAATTTTCCCATTGGTTCCAACCGCTTAATGGCACGACCGCCGAAAAGCACGACAGTTTTCTGGAACGCGACGAATACGGCGACGCATTCTCACGTTTTTCCGGTAAAACCTTAATCAAAGGGGAAACTGACGGGTCGAGTTTCCCATCCGGTGGACTCAGAGCAACGTTTGAAGCGCGTGGTTACACATACTGGGATATCACGTCACCCGCTTTCATACGCGGCACCGTCCTTTGCATCCCGACGATTTATGTATCCTACAACGGTGAACCGCTCGACCAAAAGGCACCTCTGCTGCGCGCCATCGATGTACTGAGTACGGAAGCGACCCGCATCACCAATGCATTGGGCGAAAAGAATGTCAAACGCGTCAGTATGCAATGCGGACTCGAACAGGAGTATTTCCTGGTCGATCTGGAAAACTTCAGGAAACGTCCCGACTTGGTGCTAACCGGAAGGACACTGTTGGGGGCAAAACCTCCCAAAGGCCAGGAATTCGAAGATCATTACTTCGGTTCGATTTCCGACCGTGTCAAAGCGTTCATGGACGAACTGAATCTGGAATGCTGGAAACTGGGTATCTTCGCTAAAGTCGAACACAACGAAGTTGCACCGGGACAATTCGAAATTTCGAGCATCTATACCGATGCCAACAAGGCGGTCGACGAGAACCATATCATGATGGATCTCTTACGCAAAATCGCCAAGAAACACGGCATGGCCGCACTGCTGCACGAGAAACCGTTTGCGGGCATCAATGGATCGGGCAAGCATAACAACTGGTCATTATCTACTGATGACGGACAAAATTTGTTGGATCCGGGAGACAAACCGGCCGAAAACATTCGTTTCCTGCTAATCTGCACCGCAATCCTCAAGGCAATCGACTTGTATCCTGAACTGCTGCGTCTGGCGGCATCAGGTCCGGGCAACGACCATCGACTAGGCGCCAACGAAGCCCCGCCGGCTGTCATCTCGGTCTTCATGGGTTCGGTCATCGAAGATGTCCTCTTCAAACTGGTTGATAAAGAATCAACGGTTATCGCGAAAACTGGCACCAAGTTCTCGCTTAGCACCCTTTCCTACCTACCTAAAGACAATACCGACCGCAACCGTACTTCCCCCTTCGCATTTACCGGGAATAAATTCGAATTCCGTATGTTGGGATCCTCCTTATCAGCCGCAACGGCGAACACTGTCATCGCGACGATCGTCGCCGATGTCATGCGTGAAATTGCCGACCGTCTGGATCAGTTTAAATACATTCAAGATACACGCGAAGAAGCCCTAAAGATCTGCGGAGAAATCATGCAGGATCACCGTCGTATCTTATTCTCGGGCGATGGCTATTCCGACACGTGGATCGACGAAGCTACACGTCGCGGTCTACCGAACATCCATTCCTTCGTCGAATCGATCGATGCGCTGATTTCTGACAAAGCCGTGGCGTTATTTGAGAGAAACAAGATCTACACCAAGGAAGAACTGCATGCCCGTGCTGAAATCCTGCACGAACAATACATCAACACGATCAACTCCGAAGCCAAAACGCTCATTGAATTGGTCGAGCGTATGGTCTTACCGGCAGTTCTGAGCGAAGTATCGGCCTTGGAATCGTTAGGTACGAAATCGAAATTAGTCGCCAGAAAAGAAAAAGCATTCTTAGGGTTGGCCGACGATGCCGATGCGCTGGTATTCAAACTCAAAACAGCACTGGACTTCGCCAATTCGCATGATGATTCATCTGTCCGCGGTATCAGTCTTCTCAAAGACGTCACTCCTTTGATGGCACAAATCCGCAGCGTGGTCGACCAACTTGAGGGTGAACTGCCTTCAAAGAGTTATCCCTTACCTTCTTACTTAGAAATGTTGTTCATGCTTGACTAACAAAAAGCCCCGAATCGATGATGATTCGGGACTTTTTTATAATGTTGAGAGTATTTCGATTTTCTTCTTTTCATAGTCCGGCGACCGGTAATCGCTCAGTTGACTCTCGCGGAAATCGTTTCCGAAAGCTCCCCGGCTAATGGTCAAAATCGGCGGGAATTGGATGCGTTTGAAGACGGAACGCGTCCATAAACCCATGAACCATTCTAAATCCTCAATGAAGGCGGCAGGCTGATCCATTCCATAATGGACAAACCATTTTGCGACTGGCAGTTCACGCCATTTTCCGCTGAGATAGAGGTTCATCACATCGAGGACCGTATGGGTCGGATATTCGATCATGAACTGCACTAGCCAATCATGGTAGTACCATTTCATCGGATCAAGTTGGTTGTCTTTCAGTTCGGCGCTGGGCGCCACTTCCCATGTAATCTGGTTATCTTCTTTGATAAGTGGGAGCAGACTTTGCGGTATGATCTCTTTCCCCACTCGTAAATTAATTTCGTGGGCGAGTTCGAACAGTTGGACTTTCGTCAAATCACCTAAGGGACTGAAAGCTCCGATTGCATCTCCATAGAGTGTGGTATAACCAAGTGCCAGTTCGACTTTATTGCCATTATTACAGATGACGGCGTTTTCAATCGACGCGAAGGTCGAAAGAATATGTCCGCGCAATCTTGCCTGAACGTTTTCCAACACCAATCCTTCAACTCTGTTTTCATAGCCGAATTCGTCCATCGTACGGGAGGTTGATGCGACCAGATCTTCAATGCTTCCTTCGTGGTAAGGAATCTGCAAATCATCCGCAAGTTTCTTGGCGATCGAGATGGTCGTCGAACGATTGTAACGACTCGCCATGTTATATCCGACGATTCGCTCTGCACCGATGGCGAGTGACAGCAATACAGCGTTGATTGTACTGTCGAGTCCTCCTGAGAGTCCGATGACCCATTTCAGTTTACTACCTAGGATCTGCGCGTCGAATTCAGTGATTCCGTGGATCAGCGCTTCAAGCAGCTTCTGCGGGGTAGGTTTGATATCGCGCTTTTCGCCCATTTCGAAGATACACAATTCTTCTTCAAAACTATCGTTGCAGGAAACCATCGGTTTCCCGTTGATATCGTAACAGGTGCTGTCGCCGTCGAACATCAACACGTTCTTGCCGGTATTCTGCATCCCTGCGGTATTCACGTAAATGAGTGGAACCATCGAAGAACCCTGTAATGCGACGTGTTCGGCCATCCTTCGTTCACGGCTCAGTTCTTTGCGCAGCGTCCACGGTGAAGCGGAGATGTTGACGATGAAGTCGACGCCTTGTTGAATATAGAGAGCGGTGGGATCGATCGAATAGTCCTTGCTCCAAAGATCTTCGCACACTTCCAAACCGATTCTGGTAATTACTCCGTTCTTTTCAAACAGAAACGGATTGATAAACCGGGTGATGTCCCAATGATTCAAACCGGCGATTTCGACGCCACTCATGAAATAGCGCGAATCATCGAAAAAACGATAATCAGGCATGCAGTGTTTCACATAGATGCCGTCGGCGAACTTATTTTCGCGGATGACATACGTTTTGTTGTAAGCAAACAAAGCGGCGTTACAGCGGATCGGACGACCGTCGCGATTGATCTTGGCATCACTAAACGCTTCTGTTACGATATTACCCCAGATGATGCCGATCCCTTCACTCCAAGACTTGATCAATTCGTTGGCGCGCGCCATTTCCACACGGAACGAAGTCTGCAACCATTTATCCAGCACAATATAGCCGGGTACGGACATTTCAGGGAAAATGATCAAATCGACGCCTTGTTTTTTGGCATCGTCGACCATTTCATGCATGCGTTTTAGATTGATTTCAGAGCGTCCGGCTTTGACATGCAACTGCGCCATCGCGATTTTCATGCTTGGCTCCCTTCGTTTTTCCCCATTACCCAAGTATCGAAGGTCTCATAGCCAAGCGCATGATAAATGCGACCGGCATCGGGATTGTCGTAGAAAAGGCAAGGTAATAAGCCGCTATTCTGCAAGTCGTCGCTCAGTGCCCATACCACTTGTTTGGCATACCCTTTATTGCGGTAAGCGGGGAGACAGAACACGGATGCAACCATCGCGGAAGAACCGGTCTCAACAGCGGTATTGGCATAGGCGATTACTTCGCCGTTGATTTCGATCAGATACCCTCTTGTCTTGCCTTCATTGTAGCGCTCGCGGATGCGTCGTTCTCGCTCGACAGCAGTAAGCGTTTCAAGGTTGAATTCGGCAATCTTCATCAAAGAATGTGCGATTCGATGCGCATCGTCAACGGTGGCTTTGCGCGCCGTAAGAACTCTCGGTTGCTCGACCAAAGATGAACAGGCACAGAAATACATCTCACGGGTTTGAACGGCTGATCCCAGGATATCCTTCACTTTCACGAAATGCGATTTGACTGCATTGATATTCTCACATTGGGTCGCCGCCAATAATAGTCCGACATCTTTCGGATTAAAGCGATCGGAAATTATGTAAAAGACAAAATTAGCATGATATTTCAAATAGACGGCGACTATATCCCCGTCGACTTCTTCAATCCATGTGGTTTGATATTCAGCATGCAGACCGTTTTGTTCAATGTCGCCGATGATGAACATGGCTCGGGCAGGATCTTCACGCAGTATTCCAAGTAGCTTTGCTTTGTCTTCTTCACGGGCTAATCGAAGCATTTGCGTATCCTCGCTTTATAGATTAAGTATACCTTGCATGTTCTTTGATGTCTATCATCGCAAAGAAAAGATGCCTGTGCAGGCATCTCAGACTGTCGACAAATAGCGTCGGCAGTCTTTTTTGTGTTTTAAGGGAAAAGGCGAAATGGTATAATTGAAATAAGGAAAGGGGCGCCCTATGATCACAAAAACAACCCGCCACCAACATGAACTTACGATGGTCAATC
>JBBQGS010000125.1:0-4946 GCA_038323255.1 Erysipelotrichales bacterium | reverse complement strand
GTCGCTGTTGGCTCTCATGATGCTTCCCTTAGCTGCATTGAGCCGTGCTTTTCCCTGGTTAGCGCAACTCGGTATCAAAGGCATCGGTTTCGCACCTGCCTTTATCGTCCTTTTTCTGTATTGTCTGCTGCCTATCACCGTCAACACCTATGCCGGATTGCAACAGACCGATACCGCCGTCTTGGAAAGCGCTACAGCATTGGGGATGACATCCAGACAACGGTTTCTCAAAGTCTGGTTCCCCCTGTCTCTTCCTTCCATCTTCGCGGGGATCCGCACCGCAATGACACAGAATATCGGGAATACAATACTAGCCGGTCTGGTCGGCGGAGGCGGAATGGGCGCGCTGATCTTTCTCGGTCTTTCCCAATCTGCACTTGATTTAGTTTTATTAGGCACGATTCCGGTCGTGATCATGGCGCTTTTCGTCGATGCGATTTTCGCCTGGCTCGAGCTTGCGACCGTTAAAAAACTGGGGGTAAATTATGATCAGCATCCGACAACTGACTAAAAATTACGGAGAATTTGAAGCGCTCGAAGGAATCGATCTCGAAGTCAATGAAGGCGAGTGTGTAGTGTTGATTGGTCCCTCAGGTTGCGGTAAAACAACCTTACTGAAGTCCATCAACCGCATGATCGAACCTAATTCGGGCACGATTCTTGTTGACGGGCGCGATATCAAATCCTATCCGCCCGAAGAACTACGTAGAAACATCGGGTATTGTATTCAAAATGTAGGCCTGTTTCCACATTACAGTGTCCGCGATAATATCGCCGTGGTACCGCGCTTACTGAAATGGTCCGAAGCAGATATCGATGCCCGTGTCGACGAACTGATGGATTTAACCGGTCTTCCCCGCAGTTACCGTGATAAAAAACCGGATGAACTTTCAGGTGGCGAATCACAGCGTGTCGGTGTATGCCGTGCTCTTGCTGCCAATCCGAAAATACTGTTGATGGATGAACCGTTCGGTGCCGTCGATCCTTTGACACGTTTGATGATTCAACATGCGTTTCGGGATATCCAGAAAAAACTCAAAAAAACCGTGGTGTTTGTTACCCATGACGTGGAAGAAGCGATTTTGCTGGCGGACCGAATTGCGGTCATGCAGGCGGGGAAAATCCTGGGTTACGATACTCCGGAGGCCTTCGGCACCGCGCTGAAAGTCGATTTTGTCAGTTCTTTTTTGGGTGCCGATTATCCCGTAAAACTGTTGAAACGCCATATGCTGCGTGAAGTTTTAGCTGACTCACAAGAAGGTGCTCAAGTTACGTTGAATGAGATTCTGGCTCGTTTACTTCAAAGCAAAGAAGGGTTCATTCTGATAACTGATACTTCAGGCATTCAGCATGAGTTACGCTTTGAAGATCTTGTGCATTTCTTGATGGAGGCGAAACAACGATGACATTGAAACGAACCAATCTTGCACAACTTCGTCCACATCTTATATCGATGTTATATTTCAGCCTATTTATCGTCTGGGTTTTTGGATTCAGTTCGTTTAAAGAGTTTTTTGCGATCTGGTTTCCAGGACGCATCGATATCGTAAGCCGTACTTCGCTCCCCGTCCTAGCCCTTCAACACTTTGGATTGGTTGTTCTTTCAACAAGCGCAGCTATCCTGATCTCCCTTATTTTCGGGATAGGCGTCCATCTTCTTAAAAGTACCGAAATGGAATCGTTGGTACTGAACGGGAGTTCAATCCTCGAGACCATTCCTAGTGCAGCTATCATAGCACTGAGTATCCCTCTGTTTGGTTATGGTAATTCACCGGTCATGCTGGCATTGCTTGTATATGCCATCCTGCCGGTCATCCGAAATGTAATCGTTGGTCTGCGTACTTTATCACCCTCCGTAATCGAAGCCGCTAAAGGAATTGGGATGACACCGTTACAACGGCTCTTCCGTGTTGAATTACCCTTAGCAAGACCGATGATCATGGCAGGGATAAAGACAGCGGTTGTCATTAATATTTCCGTCGCCACCATCGGGGCAACTGTCGGAGCAGGCGGTTTCGGGGTACCGATTATCGCCGGTATCCGCACATTCAATTCACTTTTGGTTCTGCAAGGTTCGGTGGCTGTTATTTTGATGGCGCTATTCACCGAACATGTTCTGCGTTAAACCTGGTCAATGTGCGATTATTCATAAGCAAACATAAAAACTAAAATGAAACTACACAAGCTTTTAATCGGATTTTAATCTGCTTAACTAATGATTTACATCTTGGCTTGCTAAACTGTGTTTGTCAAAGAAAGGACGTACTTATGATCACCATTGAACAAGTAGAAAAAGTAGTCAAACATACCGGCGTAACCTACCAAGAAGCCAAAGAAGCTTTGGAAGCAGTCGACGGAAACGTATTGGAAGCCATTATCCGAATCGAGAACACACAGAATTTCAAAAAGGAAACGCAGTCCAACACAAACCATGAAGCGAAGAATGAAGAGAGTAAATCTGCCAACAGCGAAACCGTGGACAAATTCATCGCATGGCTCAATCGTATGTTCCATAAAGGAAACGTGAATAAACTGGAAATCGTCAAAGACAAGAAAGTGGTCCTGAGTCTTCCGGTCACCGTATTCCTGCTCCTCTTGGTATTCCTCTTCTATATCACTGTGCCGTTATTGATCATCGCGCTCTTCTTCGGGTATGGTTACCACTTCAGCGGTCCTGACCTTGAGGAAACCAAGATTAATCAGACAGTCCAAAAAGCCAGCGAAGCAACCATTAAGGCCAAAGATGCCGTTGTGAAGACCGTCGACGAATGGTCGAAAGAAAACAAAAAGGATGTTGATGCTGATGGAAAGAATTCTGATCATTGAGGATGAGTCAAAAATAGCACGATTCATTCAACTTGAATTAAATCATGAAGGATACGAAGTAGAAATCGCATCCGACGGAAGGGATGGGCTTGAGATTCTCAAGTCCCGTCCTTTCGACGTTGTCTTACTGGATATCATGCTTCCTTCCATCAACGGATTCGAAGTATTGCGCAGACTGCGCCTGTTTTCCACTGTTGCCGTCATCATGCTGACCGCCAAAGACGATGTCATCGATAAAGTGATGGGGCTGGACGGTGGGGCAGATGACTACATCACCAAGCCTTTCGCGATCGAAGAGCTACTGGCCCGTATCCGGATGGCGCTGCGCAAACATAAATCCAATGCATCGAACATCCTTTCATACAAAGAACTGAGTGTGGACGTTGAGAAATACAAAGTACTGCTCGAAAACAAAGAAGTCGAACTCACCAAGAAAGAATTCGATCTGCTGGTTATTCTCCTTCAAAACAAAAACAGAGTCTGCACACGCGAAAGTCTGTTGGAGAAAGTTTGGGGTTATACCTATGATGGAACCACCAATGCGGTGGATGTCTATATCAGGCATTTGCGCATGAAAATCGAGGTCGACGATAGGAAGGTCATTCAAACCATTCGTGGTGTAGGTTATGTGATCCAAGATGAGTAAGCATACAAAAGACAAAAAGAACGGTGTATTCGGTTCCATGAAATCATCTTTATCCACGAAGATGAACTTTACGATGTTTCGTCAAAACATCGCAACCCTTATTTTGACTCAAATCGTGATATTCGGCTTGCTGACGGTTTATCAAACAGGACGGATCGAACAGAATGCCAAAGACCTTCTGGATCAGAATTGGATCGCAACTCAACTTCAAACAAACGATGTATCAATCATCGGATATACATTCTCGCTTGACAAAACATTCAACAATCAACCTAACTGGTTGTTTTTGTCTGATTTTCTGCCCCTGAAAGACGCCAAACGTACATTAATCTATCCAAATAATAAACAAGGAACGTGGGGACGAATGGTGGCTTCGGACTATCAAATCGTACTTAGACGCGCAAACCAATCAATTCGCATCGTTTATCCGTTGCATGAAAGTCTGATTCAACTGTTCGGCTTGTTAAGTATTCTGTTTGCGCTCCAGTTTTTCTATTTGCTAATCCGCATCGTAGCTAATTTCGGCATTGTAAACGATGCACTAAAGCCGTTGGCAGAATTAAATGACGCCGCTGCCAAACTTCAACAAGATCTTTCAAGCGTCTCGACGTTGAAACGGAATCAGGATATCGAAGGATTATCCGGAGCACTGAACCAAATCGACGTGACTCAACTGGATAAGCCCGTCTTGATTAAGAACGAACAAAAAGAACTGAACGACCTCACAAATTCAATCAATGACTTGTTATTGCGAATGAACGATGCCTATAAATCCCAAACAAGGTTCGTCTCCGATGCATCCCATGAACTGCGCACTCCGATCGCCATCATCCAAGGCTACATCAACATGCTCGACCGGTGGGGAAAGCAAGATGAAAACACCACCCAGGAAGCCATCAATGCAATCAAAGAGGAGTCTGAACACATGAAGAACTTAATTGAACAGTTGCTCTTTCTGGCTAGGGGAGACAGCGACACCATGATGTTGCAGAAGGAGAACTTCGACCTCAATGCGTTAATTCATGGAACGCTCAAGGAATCGCAGTTGATCGACGCTGGGCATACATATCTCTTCAATCCCGATCAACCGACAGGGATGAAAGGGGATAAACAACTCATCAAACAAGTCCTACGCATTCTGCTGGATAACGCAAGTAAGTATTCGATTCAGGGAGAAGTCATCAACATCAAGGTATCCTCGACTAATAATGATGTTTCCATCATGGTGCAGGACAATGGGATCGGAATGAGTGAAGAAACCATCAAACATAGTTTCGATCGTTTCTATCGCGGAGATTCTAGCAAGGACATCAAAGCCAAAGGTACCGGGCTGGGACTGTCGATTGCTAAATGGATCGTCGAGAAACATGATGGCCGATTCGACATCACAAGTCGATATGGAATCGGGACCTGGATTACGGTCACATTCAACCATGCCTACATACCGATTGAGACGATTGAAAACAAATTAGCT
>JBBQGS010000124.1:0-5011 GCA_038323255.1 Erysipelotrichales bacterium | reverse complement strand
GGCGTCTCAATAACATATAGCCTAGTAATACGATTAAACCGATGAAGAAAGCGGGTTGCGTTAGGATGTTATTTGCGAAATAAGTCCACGCTTTGAGCAGAAAATCCATCTGTTCCTCCTTTTGATTCGGGGATGGCCCCGGAATCCTCTTGAATTTGAGTATCGCGCCATCTTTATATGAATGTTAATGTTCATATAAAACAATATATGGTTACAAGCGCTCAACTTACAAGTACATAGTAGCGAATTGTCAATTGAAATGCAAGAACTTTATGGACAATTTTAACGATAAAATGGAATAATCTCATAATTTAGCGCTTACATTTACAATAAATAGCGAAAATCGTTGACATATGTTCATAATGTTCATAAAATAGATTCATAGAGGTAAACGTATGAAGAAAAGAGATACCCAAGAAATCTTCCGCAACGTGAGTAATGGGATAGTGTACATCGTATTTGTCATCTATGGAGGCTCGATGTTGTTGAAATGGAAGTCGCTGCCGTTACAGATCGGATTCGGTTTATTTATGGGAGTCTGCCTGTTCATGGCAATCTACTATGACATATTAAGGTATCATAACCGTCAGGCAATCATTGCGATGAACTTTACGCTCGACACGACACTTGCCAAAAAACACCGCGACTTCGTCGCAAAGTATGACTTTTTCAAAAGTTATGCACTGAACATCCTGATTTTGGATCTACATTTCGCCCAGGACAATTTCGATGGAGAAAGCATGCAAGATCTTTTAGCAAAAGGCGAGAAACGTTTGCGTCGCTCTATTGATACTTTGCTGGTCTATTATTATAATATGTTCATTATGTATATGCTGCTTCCGAATAAAACGCAGGCGCGTGCCTTCTATGAAAAGTTCGTCGAATTACGGGGAACGAAAGTCAAAGGCGGCAAGCTTTCCGAAGTCTATAACTGGGATGCGGCCGAAGCCGAACTGCATCTGCTCAATGGCGACGGGAAAAAAGCCCGCGCATGCCTTAAGAACGTCAATACGAAATTTCTGAACAGACGTGAACTCGCCTATGTCGTCTATGCCCAATACCGTGCAGCGAAACTAATCGGGGATCTGGACGGCATACGGAAAGCGAAAGAAGAACTCAAAGCAGATTATCCGTTGGAAGGATTGATTCAGCACTTGAATGAGGGGGATAAATTATGAAACGACACAAGTCGATCGTCGACAGCCGGCGCAACCACATTTACCAGTCTTTGCAGGAGAACGGGACTGTCAAGGTCGATGAACTTGCTCTATCATTAGGCGTATCTTCGCTGACGATTCGCCGCGACTTGGAATATTTCGAAGAGAAAAAACTGGTTGAACGCTTCTACGGCGGCGCGATGCTCGTCAACAAGTTCGTGGTCCGCGACAATACCGGTCAAAACAACGCGTTGGCGAAACATGCGATCGCGAAGAAAGCCGCGGAATACGTTGAAATGGGGGATACCCTCTTCGTCAACACCAGTTCCACCGCGATTCTGATTTTGAAATACATTAAAGAAAAACGCGTTGTCATCATCACCAATAACGGGAAAGCCATCTTCGCGGAGAAAGACCCCATGATCCAAGTTGTCTTAACCGGTGGGGAACTGCGCGAACCCAAAGAAGCGATGGTCGGCGAATTCGCCCTCAATAATCTATCCCGCGTCACCGCCACAAAATCAATCTTAGGTTGCAGCGGAATGACCGCCGATACCGGTATCACCACCGCTGTCCTGCAAGAGGTCGCCGTGAATGAGATGATGCTGAACCGCTGCGTCGGTCCGCGCATCATCGTTGCGGATTCCTCAAAGATCGGCCGCGACCACAGTTTCGTCAGCGGTTCGATCGACAAATGCACGATCCTGATCACCGACACACATGCCGATCCGCAAGCCGTTTCCAGCCTACGTTCCGCCGGCGTCACAGTCATCCAGGTTGAACCACTTAAAAGCATCGATTAAGCGATCCTCACGGGTCGTTTTTCTTATTTTGCCAGATTGTTAGACATTGTTTCCGCAAATTTTAGGATAAGTTAAATCCTGCCTTTACAACCGTACAAGTTATGCTATAATATCCTCAAATTCCGAAGTTCATTGATGAACAGGAAGGAACTACCCCATTTGCGGGTTTTTATTATACTCGATCATGAGAGGGGGAAGAAATGATGATCTTGATCGAAGACGGACATTCGACATTGATTAGTAAGAGCCATTTCGAAACGATGTGCGACAAACAAAAAAAGCAACACGAGTCTCAAGACAAACACGTAATCTTCGCATTGGAAAAGAACGGCAAAGTTGAAATGGTGCGGCTTGAATTCTCAAACATTTCCGCCTTAACAAAAATGGTGCATAATTATATTTCAAAAGGAATTCAACCATATCACACATTGTTGGAAGAATAGCGCGCGAGCGCTTTTCTTTATGAAAAAAAGGATCGATTTTCCGATCCTCACTCATGCTGAAACGAGATAACTCAACAACTTATTGCACTTCTGCATGCTGAGTACATCTGTTTTTTGGTGGCAATATCATGGTGAATTATGAAAAAAAAGACCTATTGGGTAGGTCTCTGTATCGCTGGTTATCTAATTTTGCGGAATTATTCCCGATGCCACTGATTTCCTTAATCCATCAACGGTCTTCACTTCGATCACAACCCGTTTCGCTTTGCCTTCCACAAATGCCAATTCTTTACGTAAGTCCAGATCCCCGACTCCCAAGGCTTGGTGGTCGTTCAATCCGATACAGTCGTGCAGATGCATATGATTGATCTTTTCAGCATGTTTGGATATGTATTCCTGATCGACATTATGGTAGCGATGGTTATGACCGCAGTCGTAGGTTAACCCGAAGGCATCGCTTTCAAGCAGCATATCGATTCCGTCTTTCATATAACCTTCAAATCCGACTACGTTTTCGATGCAGAGTTTGACCGGCGCATTCCCGACAGCTTTGGTGACACGGTCGCGAAAAACGCGTAATCGTTCGATGTAATATTCGCTATATTTTTCATACACATAGACTTTCTTGTGCGGCAAGGTAAATACAACCCCGTTGAGGAAATGCATGGTTAGATTGGGGATGTTGGCTTTCTTAGCGAACTCGATGGAGTTGATTACGCTTTGGATATACGCTTCCGATATTTTCATATTGGGGTCGGTGACGGAAAGATATTCGTCCAAGTGGAACGTAAAGTAAATACCCGTGTCTTCAGTTAGTTTCAGCAGCCTGTTCGCATCCATGTTTTCAACCTGAAATTCAGGGACGTTACAGTTGATTTCAACGAACTTTAGTCCGAGTTCTTTACATAAAGCAACATTGTCTTCAAGGGTATTGATTTCAAGTAAGGTTGGCATTCCGAAGTCCATATTCGTCCTCCTATTTTGGGCTAATCGTATGCTATTTGACCCTTTAAGTCAAGGATATGGACCATTTGAGGGAAGAGGTAACTTCGATGCAGAAGTAACGGTTTATGAATTAATAATACTTTTCGATTCCCCCAAAACCGATCAGCTTGTTGGCTTCGGTTTTCTTTATGAAGCTCTTTAATCTTCGTTTGAATTCCTCAGGCCGTAAGCGGGCTGTGTCGATATACGCCACGCGAATCCGTTTGTAAGAGTCCGAGAAATTTTGATAATTCGACCAAGCTTTTTCACTGTTTCTGATTGCCTCAAGGATATCTTCAGGGAAAACGAATTCCTGTTGGATGACGGTTTGAACCCGCTGTAAAACAGAAGGGATGAGTTTACCTTCCTTTGCAAGTCCTTTCAGACGTTCGATATTTTGTTGGGAATAAGCACTCTTGGGATTGCGCGGCGTATAGCGTTGGATAAAGCTCTCGCTATCGAAGGTTTTAGCGATACTGTCGATCCATCCAAAGCACAAGGCTTCTTCGACCGCATCGTTATATACTATTTTTTGCCTACCGCTATCTTTGCGGGGGGAAATCAACCAGATTTCTTTTTCCTTGTCCCCATTTGATTCCAACCAAGTGCGCCATTCTTCTTTATTTTTACAGTAGAGAGTGTTCATAGCCTGATTTTACCATAAGCCATCACGGACTATCTCCAAAAAAGCATAAAAAAGAAGAAGGGTTTAGCCCTCTTCTTCGGTTTCTATCGCATCAACACCTGTTTCAACAGTGCCTACATCCAACGTGGAGACTTCCTTCAGTTTATTGCGAATCATTCTTGTCCTCACACCGACCAGTTTATCCAGTTCGGCACTGGTTTGCGTGATCCTGGTTTGTGCGGTTTCGAGCACTTTCCCGAATGTTTCGAATTCGTTCTTGACGGAAGACAATACTTTCCAGACTTCCGAACTGCGTTTCTGAATCGCTAATGTCTTGAATCCCATCTGCAGACTATTCAGTAATGCAGCCATGGTGGTAGGTCCTGCGATGTTAACTTTATATTCACGTTGCAAGGTTTCAACCAATCCTCTGCGTACCGCTTCAGCGTACAATCCTTCGATAGGAAGGAAGAGGATGTCGAAATCGGTGGTGTGCGGAGGTTCGACGTATTTCTCGTGGATGTCTTTTGCGAAACTCTTGATTTTACGCTCCAAGATGGTTGCTAATACTTCGATTGCGGCTTTATCACCGCGGTCATAAGCTTCATTGAGCAACAAGTAATCTTCTGTCGGGAACTTGGAGTCGATCGGCAGATAAACCGGTGTCTCCCCATCGCCCGGCAGTTTGATGGCGAATTCGACCGGATTGCGGCCGGATGACTTCGTAACGACATTGGTCGCATACTGTTCGGGGGATAAGATCTGTTCCAGGATTGCACCTAATTGAATCTCGCCTAATATTCCTCTTGTCTTGACGTTGGAGAGAACTTTTTTGAGATCGCCCACCCCGGTCGCCAACGTCTGCATTTCACCCAAGCCTTTATAAACTTGTTCAAGCTGCGTGGATACCTGCAGGAAAGACTTGCTGATTCTCTCTTCCAATGTCTTCTGCAATTTTTCATCGACCGTATTGCGCATCTCGTCCAGTTTCTTCCCGTT
>JBBQGS010000123.1:0-5037 GCA_038323255.1 Erysipelotrichales bacterium | reverse complement strand
TTTACGATGCTGTCGTTGAAGCTGATGGTTTTGCGTTCATCGCCATCGGCCGACCTGAAAGTGAAGGCTGCTACTGTCAGATCAACGCTTATCTCAAAGAAGTTATCTTATTACTTTCAAAGAACTTCGATTATGTCGTAATCGACGGCGAGGCTGGTATCGAACAAATCAACCGACGGGTCATGGAGAAGGTCAGCCATCTGCTGTTGGTAACCGATGCCAGTAAAAAGGGAACCCAAGTCATTCAAACCATTCGAAAAGTTGCGGATGAATTGGTCATGTATCAACAGATCGGTGCGATTGCCAACCGTTTACCGGATCTATCCATCAAAGACGAACTCAACACCGGGGATATTCCCGTGCTTGCCTACATCCCGACCGACCGCGAACTCGCATCTTTCGACTTACATGGCAGTAATGTCTTCTATCTGCCTGATCATGCGAAAATCGTTTTAGGTGCGCGCGAAGCATTACAGCGCATCGACATCTTGAGGGGGTAAAAAGAAAATGAAAGACCTAAAACACCTTTACTATTTTGAAAATTTATTGCAGGAAGCCAATAACGATCTGGTTCGTGAAGCGAGTCAAGAAGGAAAGATCGCTGTTGGGAATGTCTGCAGTATGATTCCCGAAGTTCTGTTAGACATACCAGGCTGTTTCTCCGTCCGCCTGCGCGCCCCGCACACCGGCTCGATCGACATGGGCACCTACTATATGACAAGTCTTTTGTGCGAATATTGTCGGGCCATGCTCGAGAGGGCGATCGAGGGTGGTTACCAATTCCTTGATTGTGTCATCGCACCGGACGCCTGTGCACAAATGAACCGCTGTGTCGAGAACATGGACTTACTCAAAACATGCGGAAAAGAGAAATTTTTCATCACTTACTCGGATGTTCCGATGAAAGCGGACGAGACTGCACTTAAGCACTATGTTAAAAACATGCGGTTAAAGGCACTTGAACCTTTGCGGGATGTCTTTGGGATCGATATATCCGATACCTCTTTAAGAAAAGCAGTCAAACAACATAATGAAATGTCGAACTTGATTACGCAAATCGGAGCATATCGCAAAGAAGAGAATCCACGCATTACCGGCTATGAATTTGCGGTATTCACGATTGCGACCCATTGCTGCCCAAAAGAGAAGTTAATCGCAAAACTAGAGGAAACGCTTGAAGAACTTAAAACAAGAAAGAGCGACGAAACAAAGAAATTCAGAGCGAAAGTTGTGGTAGTCGGCTCCGAAATCGATGATCCCGATTTCATCAAGTTGATTGAAGACGCCGGTGCCTTGGTAGTTGCGGATCGCTTCTGCTTCGGATCTTTTCCCGGTCGGCAGGAAATCATCCTGAATGATCAAGAAGACGTACTCTTACAAATCTGTCGTCATTATCTGTACGAGGGACAATGCCCGCGCTACATGAATACAGACAAGATCAATCAACGGCACAGTTACGTCGCCGATCTCGCCCGCCAGTACCATGCTGACGGAATCATCTTTGAACAACTAAAATTCTGTGATTACTGGGGATATGAGAGGGCTTTAGCAAGCCACGTTCTGCGCGATGAATACAATGTTCCCGTGCTTTCTATCGACCGTCCTTATGTCGTTGGAGCTTCGGGACAACTTCGCACACGGGTACAGGCATTTGTGGAAAGCATCGAAATCAAGAAAATCCAGGGGGGCTTGAAGCAATGAGTAAAGAAATGGGAAGTGAACAACTCGGGAAGCTTTATGCAGGGAAAAGAGTTCGTCAACGCCGTGAATGGCGAGGGTTAAAAGATACCTGGTATGACTATACCCGTTGGTTATTCATCTGGAAACAACTCTTTTCATTTACGTTAAAACCGCAAAATATCAAAGGGAGTTTACGCTATCGCTGGATGTTGAATTATCTCGCTGTCCCTGATTTTATGGATCGTCATACGGAAGGATTGCGGGGACACCAACTACGTATCGCACATACCGAATTCGATTTGATCGTCGAACACATGTGCGATACCATCACCATGATGTTTAAAGCAGACCAACGTTTGGGTGGTGACAAAAAGCTCAGCGAAAAAATCGTCGTTTTTGATGAAAATATGATGAGCCAGATTATGAACGGCTTCCCGAATCTGCATATGGTCTGCATCGAAATCCCTCCGATCTACACCAGTTCGACGATGTCGCAAAACGGAGTGTTACATTACATTGATGTCGCACAGGCATACGGCATCCCTGGAGATGTTTGCCCCATGCCGGCCGCCGAATTGGGCGTTGCGATCGACGACGACTTTCCAATCATCGGGAAATGCGCCATACAATGCAATACCACTTGCGACGGTTCATTGATGGGCAACGCCATCGAAGGAAGAAGATTCAAAATTCCGAAATTCCAGTTGGCCGTACCTATACGACATACCCAGGAAAGCGTTCAAGAATATGGTGCGGATGAAATCCGCAACGCAATCCACTTCATCGAGGAACAAACCAATGAAATCTTCGATTGGGATAATTATTTCAAATGCATGGATACCTTTAACGGTGAGACTAGACAATTCATGGAATGGCTCGATATCAGCCGCACTGCTTATCCCCAAGTCATCGGAAACAATGTGGCGTTGTATCGTGACGCTGCCTATCAAGTTGCTGGAGGGAGAGACAGACGCTTTCTTGAAGCCGAAGAATATATTACTAAATTAGCGCTGGATGGCTATGCGAAACAAGTTCTCTGTGCGCCGAAAGTCCGCCATCGGGCCATCCTGTGGGGAGTGCAAGCACAGTATTATACAGCATTCCCGCTCTGGCTCCAAAACTGTTGGGGGATTCTGCCGCTCATCGATATGCTAAGTCTGACTTCCACCCGGATTTTCGAACTTGGCAATCGCGACCAAGCAATGCTGGACATGGCACATCTTTATATGAATATGACTATGCGCAACCGGTCTAACGGCGGCTATGAAGTAGGACTGCACGATCTATGGCGTTTCTGCGACGATTTCAGTGCCGATATGGTCATCATGTATGAACACATCGGATGCAAAGCAATGAGCGGGTATCATGGACTTTTCGAACAACAGGCACGCGAACGCGGGATCCATCTTGTATGGGTAACGCATGGTCTGATGGATCCGCGAAATGCATCCCGCAAAGAAATGCGCACCGAAGTCAACCGTTATATGCGGTCTGTCTTACGGGCAGAACCGCTTGATCTTAGTTTAGAAGATTTTGATGATGGTAATGCGTTCTAATTGTGACGAAAACAAAAAAGGAGAAAATATGAAATACTTCTGTGGATGCGACGTTGGGTCGACCTATGCGAAATGCGTGATTCTCGATGAAAAAGGAATCCTTGTTTCGGATGCGACGATGCGTAGTAAAAGTAGTCCGGTAAAAAGTGCCGAGATGGTGATTCAAGAAGCGATTGCGAAAGTGGACGCGATTTTAAACGCCCAAGGGATTAGTTATCTGATTGGTACGGGATACGGTCGAAACAAAGTACCCTTCGCCGACGAGAATATTTCAGAAATCAGCTGCCATGCGATGGGAGTGCATGTCGCCAATCCGAGTGTCAAAGCAATCATCGATATCGGCGGTCAGGATGTCAAAGGGATCGCGATCGACTCCGATGGCACGGTTTTAAACTTTGCGATGAATGATAAGTGCTCCGCTGGTACCGGCCGTTTCTATGAAGCGATGGCGAATGCCTTCGAAATGACTTTGCCTGAATTCAGTATGCTTTCTTTGACTGCGAAAAACACAATTCCGATTACTGCGCAATGCACTGTTTTCGCGGAAAGCGAAGTTATCTCGTTGGTCGGAGAAGGAAAACCGATGGATGAAATCGCGGCCGGAATCCAACTTTCGGTGGCGAAACGATGCTTCGTCATGGCAAAGAAAGCCGGTGCGACCGATAGTATCGCACTGAGCGGTGGATGCGCAAAGAATCAAGGGTTGAAACAGGCGATTGAACGTGTGCTTAAAATCAAAGTCGTTGATCTGAAATTGGACCCGCAGTTGATGGGGGCATTGGGAGCGGCTGAATTCGCCCGTCAAAAAGGGATGAATCTAAATAAGGAAGGAGAACAAGTCCGATGCTAACGCTCATCAAAACGATTCTCTGGTTGATTTCTATATTGTTTATCGCTAGTTTGTTCATTTATTTCTTCAATCTCGACATGAAAACCATGACGATCATCGAACCGATTCTAAATCGGCATTATGATCGCATCAAACGCGACCGAAAAATCTAAGATGAACATAGGGGAAAATTATGCTACTTTACGATGAATGGATCAAAGAATGCCATCGCTTTCTTGAGAGAAGCGAGGGGAAGCTGATCCACCCAGTATCAAACAAAAATTGGCCGGATGCCGGGGAACACCAATTGATTTTACGCAAAGAAATGGCCTATGAACTTGGGGGAGATACGTACCCTGCCATTAGCGGTTTTGGCTTGACATCATCAAGCCAATGGTTTGAAAACGATGAAATTTGGCTTTATGGTGCAGACTTGCCAAAGATTACCCAAAATACACCTTATGCTAGACTCGCGTTCATCCTGGTGGAGGATGAAGGTTTCTTTGATGATCAACAAACCTATTCATCCATCCGAAAAATTGAATACACACGGTATCATGTCCACCCCCAAGGGTTCATGACACGGATTTCCGTTGCAAGTGAGCGCGAGCCGGTACGGATCAGTCGCTCTGCACTCGATCAAGGGCTTGACTTCGCAAAGGTCGGGCAACGTTACTTGGATCACTATCATAACGATTTGAAAGTGAAGGCTGTCAAACTTGTTTTTATTACGCTACCTGATTTCCCCTATTCAGAACTCGATCGATTGGCGCATAAAGCTCAACAAATCACCCTGACATTGGATCATATCTATAAGAATTTGAACATGGATTGTTCAAGCTGTCATTTGAAAGAGATCTGTGACGAGGTCGAGGGTATCAGGGAGTTGCATTTCAAGCATGACCGCAGTGATTCATCCATTCAGTTGAATGACACAAAATAGTTATATTTGCAAAGAAGTTTAAGTTAAAG
>JBBQGS010000122.1:0-5106 GCA_038323255.1 Erysipelotrichales bacterium | reverse complement strand
AAATACGGCTTGCCATCCCCTTGGCTTCGGTTGTTCCAGAGTCCAAGGTATAGCCGCCAAATCCTTCGATCATCGGAAGATCATTGTATTCATCACCGATTACATGAATTTCCGCGTCGATTTCCAAGTGGTTGACCAAATAATCAATGCCTGATTTCTTCGTGATTCCATAGGTTCCGATATCGATGTACCCTTTATTCGAGTAACAACTGAGTTCTCCATCGAAGAGTACATTGAGCTCTTGAACACACTTTTTCGCATCACATTCATTCACGAAGAAGGCAAACATGACCGCGACGCGATTCTCGTCGAAAATCTTTTCGTCATTCATAAAGCGTGTGGTAGGGACAAAATCCGGATTCAGTCGAATTTGTTTAAAGCAGATATTGAATCCGTCATTAGCGCCATACATGAAGAGATCATAGGTCATCAGATGTCGAATGACTTTTTCGGTAAGTTCCGAGGGAATTTTATGTAGGAGAACAGTTTCGCCCATACAATTCTGGATCGCTCCACCGTTATTCCCGATGATGAAGTCGACCGGAATTGCGAATTTATCGATTTCGGCGCGCACGCTTGCGATCGATCGGCCGGTTGCCATTCCGAACAGATGCCCTTGATTGCGGAAATCGATGATGGCTTGGATATCCTCGGCGCTGACGCCGTTGCGGTTAAGCGTTCCGTCATAATCGCTGGCGAAAAAGATCATTTTTTGGCCCTCACATAGATGATGGCTTCCAAACCTGCATTCATGCCGTCACTGACGGCTTTCGCAATCTGCATCGTACCTGGTGTGCAATCGCCTGCTGCGAATAATCCCGGCACATTGGTATGTTGTTTCTCGTTGACCATAATTTTTGTGCCTTCGGTAATCGCACCGACTTTTTGCGCGAGATCACAGGAAGAGGCACTCCCTAATGCGATAAAAAGTCCCATCAGGGTGACATTGGTTCCATCCTCAAGAAGCACGCCTTCCAGATCATCCATACCGAGAACTTGGCTGATTTTCTGCGTGATTACTTCGATTGAAGAAGGAAACTGGACTTCCGCCGGCAATCCGTTTGTGAATAGCGTGAGTTTTCCGACCAATGGAAGAAGTTCCTGCGCTTCATGTAATGCATAGGCACTATGGCCGATCACTCCCACATGTTGATTGCGATAGAAGAAAGCATCGCAAACAGCGCAATACGAAACACCTTTACCTTCAAGCTGGGCAATCCCCGGAATTTTAGCCGTTGTGCGCGGTGACCCGGTCGCAATAATGACTGATTTCCCAACATAATGAGAAACAGCCGTATCGACGGTGAAGATTTCCTGAGCGTCCATGGAAATACCGGTCACTTCCCCTTCGATGATTTCTATGCCCAGTTCTTCTGCCTGACTGACCCCCATTTCGACCAATTCAGGTCCGGAAATCGGTTTTACGCCGTAATAATTGGCGATTTTCTCGCTTTTCAAAAGAGCTCCGCCTTCTTTGGCGATGATGAGTACATTCAGATTGGCACGTTTAATATAGAGCGCGGCTTGGATGCCGGCTGGTCCTTTGCCTAATACGATGACATCGTACATTCGAATCCTCCTAACTCGCGATCGATTCAAACTCCGAGAACTGAAACAACAATTCCTTCTCTAGATTGACCTTCGCGTCTTCATAACGGTTTACGGTATCGGCATGCGATATAACCAATTTTACATCGGTATAGAAACTACGGTTGGCAAACAGGAAACTGCGCACAGCAGCACTGATGCGACCGGCATGGATCGGCGAAACAACGATCAGGCGATCGAACGATTTCAAATCCGCATCGATTCTTTTCAGTGGAACACGCTTCCTTAACATCGCTTGGTATCCACAAATTGGATAAGCCATCCATCCGGTCCACTTATGAACAGGAACGATTTCAAAGATGGGACTTCCGGTTTCTTCGGCGATCTTCTTGGCGATCGCGGCGCAATGGCCACCGATGGAATAATACAAAACAGCTTGTTTCATGTTTGTCACCTCGCCTTATTCTACAACAAATAAAAAACAGATGGAAGAACCATCTGTTTAGAGGACAGAATTTACCGTGAATCCTTTCGCTTCCAACAGCTTTCTCACTTTTTCCTTATCCGTTTCTTCAACTCGGATAATGAACTCGTTATTACTGTTGGGGTAAACCGCGACATGTGAAATCGAAATATCGGATTCTGTGAAAACGTTGCTTAACTTAGTGATGACCCCCACTTCGTTTTCAGGTGCTTGGACGACGACGCGTGTTCCGCGCTGATGATAGCCGAAGAATTCCACAAACGCTTTGAGAATATCGTTGGTCGTAATGATGCCCAACAGGACATTGTCTTCCCCGACGACCGGCAAACAGCCGATGTCTTTTTTCTCCATCGTATCCGCGGCTTCTTCGATGATAGCATCCGGTGAAATCGTAACAACTTTCCGAATCATGATATCTTTGACTTTGGTTTTAGATAGAAGATAATTCATTTCATGGATGCTTAGGGTCGACATGCTGGAGGGGGAATTCTCCTGGACCACACCTTGCGTCACAAGACCCACTAAACGGCCTTTATCGGTAACCGGAATACGATGGATCTTGTGCTCTTGCATCAGATCCAAGACTTCGGAAATGGTCTGCTCCGGATGGATGCAAATCGGATTGACCGTCATTTTATTCTTTACGTTCATGGTTTATCCTCCCAAGTAGATTTTCTGTACTTCAGGACTGCTTAACAAGGCTTGACCTGTGCCACCCATCACGATTGTTCCGGTTT
The DNA here is from genome assembly GCA_038323255.1 of Erysipelotrichales bacterium. GTDB lineage: Bacteria > Bacillota_I > Bacilli_A > Erysipelotrichales > Erysipelotrichaceae > GWE2-51-13. Next base: position 2,337 of record JBBQGS010000122.1, on the reverse strand, counting down.
CAAGCACATAGGCTTGATCGGCAATCTTGAGGGCTTGCATCGCGTTTTGTTCGACCAAGAGGATGGTCGTCCCGGTAGCATTGATCTCTTTGATGATGTTGAAGATTTCTTTCACCAGTAGCGGTGCCAATCCCATCGAAGGTTCATCCAAGAGCAACAATTTGGGTCGTGCCATCAAGGCGCGCGAGATCGCCAACATTTGCTGCTCGCCTCCGGACAAGGTGGCTGCATCCTGATTGCGGCGTTTATATAGGATATCGAAACGTTTGTAGATCTTATCCAGATCCTGTTTGATGCCTTCTTTATCTTTTCGCAGATAAGCTCCCATCAATAGATTTTCATAGACGCTTAACCCGGAAAAAGTACGACGACCTTCCGGAACCTGCACCAACCCCAAAGCGGGAAGCTGCTGGGTGGGAATACTGATAATGTCTTTATCCAGATAAGTCATGGTTCCGCTGGTCGGTTTCAATAATCCGCTGATGGTTTTCAGCAAGGTGGTCTTACCGGCGCCGTTGCTGCCGATTAAGGAAACGATCTGCCCTTCCATTACTTCTATTTTAACATCTTTCAAAGCGTGGATGACACCGTAATGCACATTGAGATTTTCGATTTTCAGCATGCCTTTATTCCTCCTCGCCTAAATATGCTTCGATGACTTTCGGATTGCTCTTCACTTCCTGGGCATTTCCTGATGCAATCAGTTTACCATAGTCGAGCACGAAAATGCGTTCGCAAATCGACATAACCAACGACATGTCATGTTCGATCAATACGATAGTCAGATTCATCTCGCGGCGGATTTGTGCGATGAAAGTGGTGAGGTTATGCGTTTCCTGCGGATTCATACCGGCTGCCGGTTCATCCAGAAACAACAGTTTGGCACCCGTAGCCATGGCGCGCGCAATTTCAAGCTGACGCTGCTTACCGTAAGGCAGATTTTTCGCCTTTACATCGGCCAGTTCGCCCAAATGCACTTTATCGAGGAACAAGCGTGCCTTCACATCGATTGCCGCTTCGGATTTATAGAAGTTGCCCGATCTGAACAGTGCTCCGAGTATATTGTATTTCGCTTCGTTGTTCATGGCAATCTTGACGTTATCCAACACCGACAGTTCTTTGAAAAGCCGAATGTTCTGGAAGGTCCGCGCAACCCCCATGTGGGTGATTTTATACGGAGGCAGTTTCGTGAGCTCGACACTCTTTCCGTTTTGCGTCAGCAGGACTTTTCCTTCGGTTGGCGTATACAGACCTGTAAGGACGTTGAAAAGCGTTGTTTTTCCGGCTCCGTTTGGACCGATCAGTCCGACCAGTTCGCCCTCCTCGACCGAAATGGAAACGTTGGAGACGGCGCTTAAACCGCCGAAGTTCTTCGTTAGATGTTCAATGGATAGCAGGCTCATCGCTTTTTCCCCTTTCCACTTGCTAGGACGACTTTACGCAATCCTTTCAACGTGATCAAGTCAACAAAATCATGGCCCATTTTCTTATATGTCTCAAGCGAGAAAAGGCTCTTCAGTGAGGCTTCACTTGCGCCCAACAAACCTTGCGGGCGGAAAATCATGATGAAGACTAATGCCAGGGAATAGAAAATCATACGCAGTTCAGCCAACGGTTGAAGAACGTTGTTGATGACACCCAAGACTACGGCTGCCAGTACGCTTCCGGTCAGACTCCCCATCCCGCCGAATACGACGATGACTAGGATGTTGATAGAGTTGGCGATGCCGAAGGTTTCCGGTTTAATGACATAATAGGTCGTGGCATAGAGCGAACCGGCAACTGACGCCAAGAGAGCTCCAAACATAAACGCCATGACTTTATACTTGGTCGTGTTGATACCCATCGCCTCGGAGGCGATTTCATCTTCTTTGATACTGATACAGGCGCGACCGATCGCGCTGTTTTTAAAGTTCGCGGACAACATGATCGACAGGAAGACAAAACCGAACATCAAAGGCCAGGAAATCAAGAACGGAATATTACTGATTCCGGATGCTCCATTGGTGACTTTCATATTGAGGATGACGATACGGATGATTTCACCGACTCCGAGCGTTGCGATAGCCAGATAATCCCCTTTTAACCGCAAGGTGGGAATCGCGACGACCATCGAAACAAACAATGTGATGACCCCGCCTAAAAGCATTCCCAGAAATAAGCCGGTGAAATTAGGCATCGACCGCAACATGACGGCGGCGCTATAAGCACCGATCGACATAAACCCGGCGTGCCCGAGAGAGAACTGCCCGGTCACTCCGATGATGACATTTAAACTGACCCCTAGAATCGCAAACAAACTGATCCAATAAAGGGTCACCCGGTAATATGGGGCGA
>JBBQGS010000121.1:0-5125 GCA_038323255.1 Erysipelotrichales bacterium | reverse complement strand
TACCTTAAATGAAGCGGTATCGTATGCCGATCATCTGCGGCATAAAATCGTCCATCTGTTCACAGTCGACGATCTGCAACATCTTGCGCGTGGAGGAAGATTGTCCAACGCACAGGCGATGTTGGGTATGCTGATGCAGATCAAACCGATCCTGCACTGCGATGAAGAAGGACGAGTGATCCCAATCGATAAAGTGCGCGGACGTAAAGCGGCGATCAAACGTCTCAGTTCTGATTTCCGTCTGAAATGTGAAGATAAAAGTCTGGTGTGCGTTTTGCATGCGGATGCCTATGAAGATGCATTACAGTTAAAGAGTATTCTTAATGCAGAAAACGAAATCGGCGAAGTCCGACTAACGGATATCGGTCCGGTTATCGGAATACATTCCGGTCCGCAGACGCTGGGCATCGTCTACATCGCCCGACAGAGATAAACATGAAACAATCGTTTACCCTAAAAACTTCGAGATTGATTCTTCCGATTCTGATCGGAATTTTCGTGGTAAGCGGAACCTTGCTGAGTCTACCATTTCTTCGGCCAATCAACACCGGCGATATCGGTTATGAGTTGAGCGAAGGAAATCCGGTCGCAACGATTTCAACCAAAGCGAGAACGGAATTCATTTTACCAATCATTACGAAGTTGATCGATGAATCGTTTGTTTTTCCGTTTGAAGCAAAATTTCAAGCAATGCTGAAACAAAGCTTCCTTACGAAGAATATTTTCCGTAACGTTTTATTTGCGAGGGCTCCCTGATTGTTTTCATATCTGAAAACAAAAAGGAGAAACCATGGAAAACCCACTGAAATTTTTGATCGATCCCGATCACCGCATCGTTTCGAAAGCCCGCAAAATTGCGGATAAAGTCGAAACATACCGTCAAATTGAAAAAAACCGCAGTGATGAAGAACTGCGCGCACAGACCGAAAAATATAAGCAGCGCTACCAACAAGGGGAAACGCTGGACCAATTGTTGCCTGAAGTATTTGCGACCGTCTGCGAAGCAGCTGTCCGCGTATTGCACGAAAGTCCGTTCCCTGAACAGATTATGGGGGCGCTCATCCTGCATCAGGGCGACATCGCCGAAATGAAAACCGGGGAAGGGAAAACCCTCACCTCAATCATGCCGATCTACCTGCATAGTCTAGAAGGCAAAGGTGTGCATGTCGTCACGGTCAACGAATATCTGGCCGAGCGCGATTCCAGGTGGATGGGCGAAGTGTTCCGCTTTTTAGGTTGCACCGTCGGACTCAACATGAACAGTATGTTCCCAAACGAAAAACGTCTGGCGTATGCCTGCGACATTACTTATACCGCCAACACGGAACTAGGTTTCGATTATTTGCGCGACAATATGGTGGTTTCACCATCCCAGCGCGTGCTGCGCCCCCTTATTTATGCACTGATCGATGAAGTGGATTCGATTTTGGTCGACGAAGCACGTACGCCGCTGATCATTTCCGGTTCCGAACAAGCCGAAAACCCAATCTACCGTATGGCCGACCATTTCGCTAAAAGCATCGCAACGGGTGATTATATCGTCGACCTTCAGCACGGCGCCTGTTACCTAAGCGAAAGTGGCATCAAGCGCTGTGAAAAAGCCTTCAATACGCCCAATCTTTACGGATCCGAAGGGGTCGCAATCGTTCATGCGGTCAAGCAGGCGCTCAAAGCCAACTACCTTATGAAATGCGACGTGGAATATATGGTCGCTGACGAAGATATCCATCTGATCGACGAATTCACAGGGAGAATCATGGCCGGTCGTCAGTATTCCGACGGACTTCACCAGGCTATCCAAGCTAAAGAGGGGATTGTCATCAAAGGCGAAACGCTGACTCTAGCGACGATCACCTATCAGAACTATTTCAGACTCTATACGCATTTGTGCGGAATGACCGGAACGGCGAAAACGGAAGAACCTGAATTCCTGACGGTCTATAATATGCGCGTCGTACCCATCCCCACCCACCGCCCGGTGATCCGTCAGGAATTACCGGATAGGATTTTCAATAAGGCGCATGAAAAATACGCGGCTGTCGTCGAACGGATCGCACAGCTACATGCAAGTGGACAACCTGTTTTGGTCGGTACGCTGTCGGTCGAAGTATCGGAAATCGTGTCCAAATTATTGGATAAGAAACATCTCAAACATGAAGTGCTCAACGCCAAGAACCATGCCTTGGAAGCCGGCATCATCGCTAAAGCAGGAAACAGGGGTGCGATCACCGTCGCCACCAACATGGCTGGACGCGGAACCGACATCAAACTTGCCCAAGGGGTCGCAGATCTCGGCGGATTGGTTGTCATCGGGACCGCCCGCCACGAATCCAAACGCATCGATAACCAATTAAGAGGAAGAGCGGGTCGACAGGGTGATCCCGGCGTCGCACAGTTCTTCGACAGTCTGGACGACGACCTCATCAAAAAATATGCCAGCGATTACATGATGGATAAACTGCATCCGTATATCGACGGAAAAACGATCGATGGGAAGCTCAATGCTTGGATCGATCGGATTCAGGAATATGCTGTCAGTCAACATTTCGATTCCCGTAAACGGACACTGGAATATGACGATGTCATGCGCAGACAGCGCGAAAGTGTCTATAACTGGCGCAACGAACTGGTCGACAAGGAAGAATTGGGCAACACCGCGCAAACATTAACCAAACGAATCCCGGAAATGCTGTTTGAAGGCAATCCCAAGAATCTAGGTGTTTCAGATAAAGAACCCTGGGTCGCCCAACTGATGGAAATCGGTATCCATATGGATGAATCCACACGTGTTCGTTTCGCCGAAAACAAGAATCGCGTCAACGATCTGCATACCGCATTGCTTCAAATCGTGAAACCTCTTGAAACGGCCGATTCCCTAACCATCCACTCGGCCAAAGTCATCCTGCTGCGTATCATCGACCATCTTTGGATGGATCATGTCCGCGAAATGGAATCCTTGAAACAAGGGATTTATCTGCGCTCTTATGCCAACGAAAAACCCGAGCAAGCGTATGCCCAAGAAGGCATGAAACGTTTTAAGCAAATGATGGATCAAATCGCATTGGACTGGACGGCTTACCTGATACGGTCCCATCAACCCAAGGAGACCAACCATGATTGACAATATTGTTACCTGGCTTGCCACCACCCTCGGCGCCATCTTATCCAAAGAACTGACGGTATTCGTTATTTCGCTCATGCCTATCCTTGAACTGCGCGGCGGTATTTTAGCCGGGTATTTCCTCGGACTTCCGATGTGGACGACCACGTTCTTTGCGGTGTTGGGTAATCTGTTGCCGATTCCGTTTTTACTGCTATTCATCGAAGGCATCTTCAACTGGTGCCTCGAACATAATCTGATGGTGAAGTTTATTTCCGGACTGCGTCGGCGTGCCCAAAGTAAGAGCGAGTCGGTCGCCAAATACGAATTCTGGGGTCTTTGCCTATTCGTCGCCATCCCGTTGCCGGGAACCGGTGCCTGGACCGGTGTATTGATTGCGGAAGCGTTGCAGATGAACCGCAAACGTGCCATGTTGGCAATCTTTTTAGGAGTTCTGATCGCAAGCGTCGTGATGCTGATGGTTTCCTATGGGTTACTGAATTTTATCGGACTGTAATCGCCGAAGGGGGTTTTGAATGAAGTTTATCAATCAATATCGCGGACTACAAAAAGAAATGTACGTCCTTTTTATCGGTCGTGTCATTTCTGCGTTAGGTACGTTTATTTGGCCGTTGATGTCGTTTATCCTTGCCAACAAGTTTGGTTTGAAGATGTCGCAGATTTCCGTTATTCTCGTTTTAGGTTACGGTATGAGCGTACCTGCCATCTATCTTGGCGGTAAGTTAGCCGATCGATTCGGACGCAAGAAAGTCATCGTTTGGACGAGTTACATCGGCGTCTTAATGTACTTTATCTGCGGCATCATCCCGCTGACCTATATGACGCTCGTCCTTTTCTTCATCTCGAGTTTCTTCTTCAATATGCAGGGTCCTGCCTACGAAGCCCTAATTGCGGATAAATCCACGCCGGACCAACGTCAACGCGCTTTCTCGCTGACCTACCTTGGATTCAATCTGGGATTCATCCTTGGTCCCGCAATCGGTGGTTTCCTGTTCAAAGATTTCTTATGGTTAGCTTTCATCATCGACGGGTTAACCACCTTGATTGGAACCCTGTTTATCCACCGCTTCATCAAAGACGAGAAAACCTCGTATGTGGAAGAAACCTTAGGAATTTATGAGCGGCCTGAAGAATCGGGCTCCGGATGGCAGATGATCAAAGCGAAGAAATCGCTGATTCTTTATCTGCTTGTATCTTCGTTCGGGGGTCTGCTTTACCTTCAGTCGAACATCCTATTACCCATCCAACTCAATACCCAGTTTGCGGCCGAAGGAGCGAAACTGATGGGATTCCTTTCCAGCTATAACGGTCTGATCGTCATCGTTTTCACGCCGCTCTTTACCCAGTGGCTGCGCAAAGTTCGTGAAATCGACAAGCTATTACTCGGAACTGTCTTTTTTGTGGCAGGGATGTCATTCTACGGGATGTTTCCCTGGATGATTCCGATGTTCTACCTGGGTATGACGCTCTTCACCTGGGGCGAAATCATCAACACCTTGTCACGATCGGCCTACTTCACCGTACGCATCCCAGCGTCCCACCGTGGTCGCATCAGCGCTGTCTTTTCGATCGGGTCGATGGTTATCACCGGCGTAGGTCAAGTGCTTTTCGGATCGTTCGCCGACCATATGACCATCGCCCAATCCTGGACGGCGGTCGCAGGAATCGGCGCCTTTGTCCTCTTGCTTACCTATGTCATGAAACACTATGATAAGAAGGAATTCGGATTATTATATGCAACGGTGGAACTCCCCGCTGAAAAGGTGTAAACTGACGAAAAGGGGATAAGTAGATGGACACAATTTGGATTTATGTTCTTATCGTCGTACTGTTTCTCTTAATCGCTCCACTCATGATTGGCTTCTACGTCTACAACGATGCACGTAAAATCAATCTGCAAGAACCCGTTCTTTGGGCAATCGTGGCTGGAATCGTACCGCTTTGTGTCGGGTTGATGATCTATCTGATTTATTCCTCGGATAAGCGCGGAAATACTCGTTAAAA
>JBBQGS010000120.1:0-5293 GCA_038323255.1 Erysipelotrichales bacterium | reverse complement strand
TCGGACTTCGTAACTTTGACAGATTCAGAACGCGCATTCTCCTCGCCTTCGGATAAAAAAGGAACTCTCATTTCTGAGAATTCCCTGTTTCACTCTTTGACATTTTATCGGGTTACCCCAACATTTGACTTAGAGCCTTTTTATGTATGTGTTAGATTGAACCGATCAATCCCTTATTACTAGCGGTTTGAAGGTTCGCGATTTGTTTGACGTGGTTTGACAAGCAGACCGGCCACGATCCCAAGGATCGACACAATCAGATATATTGCGACCATCGGACTTAGGAAACCTCCGTAAACAGCCGTTGCGGCTCCGAGGATTGCTAAAACGGGAAACAGGATTCCATAGATCCAGGAGGATACTTTCTTCTGCAGGAAATCTTTGATGACGCCGAAATAGATCAGGATCATGAAAATGTAAATGAGGACGATGGAGAGTTCGTCGACGGCTAAACCTTTGAACATCGACCAATTCATAAAGATGGCTCCGCTTGTTGAGGCAAAATGCAGGGCCAGCCAAACCAGACTGATCAGGATGCAGAAGAGAGATGAGAAAAGCGGGATGTCATATTTCGGATGAATGGCCGAAAAACGTTTGCTCCAGAACAGTTCGCCGCGCAGTCCCAGTGCATACGGTAAACGGATGTAACCGAGGATCAGTCCGTTGGATGTTCCCAAGACGGACAATACGACGGCGACCAAGACCACGCGATAACCGACATTTCCAAAGAACTGTTGGGCGAACACGCTAACAGCGCTGTCTCCCAATGTAAGGATCTTATCCGGACCCAACACCGCATTCAAACCGACAAAATAAGCGATGTAGATCAGCATAATCAAAAGCGGTGCGAATGTCAGCGCCAAGGGCAGATTGCGCTTGGGATTTTTGATTTCATGGGCGATGGATGGGGCGACTTGCCAACCATCGAACGCGAACGCGATCGGTACCAAGGCGGCGAAGAAACCCGAACCGATACGCCCGGCATCGGAGAAATGAGTGACAGCTAGCGGATTTCCGAAAGTCAACCCGGTGATTGCGAGAATAATCAGAGCGGAAACTTTCACAATCATCGCGAAACTTTGGAACCGGCCGGCTGCTTTCGTTGCGAAACTATTCAGTGCGAAGAAAACGAACAGGATGATTAATGTGATGACCCATTCGGTCAGCGAGAATGGAAACTTCCATGCGGGAACCCAAGTAGCTGCGGCTCCGAAAAAAGTGCCGGCTGTGGTCCATCCAAACAATTCGGATAGGTACATCGCGGCGACCCACGATACGACGGCGACCAGCGCCGGATAGTAAAACATGATTTGAAACCAGCCGGCCAGATAGCCCAATGTCTTTCCCCACGTCATCTCGCAGTAAGTGATTAATCCTCCGACATGTTCATCCCGTTTGGCCAGCACGGCGATCGTAAGTCCGCCAAAGATGATTCCGATCCCACCAACGATCCATGCCAGTACTCCAAGCAATACCGAGCCGTTGACAGCCGCCAGGATATTATCGGTTTTAAAGAAGATTCCCGATCCGATGACGATCCCGACGATCATGGCACAAGTTGTAAGCAATCCAAATTTACGCTTCTGTTGATTGTCCATATTTTCCCTTTCTAATAGCCACTATTCATCTATTTTACGCATTCGCAGTGATATCGTCAAGGTAAAATGCGGTCGATTGTTTGCATAAAAAGACGAGGGGTTTCCTCGTCAAGTCAGATTCCCAATTCGTTGATTATAGTCGTAGAGGCGATTCAGGGTCTTTTCTCCGGCGGAGTCCATCACAATCTGGGTGATACTGTCGATTGAAAGCAGCGAAGTCCCGGCGAGATTGCCGGAGAAATCAAGGATGCCGATCTTGACGAAAGTCTCATCGAGATGTTGGACGAAACCGCTTAAATCGTTGCGGCGGCTATCGAGGATTTCCAATGAAACGACGGATTGAAGCTGACGCGCGCTTTCCAGAAAACCGCGCAGCAGATCCAATTCCTGGGCAGGTAATACGCGGTGTTCGTCTTCCTGCATTTTCCAGAGCATCGCGATGCGGTTGACCAAAGTCGTATCGATTTCCGCCCGAAAGACGATATCGATAGGAATGCAGGCATATCCGTCCGCGTGTCCGTTGATGTCGATGCGTTTCATTATAAACCAGAACTCGGAGATAGCTGAAACAATGCCGGCGCTAAAATCGGTGAAGTTCTCGTCATTGGTGAATATCATGATCGGTCGCTTCGTTTCAAGGCTCATGGCCAAGAGTGAATCGATATCGTTAATGCCTTCTCCTGCGTTTTGCGGCGGAATACGGTAATTTTTTGGGCTCATCTTGTTCTCCTTGGGGGTAAACCTTTCGGTTTACGGTTTCAGTGTGTAGAATGACACAATTTGGATCATCTTACGAATAACCATCAATCCAGTGACCAGTCGTTTATGAAGAGATAAAGTCAGAATTCGATATTGAGTAAATCACAGTTTACTTAACGAAGAAAGCGAGTAGTTCCTCTTTGCGGTTCTCACAGTCTTCCTTTGCGAGTTCAAACATGACTTCCATCTGTGCCATCGTTCCTGAGAAACGTTTGACACCGCAATCGCGGGTCGGCTGCAATAATATCGCTTTACCTTCTAATTGGAGTTCCCTTACATGATTCATCTCGTTATAGTAGATTTGCGTACGGGCACGGAAATCTTTCAGTAAGGTCTTATAATTGAAATACAGTATGTCCAGTAAGAACTGCGTGACTTTTCCATTAGGTTTGCGAACGAAATCAGGATCCTTCGTGACGACCACCAGAAACTTCGTCGCCCCTAATGCTTCGGTATGTCCGATTGGAACCATCGTCGTAATCCCGCCATCGAGGTATTTGACTCCGTCGATCTTGACGCTACGTCCGGCCAAAGGCAAGGTGCATGCCGCCAGCATATATTTGAGGTTTTCGTCCATTGTGTGTTGGCTTTTCCAGATTGTTTTCTGCAGTTTCAGACTGTAGACCCCAAATTCAAATGTGCGGGTCACCGCTTTCAATTGCCGATCATCATAATGGAGAACTTTCTTCAGGACCTCTTCAAACAGGAAATGGTAACCAACCGGTGTTCCTTCCTTTAAAAACGGCTTGATGCCGATATTCTGCGGATCGGCCGCATAGGTTACACCGATCGCATGCAACGCATTTTTATCCTTCAGCATATAATAACTCCCCAGCATCGCTCCGCTGGAAATCCCGACGACTATGTCCGCTTCGATGCCCTGATCGATCAACCAAGTCAATACGCCGGCTGTATAGCAGCCACGCAGGCCGCCGCCTTCCAATACCAATCCGATGTTCATGATGTTCCCCTTTATAGTAAGGCGCTGAATATTTTCAGGAGCGCGCGTCCCAACCTGACAAAGACATTCACATTGCGGGCGTCTTCATAGGTAACTTCGATACATTTTTCAACGGTGTCCAGGAAATCTTTCTTGATTGATCCCAAAACCGGATGGTCGATGATCAGCACACCGCATTCGAAATGCAGGTAATAACTACGATAATCGAGATTCGACGTCCCGATGATCGCGGCTTTATCGTCGATGATCATTACTTTCGAATGCAGGAATCCAGGTTTATATTCATAGATCTTGACGCCGTGCTTCGTGAGTTCTTCGTAAGAGCTGCGTGTAACCGCGAATACATACCATTTATCGGGGATGTGCGGCACCATGATGCGGACGTCGATGCCGCATTTAGCCGCGGTAATCAATGCTTGCGTCATTTCATGTCCGACCACCAGATACGGTGTCATGATGTAGATATAGCGGCGGGCGGAGTTGATCATGTTGAGATGGGTGGTTTCGCTCACTAATTCATCATCGGTCGGACTATCGCCAAACGGTTGGACAAAGCCGGGTACGCTGATTGTTTCGTTTCCGAAGTCGCCTTTATAGGCAAAGTAATCGTCCTTGGTTTTCGCGACATAGTTGAAGAACTGCAAAAACATGACACTCAGGCTGAAGACTGCTTCGCCTCTCAGCATGATGGCCGAATCTTTCCAGTGTCCGAAGCGTACTTTCAGGTTGATATATTCATCAGCCAGATTAATTCCGCTGACAAAACCGACTTTCCCGTCGATGACGCAGATTTTGCGATGATCTCGATTATTCATCTGAATGGCCAAGACCGGCGAAAAAGGATTGAATACATAGCAGCGAATCCCGAGTTTACGCAATTCTTGCTTGAATCCATGCGGTAACCGCATCGACCCTGCATCATCATAAAGCAACCGTACATCGACTCCCTGCTTGACTTTACGAACCAAGACTTCTTGAATCGTCGACCACATGATGCCTTTGTTGATGATGAAGTATTCCATAAAGATGAACTTTTCCGCTTTTTCGAGTTCTCTCAATATCGCATCGTACATCTCTTCGCCAATCTTATAGTATTCCATTTCAGTGTTCGCATAGACCGGCATGTAAGCGTTCTTAAGAATGTAGTTGACTTGACGTTCGTATGTCGGATCACCGGAAACCGCTTCGATGAGCACCTGTTCGTTCTGAATCAGGATCGGTTTCCCGTTGATTCCCAAGGTGTTCACGCCTGTACGCAGCGCGCGAGGTACTTTTTTCCCACCAAACAATAAATATGTCAATCCGCCGATCAAAGGTACGGACAGAATGAAAATCGCCCACGAAAGTTTATAAGAAGGGTTATCGTTGCGGTTGATCAAATAAATGACGATCACAACACTGAGTAAAACGAGAAAATTGTACAATGTCAGGAAGCGGATGCTGAAGGTATAGACGATATAGAAAAGAAAACCGAGTTCGGCCAAAATCATCACCATAATGGAAAAAGGTTTACTAACTAAAACATTGAAAATGCGACGCATAGCTACCCTCCCCGATTCTTAGATGCGGAAATCCTCTTGAAAATTAAATTCCAACCCTGTAAGTTCATCCATGCATTTCTGAAACTTCTCGACTTCCATCAGTGTCATAGGACGATGGGCGTCGACGCCAAAGATGACTGGTGCTTTTGTCTCAGCGATGATTTCCCAAAAAAGGCGAAACGGATAGGGATAGAATTTCCCTTCATTGAAATTTTGTCTACCGTAGCGAAGTCCGTTGGTATTGAGTTCCAACGGAATGTTATATTTGAGCGAAACATCGCAGATCATGCGGGCTGCCTTGTCACAGGCTGGACTCCATCCTCTTCTTCCCAACATGAAATAATCGGGATGGGCGATGATGTCGGCGAAGCCGTGTTCGACTGCAGAAACGATCTGATAGGCATAATAGAGGACATCGTCGTCATCCGCCCAGT
>JBBQGS010000119.1:0-5307 GCA_038323255.1 Erysipelotrichales bacterium | reverse complement strand
GGTCTTCATGCAAACGAACACTTGGTTTCTGTTTATCCTGATCTGGTCAAACTCTGTCTTGATGGACCCCTTGAAAAACTAAATCAAACTCGTTTTACCCAACAAGCCCTTGTCTTTATGAGTCTGTTGGGATATAACGCGCTGATTGCCAACGGAATTAAACCTGATTGTGTTGCAGGATTAAGCCTGGGTGAATATACCGCCTGCCATGCAGCCGGCGTATTCACTGAGGACGAAGTCTTGGCCATCGCGAAAAGCCGTGGCAGGTGGATGGAAGAAGCGGTCGCAGGGATCGACAGTAAGATGGTGGCGATCATCGGTGAATCCGAAGACACCATCCAAGAAGCCATACAATATGCCCAGGCGATCGCTTATGTCGCCATCAGTAACTATAACTGTCCAGGTCAGATTGTCATCGCAGGCTATCGTAACGCAGTCGATACAGTCGTTGCCATTTTGCAAGAAAAAGGAGTGCGGCGTATAATCGAGTTGCAGGTCAGCGGACCATTCCATACCTTATTGCTTGCATCAGTCGAAGCGAAATTAGCAAATTTATTTGATTCCATCCCATTCAAACCGCTGCAAGTGAATCTTATTAGCAATCTGAGCGGGAAAGAATGTACGGACGAAAAGATCAAACAGAATTTAATCCAACAGGTTTCCCACCCTGTGCAGTTTACGCAGACCATCGCAACACTGCGGGAAAAGGGGATCACGACGATCGTTGAAATCGGTCCCAAAACCGTTTTAAGCGGTTTCGTTAAAAAAGCGCAGTGGGACGTCGAATGTTTCCATGTGGAGGATCTGAATTCCCTGCAGGAAACCTTAACTGGATTGAAAGGAGACACACATGCCTAAAACAGCTATCGTAACCGGTGCATCCAAAGGCATCGGAGCCGCCATCGCAATTCAATTGGCGAAAGACGGATTCAACGTCGTTATCAACTATAACGGGAATAAAGGTAAAGCCGAGGAAGTCAAACTTCTCTGTGATCAATTTACCACCGCAATCGTCGTACAAGGTGATGTATCGAAAGCGGATGATTGCGCCCGCATCACGGCGGCCGCCATCGAGACCTTCGGGTCACTCGATGTTTTGGTCAACAATGCGGGGATCACGAAAGATAATTTACTTTTGCGTATGAGCGAAGAAGATTTCGATTCCGTGGTCGATACGAATTTAAAAGGGACATGGCTGATGTCGAAAACGGTGCTCCGTACTTTGATGAAGAATGCGGGTGTCATCGTCAACATTTCGTCGATCGTCGGTCGTACGGGCAATGCGGGACAAACCAATTATGCCGCTTCCAAAGCAGGGGTCATCGGGTTTACGCAGAGTCTGGCGAAAGAAGTGGCGAGCCGCAACGTGCGGGTCAATGCGATCGCGCCGGGGTTCATCAAAAGCGACATGACCGAGAAACTCAACGAAGACCAAACCAAACAAATGTTCACTCGGATTCCGCTGGGACGTTTTGGCACGCCCGAAGAAGTCGCCGAACTTGTCTCTTTTCTTGTTTCAGATAAGAGCCGCTATATCACCGGTCAAACGATCGGCGTCGACGGCGGGATGGCGATGTAATGGCACGACGCGTCGTCATCACGGGGATGGGAGCTCTGACTCCCATTGGAAACAAGGTTGCGGAAGTGCAGGAAAGTCTGCTTAAAGGTACCTGTGGGGTCAATCTGATCACTTCGTTTGATACAAGCATGCATAAAGTCAAAGTTGCGGCGGAACTCAAACACGGGGAGTGGGAAAACATCCTAAATCCCAAAGAAAAGAAAAATCTGGATAAATTCACCCAATATGCCATCATTGCGGCCCGCGAAGCGTATGCGGACAGCGGATTGGCCGACTGTGAATTCGACCGCACACGCTTCGGTGTGATTGTTTCCAGCGGCATCGGTGGTTTAGGAACCATCGAGTCCGAACATTCCAAACTGCTTGAACGCGGAGCCGACCGGATTTCACCCTATTTCATTCCGAAATCCATCATCAACATGGCAGCCGGAAACATCGCGATCGATCTGCAAGCATTGGGTATGTGTTCATCATCTGTCACGGCCTGCGCAGCTTCGGCCAATGCGGTCGGCGACAGTTTCCGTTCGATCAAGGACGGCTACCACGACATCATGTTGGCGGGAGGTGCAGAAGCATCCATTACACCGCTTGGCATCGGGGGATTCACGGCTTTGAAGGCATTGGCGGAAACCGACGATGTCAACCGGGCATCGATTCCGTTTGATGTTGACCGGTGCGGATTTGTCATGGCGGAAGGTGCGGCCGTGCTGGTTCTTGAGGAACTTGAACACGCCCTGGCCCGTCATGCGACCATCCATGCGGAAGTCGTCGGCTACGGTGCCACCTGCGATGCTTACCATATCACTTCACCCAGCACCGACGGATCAGGAGCGGCCCGCGCCATGCGGCAAGCCCTTGCAAGTGCCGGGATCACGCCGAGCGATGTCGGCTATCTGAATGCACACGGCACCTCGACGCCGCTCAACGATGCTTTTGAAACGTTGGCGATCAAAGCGGTTTGGGGCGACCAATACAAAAATATCAAGGTTTCTTCCACTAAGTCGATGACCGGCCATATGTTGGGCGCCGGCGGGGCGATCGAAGCGATCATCTGTTCCATTTCATTGAAATTGGGTTATCTGCCGCCGACCGTGAATCTTTTGAATCAGGACCCCGACTGCGACCTCAACATCATCGCCAATCAGGGCGTTTGGGAGAAAACCACCTATGCCTTGTCGAATTCATTGGGATTTGGTGGGCATAACGCCAGTTTATGTTTCAAAAAATGGGAGGAGTAAACATGGACGTCAAAGAAATCATGGAGATTATCCCGCATCGCTATCCGTTTCTGTTCGTGGACAAAATTCTCGAACTCACTCCGGGTGAGTTTGCGATCGGAGTGAAAAACGTCTCGATCGACGAACCGTTTTTCCAAGGTCATTTTCCAGCCGAACCGGTCATGCCTGGGGTGTTGATACTGGAAGCCATGGCCCAAGTGGGTGCGGTTGCTGTACTGAGTTTACCCGAACTAAAAGGGAAGATCGCGTATTTCGCAGGTGTTAAAGAAGCCAAATTTCGCAAGAAAGTCGTTCCCGGGGATACATTGCGCATGGAAGTCCGCATGACCTCATTGCGGTCGCGTTTCGGCGTTAGCGAGGCGAAAGCCTATGTCGGTGAAGATTTGGTCTGCGAAGCGACTTTAAGTTTCATTCTCTAATCAGCAAAAAGCGGAAACCTCATCGATTTCCGCTTTTTAGTTTCTATACTTTGTCCGCTATCGACAAAAGTGATAAATTAATACCCATTACTACCACGAAAACACCAAAATATTGAACATATGGCATCTTCATGATGCCGGCGAATAGAATGATCGCGACGCCGGAAAATATCACTGTCAAACCAAAAATGGAATGCTTTAACCTTTTCATATTTACCTCTTATTTTTAGGGTTATCATAGGCTGACGGTTGACGAATGTCAATCATTTGGCTTATATGAGTGATAAAGCAACATGAGTCTTTTGAAGTGCTATAATCGGATAAGAAGATCGAAGAAATTTGCTAAAAACAAAGATGAATGGAGGCATAAACGATGGTGTTGGATGAACTGATTGACTATATTCAAAATTTAAGTGAAGTAGATGTCACTGAGCTAGAGGAAGAAGATGCGAAATTGGCTCATCGCATGGCTTATCTACCGGTCGCTGACATTCCGAGTGCGCTTGTCTTTTTTGCGGCCATGAACTTTCTGAATGCCTATGTAAAAAAACCTTATGCCGATCCACATTTTCGTAAGCGATATATGTTTAAGAATGACGTAACAAGGGGACTCGAATCACTGATTCAACATCCGCTATCCGGTCTATCCATTTATATGGCGAAGGACGTCAACTATGTTAGCGTAGGGGGACTTCAGTTCAGTTTCCACAATTTAGAAAAAACACAGATTCTTCGCGATTATAGTAAAAGTGAAATGAACATCGTTCAGGAATGGACGGGATTGCGGCTTCAATCTGCGGCGAAACAAGTGTTCGATTATGCGATGGGTTTGGTGTCGGTTGAAATGAAAGAGATGTTAAGATCGGTCGATCCGATTGAGATATTCAAGGTGCTGAGCGATCCCATCTGTTTTTCACTCTATCAAGCGCTATGCAAAAAAGATTACTTGGAGAGCGAGTTAATGAAACAATTTACCTATGACCGTCCTTCGATAAGCCACCGAATGAATGAATTAGTGGGATGCCGCCTGGTCATCAAATCCAACATTGATTCTTTGTTGAATTACGGTGTCAATCCGATGGCGCAAGATCAGATTGAGGATTTATTTGAGCCTAGAAAAGGTAAAACCGATGATGAAGTCGCGAAATTTCATGTGGAAGTGTCCAGGTGAATAAAATTTTGTAAATCTGC
Source organism: Erysipelotrichales bacterium (assembly GCA_038323255.1). GTDB lineage: Bacteria > Bacillota_I > Bacilli_A > Erysipelotrichales > Erysipelotrichaceae > GWE2-51-13. Next base: position 880 of record JBBQGS010000119.1, on the reverse strand, counting down.
CACAAATTTGTAACAATCCAGCGATATAATCATTAATGTACTGGGAATAACCCAATGAAAGAAGGAAGGAATTATGCTGACATTCGGATTCTATGTTCCTCGGTTTTTCGGACGCATCTGGTTCTTTGAACGCTTCGGTTGGTTCGGTATCGCAGTAAGCGTATTATTTTGGATTGCGATCATCAGTTTGATCATCGGTTTGATCCGCCGCAACCGCATCCGTCGTACCGCCGCATTCATGCGTCATCGGCAAGGTGGTTCTAGCTCATCGCTTGAAATTGCACAAGCGCGCTATGCCAAAGGCGAGATCACCAAAGAGGAATTTGACCAAATCAAGAACGATTTGAAATAGCGGGATGCATCCCGTTTTTTCTTGGATACAAGTAAGTGAGCATCGCCACACTTTTGTAACATATTAAGTTTATGATATGCATGTACCGAGAATATCGGCAGGAAAGAAGGTTACAGTATGATGGATTTTGGAGGATTTGACAGATTTCGCGGCGGAATGGGTGGATTCGACCGTTTCGGCCAAACCGGATGGTTTGGACAATATGCGTGGCTGATGCCGGTGATGATGCTGCTTTTCTGGATCATCGTTATCGGTCTGATCGTGATTTTGGTCAGACGCTCAAGACATCAACATAGGATGCATGAACCGCAGTTTGAAAATAAAGCTTTATCGATCGTCAAGGAACGTTACGCAAAAGGTGAAATTTCGAAAGAAGAATTCGACCGTTTGTCTACCGACCTAAAGAACTAGGAGGAAACAACTATGATGCTAATTCCCATTTTGTTGATTCTATGGATCATCTTCGGCGATCATGGCTACAGACGCCATGAATACTACGACCGAGGCTATGGCTATGGCTCTCACCCA
>JBBQGS010000118.1:0-5333 GCA_038323255.1 Erysipelotrichales bacterium | reverse complement strand
AAATCGCCGAGACCAGTTTCGGTCTTCGTCCCTTTTGAAAGCAGTTTGAGCGCTTCTAAGACACTGTATGGTGTTGGTAACACGATTTCTTCGATGAGCGTTGTCAGTTTTGATAGTCCCTTGGCTTTGACGATATGGTTTAGGAAGATTGTCCGAATCTCGTCGCGGCATACATCGACATCCAAGATTCCGTATCCCGGCATGACATTAGGACATACTACGCACTCAAACCCTGCTTGATCCAATATGGTTCCAACTTCATCCTGACACGATTTATTGCCTGCATAGATAATCGGGAATTTACGCTCGATAGCAGAAATCTTTTTCGCATTGTGGAGCACGACTTCGGAATTGCCTCCATCCGTCCCGCCGCACAGTAGTAGAATATCGCAGTCCGACGCTTCGATCTGTTGAATTTCCGACTCGTTAAGCGCATATGAATAAGCTTGGATGACTTTCGCGCCCGCGCTGAAGCAAGCCAAGGTAGCGGCTTTTAGGGTTAAATCGGGCACTAGTCCGATTGCGACCATCTTGAGACCCCCTTTGGCTGAACTGCAGACATAGGTCTTATCGATACTCACATTGTCCAACACCCTTGCCATACGTTGCTTTGCGCGCTCGATGCCTTCGTTGATGTCTGTATCGGCACTCGTATAAACCGATGTTTGCCCCAGGACTGTTTCGCTATTTAGATCGACGATACATCCTTTTGTGTAGGTTGAACCGACGTCAAAAAGGAGATAGACACTCATCCCTATTTCCTGCTTTCCAAATCGCCGATCAGATCGCGAATGCCCTGCTCGATGTCGCTACCGGGAGGATAAACGCGATCGAAGCCCATTTTCTTGAATTTCTCTTCGACGATGTCGAAATCGGATTTCCCGATGACCAGATTTCCTCCGACATACAGCAGAACATTGAGTCCCGCCTCTTTGCATTGGTCGCCCAAACCGCGGCAATCCATTTCCCCATGTCCATATAGACTGGAAACGATGATGGCTTGCGCATTGGTTTCAATGGCGGCTTCGACGAATTCCTGTTGACTAACCATGACACCCAGATTGACGACATTGAAACCTGCTTTCGTGAATGCATAGTCGATGATGCGGTTGCCGACCGCATGGACGTCGGCACCGATAACACCGATGACGACCGTTGTTTTTTTCATGTTTTCTCCTCTACTCCGCAAAGTGGTTGATATGCCTGACATCGCGGATCGCTTCATCGCTGACGATACCGACCAAATCGTAACACTTGTTGACATCGTCAAAGTAATACTCACGTAATAGATGAAAATGATCGATTTGCGCTGTATGGTTCATATGCGTACGCGGTCCGGTACAGTATTGGACGATGTCTTTCCCAATCTTGATGTGTGTTGGATCCAGATAAGTGATTGATAGATCCTGTTGAATCAACTGATTCACTTTCTTTTCCAACACGGCAATCGAGATACGCGGTTTCTTGTTGAAGCTTAAGATGAAACCGTGGTTGACGTCCCCATGACCGTCGCAGACCAGCTTATAGTCGTTCTCCAAGATATGGACAAGCAGATCTTCGGCACTATGTGCCATACGACGAAAGTTCAGGGATTTATAAACGATGTCGCGAATGTCTTCAGGTTCGGGTCCGAACAGATTCGGTCGACTGACAATGACTTCTTCGCCGACACCGATCAGGATATCCCCGTTTTTCTTCAAAAGCGGATAAACTTGGTCGAAATGTTCGACGACCACCCGCTTGTTTGCGGCCAGTGCCTGTTTGATGGCATCGACCAGTTCGAAAGGTTGGGTGAACGCCAGTTCGAAGCGCACATCGATATGATAGGTATGCGCGTTGAAACTATCGCGGCTGTAGTCGCGCATCAACGGTGCCGGTCGTGTATTGATGCCATCGTCATCGTTGGTCAGTTCCAAACCGGGAAACATCCCTTTGATGAGCAAGGATTTCCCGCTGCCCGCATCCCCGATCACACCGATCAGTTTATCGTTGGCTAAAAGGAACTTTTGCGAGATCTGATTGCCGAGGTTTTGCAGCCTTTGCCGGCCGCGCGGGGCGAAATATGTGGCATATCGTAATTGTTCAAAACTAACGTTCATGTTGTTCTCCTTAAAAAAATCTCCAGTGAAGACCGGAGATTTCAGAATGTACTTAAAAACGCAAAATTTCCTGCCTGAGTCGCATTTCCCAAAATATTTCCATGCAATTTATAAAGGGATGGTTTCATCGGATTTCCTCTGTTTATAAGATAATTCTACCACTTATCCCCTACCAACTCAAATTTGGCCATTAAATCAGCCAATATTCATTCATTTGTCCGATATTAGAGTGGTTTAAAGCGTGCATTGAAGAAACGAAGCATCGGAGGTTCATAGACGAACTCAAGTCCGGTGATCTTGGCGCGGTTCTTGTAAAGTTCGATGACCGCATTCGCCACGACATCCATATGGGCATAGGTATAGACACGACGTGGAATTGTCAAACGAACCAGTTCCAATTTAGGACGGTGATGTTCACCGGTCTTTTTATCGCGGCCGGCGGATACGATGCCGCGTTCCATCGAACGAACGCCTGATTCGATATACAGATGTGCCGCCAATGTCTGCGAAGGAAGTTGATCTTGTGTCAAATGTGAGAGAAACAGACGGGCGTCCAAAAATACCGCATGTCCGCCGATCGGTTGGACGACAGGCACACCGGCTTCGATCAATTTATCGCCCAGATAAGCGACCTGTTCGACCCGATGGCAGATATACGCATAATCGACGGATTCGGTGATTCCGATCGCCATCGCTTCCATATCACGGCCGGCAAGCCCCCCGTAGGAAGGCATACCTTCGAAAACCACGACCAGTTCCTTACAACGGGCAAACAGTTCATCATCGTTCATCGCAAGGAATCCTCCGATGTTGACCATGCAATCTTTCTTACCCGACATCGTCGCTCCGTCGCCGTAACTCATCATTTCAAACAAGATTTCCTGAATCGTTTTGTCTTGGTAACCTTCTTCTCTTTTCTTAATGAAATACGCATTCTCGACACAACGGGTCGCATCGAAGAAAATATCGATGCCGTGCTTCTTACATAACTTGCTGACATCTTTGATGTTGCCCATCGAAACCGGTTGTCCGCCGGCTAAATTTACGGTGACAGCCAAACAGACATATGGAATCTTGTCGGCTCCGAATTCATCGATCAGCGCCTGCAGTTTCTTCAGGTCGATATTGCCTTTAAACGGATGAATCGCCTGCGAATCATGCGCTTCATCGATGATGACATCTTTGAACGTGCCTCCGTTGGCTTCCTGGTGGTAGCGCGTAGTCGTGAAATACATATTCCCCGGGATGATGTCCCCTGCTTTGATTTTCAGTCGGGAAATCAGATTCTCGGCGCCGCGTCCCTGATGGGTCGGAACCATATGTTTGAATCCGTAGTATTCTTTTACGATGGCATCAAGATGCAGGAAGTTGCGACTACCTGCATAAGCTTCATCGCCGATCATCATGCCTGCCCATTGACGGTCGCTCATCGCAGTCGTACCTGAATCGGTCAGCAAATCGATGTAAACATCTTCACTTTTAATGAGGAAAGTATTATAGCCGGCTTCGATCATCGCCGCCTCGCGTTCACTCCTGCTCATCGTCTTCATCATCTCGACCACTTTGATGCGGAATGGTTCGGCTGGATAGGTTTTCATCATAATCTCCTTTTTGTCTACCTATACTTTACTCATCGATGTAAGCGCTGTCAACGAAACTTCAAATGTAAATCATGATAGTGAAAAGAAAAGATGTAACTTTTGTATGAGGATATTCCATCGTCTTTCATCTCATTCAAAAGGACGCTTGCGCGTCCCTAATCTCTTCCTGGTTTTAATTCGTTTGAAGTCCGTTTACTCGCAGCACTCCTCGACAGGTTTGCGCACGTTCAAGCCGGAGAAATTCAATTCATATTGGATGGTCAGCACTTGATCGTTATCCTCGTCATTCCTCTTAAACACATTATTCACGCCTGATTTGTTATTGATGTCACTCAGAACGACATGCCAACTTTCCGGAACCACGATATCGACACCCGACATTTCCGCAAACAAATCCAGTCTGCCATGTCCGTCTTTGAGCGTCGCATCCGTGAAATCGATCTCAAGACCCGCGAAATTGACGGCGACCGAATCCGATTCGAATTCAGAATCATAGCTGATCGAATCTCCAGCAAATTTGAATACTCGATTATATCCCTTCATCTTCTTATCGGTTTGGATCGACTTGTAAGCGATGGCACCAGCAGCAGCCGCCACCCCGACTAAACCTGCTGCTTTGAGAATCGTACTTTTTTTCATGTTGGTTTCCTTTTCGGGGAGACAAAACGCTCCCGATGATGCTTGATTATGATTGTTTGACTACATCGTAATTCCATTCTAACACTTACAATGTGAACATTCAAAGATTTGACCTGCGCGCTGCTTTTAAAAAAACCGGATCAGGCCGCTTTCGGTGTCCGGTTTTGACGAATGAGAAATACGGTTAACACGGTGATGATCAGACTTAGAGAACCGCTCAGTATCATGCTCCAGGAGACTCCGATATATTCGATCAGTGCCCCGGTCGCAAGGCTCCCGATGGGAGTGATACCTAAAAATACCATCGTATAGACACTCATGACTCTTCCCCGCATTTGATCAGCCGAGCCCAACTGAATGATTGAATTGGCGAGCGCGATGAATATGGTTGAACAGAATCCAATCAAGAACAAGGTAGCACACGCCATGGAATAATTATTGACCAACCCCAGTGCAACCATAAAGAGACTTGTACTCACTGCACCAATGACCATATACCGGTATTTCGGACCTGTCTGGCTGCGTGCGGCGACGCCCATCGCCCCAGTAAATGAGCCCAAACCCATGAATGTCATGATAAAGCCATATCCGGATGCATTGAGTCCTAACGTCTTATTTGCGAAGATAGGAATGAGTACGCTGTAATTCATCGCTAAGAGGCTGATAACCCCAATCAGAATCAACGGCGTTAGGATGACGTTGGTATTGCGGACATATTTCAGACCATCCTTGATATCGCTGAAAACCTGTTTAACCGATTCGATCTTGCCTGCGATTGGATAAATATCGGTCGTTTTGATCATAAACAAACTAATGATGACCGCGACGAAACTTAAGGCATTCAGATAAAAGCATATCGGGATTCCGACCAATCCGATCAGGATACCGGCGATGGCAGGTCCGACGACTCTGGCGAGGTTGAAAATACCGGAATTCAGTGCGATCGCGTTCATTAAATCCTGCCTTCCGACCAATTCGATGAAATAAGCCTGCC
>JBBQGS010000117.1:0-5368 GCA_038323255.1 Erysipelotrichales bacterium | reverse complement strand
AAGGGTATTCAGATTCTCATACATCAGCGTAAAGTAATTCTTGTTGCCGGCGATATCAGCTTCGCTGAGGAAAGCGATGTTATGCAACGTCACGCTCTTCAGATCAAGATCTTGCTTCAGCGAGGTAAACAGCGATATCATGTCTTCCGGCAGGTTGTCTTCCATCGCGATGTAGCGTACGCCATCCTGTTGGATGCGCAGCTTGATTGCTTGGATCTGCTCATCGCTTGGATACACGCCGAAACGTGACAAAAAGACAGGATAAACTTCGAATCCGTACGCTTTTTGCCAATTTCCGAAAGAAGGCGTCATCGAAACGACGGCGACACTTTTCTTCCTGACACGCATCGATTGGTATTCCGCATCCAAGCGCGCAAGTTCGGCTTGAAGAACTTTATAGTTGGCATTGAAGAACTTCGCTTCTTCGGGATAATGTTTCAGTAACCAATCCAGAATCGTTTTCGCCATCGAAGTCATCGCGATCGGGTCCATCCATAACATCGGATCTTTGTCATAGACATCGATCTTCGCAAAGGCTGAACCGGCATAATAGTCTGATTCGACCGTCACTTCGCTGCCAACCACGTTAGCGACCGTAAAGCGGCGGAAACTGTACAGACCCGCAGTGATACTCAGATCGACGACTTTCACTTGTGACGCAACGATTTCTTTGCGGAAAACGTCATAATAGGATTCCAGTTGGTTGATGCGGAAAAGTACGTCGATTTTTTTTAGTTTAGGCGCATAGTCGTTGACAATCGTAGCACGTTGAATCGTCGTCCCTTGGCTGAACATCACCACATCGACTTTATCCTGCGCGATCCGCTGGAATAAAAAATGGACCGGATAGACGGTGACTCCGATGACTGGTTTGCCTGTTTTACACCCGCTGAGCATCGCGACCAATAGTAAGGACGCCATCAGGAGTTGAAGTTTCTTTTTCATAATTTTCCGCCTTTCAATTATTCCTATCGGTTGACGTTCATCCAGCGAACTTTTTCACCGGCGCGTTTCATACGCTCCTGACGTCCCAACACATCTTCTTTCAAACTGTTAATATAGATACAGCCGATAATGATGGGGATATTCCCGAGCATCGTCAGAAATTCACGGCGCGCCAGCCAAGTCACGACGCTCATGTGCGAATCCCCTGCCAGCTGAACCATCAGAAACACGATGCTTTCCTTGATGAACAATCCAACCAGGGTAAGAATGATCAGTTCATAGAATGATTCGGACATATGTTGGGACCAGATTGCGACCACTAAGACACTCCCTGTGAAAGACAGTGCGTTGATAAATCCGAAATCGAAATGCGTGATGTCGAGTACCAAACCGACGATCAGTGCCATCAGTAATCCGTCGGTCAGTTTCATTTCACGTGCACTCAGGATGACAGCTGCCAAGGTCATCTGCGGAACGAAAATCAGGGCTCGCAACGCATAGTCAATGGGAAAAAGGATACCTAAAACGATATCGATGAAGAAGCAAAACGCGAAGAATGTCGCCTGGACGCGTAGTGTCATTTCCGTTTCACCACCGCGACATAATCAAACGCTTTAAAATCGGCAGACGGAACGACATAGATGGTCATTCCGACCGCATTATCGAGTTCAACGACTTCTTTCACATATCCAACCAAGATTCCAGCCGGGAACACACCGCCTAAGCCGGATGTAATGACCGTCATGCCCGGTGTGACCGCGTAACCAGTCGTCATAAGGCGTACTTCGAACGCTTCTTTTTCAACATCATATTTTTCCATGATGGCTTCCGCAACTTGGGCGACGCCAAGTTGGATTTTGACCGTCACTTTATTATTTCCGTTTTCGGTAGTCAGTAGTCGAACGACGCTGCGATCTTCAAATGTCTTCTCCACCTTTCCCAACAAACCTTTACTGCTGATGACCGCGTCATCGACATTGATCCCCTGCTTGGTTCCGACATTGATGGAAATAGAATTATTGAAGGCTTCATAGGGTCGATAAATGACGGTCGCGTTTACCAACTCATAGCCATTGGCGGCCAATTTAATGCCGGTCAGTGTTTTGAGTTCTTCAATCTGGCGATATGCTTCCTGCAGTTTCGCCTGATAAATCGCTAACAATTCGACTTTCGTGCGCAACGCCTCATTTTCCTGTTGGGCCTGCCATAAGGTCGCAAAATCTTTCGCGAAACCTCCGATGGAAGCGATTGGCTTTTCAATCAACGTATAACGAAGAAGCGTGAATACATCGTATCCGCCCGCGTTTAAATGATCCAACGGCGACTGGAACTTCAATATATTTAGGAAAACCGTCAGCGACAGCATAACTGCGATCGCCGCGACTAGGATTCGTTGGGTCAGGTTCAATTTCTTCATTTCATCACCTGTGCCTATTATACGGTGTAAGTGACGCCGATTCAACCATTGTCGGTAAGACGCTAAAGTGGATTCAGCACAAAAAACATCGGCGATCAAGGCCGATGTCTAAGTTCAGTTTGAATAATCGATGAATTTGGAGGCCAGATGACGACGCAGCACCCCTCGCAAAGCATCGACCTGCTCACCCGAAAGCGAAGCGAGCGGGATGATATGCGCCGCATTCTTTTGCGTATAGAGATAGAGATATTTTTCTGTAAGGAAAGCCTGGAAAAGGACATAATACTTCGACTCGATCAATTCTTTGTAGGCATCCGTATCGATTTTTATCGAATATTTGTCTTCTTCGAAAGAATACGTGTTTTCAAAAGAATATACAAGGGATAATGATTTGAATGCGCTTTTGGGAACCAACAGAATATACCAGAGATAGTAACCGATGAGAAGCATGAAAATGAAAGAGTAATAGCCGACGGATTCGTAATCCATCAAAATGAGTGAGCGGTAAATCAATACGATATACAGCATGAACAACGCAAACAGGAAAAGCGGGATACGTTTGTAATGCTTTTTCTTGTTGGTGGAAAAGCGGAAGAAATCATAAAAGTCCTTATATGAAATCTTGATGCTGAATTGAATTGGAAACATGCTCTCTTCCCTCCTCATATTTTTCAAGTTTAGCAGAGTTACGTGCAGGATACAAGCGGGTCGGTAACTTCGCTCAAAGAAGAGAAGAATCAGCCATCGTTTCCGATGCGCTGACGCAGACTATAGAAAGTCCGATGACTGACAATCAAATGATCCAACAAAGGGATGCCCATCATGACGCCAGCTTCTTCCAGCGATTTGGTGACTTGGAGATCGTTTTCGCTGGGGGTGACATCTCCGCTTGGATGGTTGTGGACGGCGATGATGCGGGCTGCGCTGTACGCGACGGCTGCTTTGAAGATCTCGCGCGGATGGACAACCGAGCGGTCCAGACTGCCGATGAAGCAGACTTTGTGACCCAAAATATGATTCTTGGTATCAAGGAAGACAACCAGAAAGTGTTCTTGTTTGGCGTCGCCCAATTCCCTGCGTAGCCATTCCACCAATCGCCCCGGTTGGTCGACGACGTCAAGTTCATAGACTTCTTCCAGTGCCATACGGCGCGAGAGTTCGCAAACGGCCATAAGTTCACAGGCTTTCGCCGTATTGATGCCGTGGATTTCGCATAGTTCACTCAGCGACAATTGGGACAATCGACGGATTCCCTTGGCTTTGCGGATGAGTTCGTCCGCAACCGAAAAGACCGAATGTTCTTTCGTGCCGGTGCGTATGATCAGCGCCAACAGTTCGGTATGAGACAGAGAACGTATGCCGAAGCGGATCATTTTTTCGCGTGGACGATCCGAAATCGGCAGTTCTTTTAGTTCCAGCATAAAAGAAGAGGACGCTGTGTCCTCATTCACCCCAACTGATATTGATACCCGGAATACTGACACGGCCGCGACCCGCTGTCAGAAGTTTCCAGATCGCGGCGATGCCTGCCGCGACGGCGACCCAAAGCAATACTGCCGATGATGCCATAGTTCATCCTCCTATGCTATCCTATATGCAATCCTGTCTTGCGTTCCTATTGGATTTCTTCAAGTAGACGATTCAATAAATCCTGCATTTCTAGTGCGACATTGCGGGCCGTTTCACGCTCGCAATCGGTGTCGCTCCATTGGATACATTCGACAAGTTCGGCACTTTTCACCGCGATCGTTTTGATTAGATTATGCAGTTGATTTTGATGCATATTTGTTCCTCTTTCGCATATTTTAACATATGCATCTTCCAAACGTCCTGCATGTTCGCTATACTTGAAGAAATGGGAGGTTTTTCTATGAATCATGACGAGAAGTTGCCATTGCGCGAGAAGCTGGCTTTCGGTTTCGCGGGTTTGGGCCAGAATATCATCTATAACTTTGTAGCGACCTATCTGATGATTTTCTATACCGATATCCTGGGCTTACTGCCGGTGGCCGTCGGGATATTGATGCTGGTGGCGAAGATTTGGGATGCGGTGAACGATCCGATCATGGGGTCGATTGTCGACCGCACCCATACCAAGCACGGTAAACTGCGTCCTTGGCTCTTCTGGATCCCGATCCCGATGATCATCACGACAATCCTGCTGTTCTACGCACCGAGTTTCGACTATGGCGCTAAATTGCTTTATGCGTATTTCACGTTCATTCTGTGGGATATGGTCTTCACGATATCGGATGTTCCGTTTTGGGGACTTTCAGCGGCGATGATTCGTAATCCCAAAGAACGGCTGAGTCTGATAACCTTTGCACGAATTTTATGCAATCTAGGAATGGCGATATCCATCATTCTGCCCCCGTTGATGTTCAAGCTGTTTCCGAATGAACGCAGTGGTTACTTCTGGACCGCCGTCATTCTGATCACAATCGGCGGGTTGCTGTTCTATTTAGCATCGGTGGGGACAAAAGAACGGGTTATGGACAAAGAGGAACCCGAATCGTTCTTCGGTAACCTTGGTCTGCTATTCAAGAATAAACCTTTGCTAATTTTGCAAGCCTCACGCATGTTGGGTGCTTTCCGTATGGTCATCGGCATCGCCGGTACTTATTTCGCTAAATACAACATGGGTGATGCGGCTTACTTCTCGCTACTTGGAGGTATCCTGATCGCTTCCATGATCGCTGCTATGTTTATCACCCCCTTCTTCACGAATCGATATTCCAAGAAAACCATGTACAACGCATCCTTGTTGTTGGGTGCATTCTCGCATCTGGCAATGTTCTTTGTCGGATATCAAAATCTTCCGATGGTATTCTTCCTCTTGTTCCTATGCGGTATGTCGCTGGGTATGAACGATGTCATCACATATACGATGGTCGGCGACTCGGTCGATTATCTACAATGGAAAACCAACCGTCGAATGGAAGGATTGAGTTTCTCTCTGCATACCTTCACCACCAAACTTCAGACCGCAATGGGCACTTTATGGAT
>JBBQGS010000116.1:0-5372 GCA_038323255.1 Erysipelotrichales bacterium | reverse complement strand
AGGTGTGGTTCATAGGAGAGCTCCTTGCTTTTTTTCTCAAAATCATTGTAAGGGTTTCCTATGGACTTTTCTTCTGTTGTGCCACATCGCTCAGTGATGATCGATGATTTATTTATTCCATTCTCATTTTACAATCCAGGATTGAATTCGATTCTCCATAATTTAATCATCGCGAAAATGAAGTGCGTTTAACTAACTTTATTTGGTTGCGTTTAAAAGCACTAAGTTTGATTAGGCTTTGTTAAAGAAGCTAGATGAAAATCGATAATTTTCTTCAGGTCTTCCAACCGCATCTCAATTTGAGAGCCGATTTTACCGGCACTGAACATAATCGATTCGAATTGTTCAGCAGATTCGTCGATGTATGTCGGGAAAAATGATTTCATTCCAATCGGCGAACATCCGCCGTGCACATACCCAGTCAGCGGCAATAATTCTCTCGCCTTCAGCATCTCAATCGCTTTTTCACCCGTACATTCTGTGGCTTTGCGAAGATCAAGTTCCATCGCGACAGGAATTAGGAAAACATAATGTTGTTTGCTTTTCGCAACCGTCAGTAACGTCTTGAAAACACGCTCAGGATTTTGGTTCAGCACTTGCGCTACTTCAATTCCACTGATGGCACCGGTATTTGAGTAATCATATTGTTGGTATGAAATTTTGCTTTTATCCAAAATTCGTATCACGTTTGTTTTATTCATGGATTCTCCGATCTTGCTAATTCGATTTAGTAGCGCTCAAAGAAACCATGATCTGTTTCTTCAGGTATATCATGAGTCTGGATTGAATCGATGCGGATATAGCCGTCGTTCTTCCCTATTTTACTTAAAAACGCTTCGATTGCATCCACACTCCCTTGGATTTCCATTTCAACATCCCCGTCGCCCAAGTTGCGCACCCATCCACTACAACCAAACAGTTGAGCCAATATCGTTGCATGATATCTGAATCCAACACCTTGAACACGGCCGGAGAATAAGATGTGTTTTCTGGGCATGATTTGTTCCTTTCTTATGACGAGATAACACGATTAGTATTACTAAATGATTCTGCTTAAATTATAGCAAGTTTCGCAGAAATTGTTATAAATGGCTTCCTAAATGTTCGCTAAAAATTGAAAATCCTTCCGAAGAAAGAATATTTCGGAAGGATTCGAACGCCAATGAAAGCATATTTAATTCTGTTTACGCATCTATCTCCTTAACGCGTCCAACGATGCCGCTTTCAAGCATCACTTTGATGCCATGCGGATGTGTTTGCGAATTCGTCAATATCCTTGAAACGATCCCTTCACTCAATTTTCCAGATTGTTGGTCTTGCTTTTGTACAACTTTCACTTTACTGCCAATCTTTATATCCGCACGATGAGTGCCATCCATAGATATTCCTTCTTTCGTGATGATTAGAGATAATTCTTCGTCGAATAATCCAAAATATTTTAATGTGACATTGAACTATGCGATATTAGCCGAATCTTCCGGTGATATAGTCGTTGGTACGTTGATCCTTTGGGTTAGTGAAAAGTTCTTTGGTAGGACCTACCTCGATCAGATCTCCCATCAGCATGAAACCGGCACGGTCGGCAACACGTCCTGCCTGTTGTACATTGTGAGGGATGATGACAATTGTGAAGTGTTCTTTGAGTTGTAGTAGAGATTGTTCGATCTTATAGGTCGAGATCGGATCAAGCGCTGCACAGGGACGATCCAGCAGAATCACATCCGGACCTAACGCGATGATACGGGCGATGCTCAAACGTTGTTGCTGACCACCGGAAAGCCTTAATGCTGGGGAATCAAGCCGATCTTTCACTTCATCCCATAAGACGGCCATTTTCAGGGCGCTTTCTACTTTCTCGCGAAGAATGGTTTTGTCTTTGACTCCGCTCATACGTGGTCCGTATGCTATGTTGTCAAAAATCGACATAGGAAGAGCAATAGGTTCTTCAAATACCATACCTACTCGACGCCGAAGATCGGTTACGTTGACATCAGCATCACGAATATTTTTTCCATCCAGCAGGATTACTCCCTCTGAGCGGGCTCCGAAATCCAGATCGCAAAGTCGGTTCAGAGCACGAAAAAGCGTTGTCGTGCCACTATTGGCAGGCCCGAAAAGCGCAAAAATCTCGTTTGAATGAATGTCCACGGTAAAATTTTTGATGACTTGTTTTTCACCATAGAAGAAATTTAGATTCTTTATACTTATTTTGGATGGTTGCGTCATGTTTTTCCTTCTATTTGCCTTTGGCTACGAATCTGTTAACGAGCATATTCGCGATAACGTTAATGATAAGGATGAGAATAATCAACAGAGCTGCGGTACCATAAGCACGTTCCATCGAGATTCCCTCACGTGCAAGGATGTAGAAATGTACCGCCATGGTACGGGCCGGCGAGAAGAGCGATGTGGGCAACCGTAAGGCTGATCCAGCGGTTAGAATAACCGCGGCTGTTTCCGCGACACAACGACCGATTCCAAGTAGCAGACCGGTGGTAATCCCAGGAAATGCGGATGGGAGCACGGCACCGACGATGGTTTGCCACTTCGTTCCACCCAATGAATAACTGACTTCCCTGTATTTCGTGGGCACCGAACGGATCGCCTCTTCGGATGTACGAATGATCGTAGGCAAGATCATAACTGCCATCGTAAGTCCGCCTGAGAGGACGGACCATCCAAGTTTCAGGTAGATGACAAAGAAGATGAAACCAAAGAGACCATAAACGATGGACGGAATCGCTGCCAGTGATTCTGCGCTGAAACGGATAATGCGTGTCAATCTGCTTTCACGTGTAAATTCCGTGAGGTAGAACGCCGTTCCGACTCCAAACGGCGTTGCGATGATGATGGCAACCGTGGTTACCAACATTGTGCTGACGATGGTTGAAAAGATACCTCCGGAACGCCCCATATCGCTAGGGTTTTCGGTCAGGAACTTCCAGGTAAGAGTCGGCAATCCTTTAATCAAGATCGTGGATACGATAAATACTAACAGAAAGACCACGCAAACCGAAATCGTCCAGATTACGATGTTGGCGATCAACTGTGATGTTTTTGCATTGACTCTCATACTTCTTTCTTCTCTCTTACGATGAACTGGGCTGTGGTAATTAAAAGCATGATAATTACGAGCAAAACGATACCGGTCGCAAATAGTGCCTGCTGATGATTCCCTGAAGCATATCCCATTTCAATGCCGATGTTGGTCGTCAGGGTACGTGCCGGATCAAGAATCGATCTAGGTAATGCGACAGCGTTACCAAGCACCATGATGACGGCCATCGTTTCTCCGATCGCGCGGCCGATGCCAAGAATCACGGCAGCCATAATCCCCGATTTAGCCGCCGGTAAAAGCACTCTGCGGATGGTCTGCCAATGGGTTGCACCCAAAGCAAGCGAACCTTGTTTATAGAGGCTAGGCAATGTAAGGAGTGAAACTTCCGTAATACTGATGATCGTCGGTAAAATCATGATAGCCAAGATAATGGATCCGGCCAGAATACTTAATCCAGGTCCGCCAAGATATGTTCGAATCAGAGGAACGATAAACGTCAGACCCCAGAAACCATATACGACAGAAGGAATTCCAGCCAACAACTGAATGGCAGGCCGCATAACATTACGCACGATCGGCGGAGCGAGTTCTGCCAGAAAGATACTGCAACATAGCGCAACAGGTACACCAATCAGAGCCGCTCCAAGCGTGACCGTGATGGTTCCCACAATCATCGGGAAAATTCCGAAGAGGCCTAGGCTTGGCGCCCATTTCATCCCAAATACAAATTTAAAAACGCCTACTTTTGCGATGATCGGCAATCCTTCCATAAAAATGAAGATGGTGATAATCGCAAGGGCTGATAATGTTGAAAGTGCAATCAGAAAGAATACTATTCTCAGCGATTTCTCTTTGAAAAGTTTCATTTCGATCCTCCATCCAAGGTAACAAGCCCTTCAGCATTCAATAGCCGTTTCCCTTCGGGGGATAGAACGAAATCGATAAATTCCTTTGTTTTTCCTACAGGCGGGGCACTCGTTATGAAAAGGAAAGGACGCGAGAGGAAATAAGTATTGTTGATAATGTTCTCACGAACTGCTTTTACACCATCCAATTCCAATGCCTTGACTTTATCGTTGACCAGCCCCATCGAAATGTATCCGATCGCGTTTGGATCATCTGAAACCAATTGTTTTACCGTCCCGTTGGAATCCTGTACGATCGACCGCGGGTTTATCTCGATTTTATTCATCGCCAATGACTCGAAAGCAGATCGTGTCCCTGAGCCTTCTTCACGGGTAATGACATGTATTTCTCTATTGATCCCGCCTAATTGACTCCAATTGTTTATTTTCCCGGAATAGATATCGCGCACTTGGCTTAATGTAAGATTACTGACCGCATTGCTTGGATGTACGATAACCGCCAATCCGTCTCTGGCGATCTCCACAAACCATAGTTTCAACTCATCCCCTTTAAGGCTACGAGAGGACATTCCGATATCGGCGGTGTTCGTCTGGGCCGACATGACACCGGCAGAAGATCCTCCACCTTGGACATCGATTTCAAACCCTTTATTTGATCGCATATATTCTTCCGCCAATGCCTCGGCGAACGGTTGTACGGACGTCGATCCGGCAATGATAATGCCTGATGTGGATGCTTTACTGCAAGACGAGGTTAAACTCATGGTAAAAATCAGTATGCTGATGCCTAATGCCTTAATGATCCGATTTGTTAGCCTGTCATTCATGACACGGTGATTCATATCTCTTTCTGTGATGAAGTTTTACTTTGAAATTTGTCTTGCGGTTCAATCATCACATTTCCTCCATTTCCAGTTTTCATATCAGTTCTCTCTTATTTCGAGCATTGACTTCCTATTTCGCAAATATGTTGCTGAACTAAACATCGATTTAGACTCCCAATCACAAAATTTATAGAAATTCACGCAATGAAAGCAGACATGATAATTTTTCCCTTCTATACGCTCTACATTGTAACATAGCACTAACAGAGGAGAAACACCTACTTAACATAAGCGAAAACTCTTAACAGAGAATTAACAATTGGTGTGCCGACGCTATTTTACTTGTTTTAAACCGATACAAAAATAGGCATAAAGTGATGATTCGGGATGAATATTCACAATCAAATAACCCTCTTGTCCGAATGTTGAGTTTAACCAAATAAAAACACATTGAATTTCGAGTTTCATATGTGTTTTTTTGAATGGCTCTAGAATAAATGTTGGGGTATAGGTCCTAAACGAAAGAAAGGACATAAGAAACAGAATCCGATACAATGTATTCGGCAAAACACCATTGAAAGGAAATGTTCGTATGTCCAACTCCGATAATATCATAGATTTACT
>JBBQGS010000115.1:0-5419 GCA_038323255.1 Erysipelotrichales bacterium | reverse complement strand
TATGAAAAAGATTGCGATGTGGGCGTCTCCGATGAAGGCTGTTTCTTCATTTCTAAACCAACTTATCCACACTATGATGCCAATTAAAAAAATGGGCTATTCCTTTTGACTCGGAATACCCCATTTCGTCGACAGTCTGAGGAGAATCCCTAGGGATTCTCCTTGTATTAAAAAAACCAATCTTGCGATTGATTCGTTTAACTAGATGGAAGCTACGATTTTCGCTAAACGCGATTTCTGGCGGGAAGCGAAATTTTTATGATGAATACCGCCGGTTACCGAACTATCCAGTTTCGAATTCGCGATATCCAAATAGGATTTGGCTGCGTCGGCATTTTTCAGTTCGACAGCTTCCAATACTTTTTTGATGGCGGTTTTCAGAGCGGATTTTTCAGATGTAACAGCGGCGCTACGCTTTAAATTTGTTAATGCGCGTTTCTTTTGTGACTTGATTTGTGGCATGCGTGCACCTCCTTCTTCTTTGTGACCGACAAATTATAGCAAACCCTCTTTTAAAATGCAAGAAACATCGGAGGCAAAGCGTCCGACGAAGCAGTGAGAAATCGATATAATATGCTATAATTACCGACAGGAGGTGGAATCATGACGAAAACGAAGGTAATCTTCATGGGTACGCCGGTGTTCGCGGTAAAAATGCTGGAAGTTTTGCTTGCGGAAGGCATGGATGTGATTGCCGTCGTCACCCAACCGGATAAACCGGTCGGACGAAAGCATGAAGTTCTGTTCTCTCCGGTAAAAAACTGTGCACTTTTTCACCAAATACCCGTTCTGCAACCTGAGAAGATCTCAACTTTTGCGGATAGCATCAACGAGTTGAATGCGGACTTGATCGTGACCTGTGCTTACGGGCAATTCATTCCTCAGCACATCTTGGAACATCCGATATACAAAGCTATCAACGTGCATGCTTCGCTGCTGCCGCAATACCGCGGTGGAGCCCCGATTCATAAGGCTATCATCGATGGACAAACTAAAACTGGCATTTCGATCATGCGGATGATAAAACGCATGGATGCCGGGGATGTGATGATGCAAAGCGAAGTCGCTATAACGGAAGATGATACGGTTGGTACGCTGCATGATAAACTGCAGGTTTCCGCTGCCGACCTGTTGCGTAAATGTTTGCCGGTTTTATTGAGCGGAAACGCAGAATGGAAAGTACAGGACGAAGCGCAGGTCACATTCGCCTATAACATCTCCAAAGAACAAGAATTCATCAACTTTAATCGTCCTGTCAGGGAAGTTTACAACCATATTCGGGGTCTGATTCCGTGGCCGGTCGGTTATGGTAGCATCGTAAATAAGAAAATCAAATTTCATCAGGTAAAAATGATTGCGGATACACTTCAAGGTCAACCAGGCGTTGTGCTCGGGTTGATCGACGATGCCTTGGGAGTACAAACGATGGACGGAATCATCTTGCTTTATGAATTGCAGCTTGAAGGAAAGGGGAAAACGAGCGCTTATGACTTCTTCAACGGTTTCGGGAAGAGTCTGATTGGCGTTTGTTTCAGTGATACGCATGAAAGTTAGATCGTTAAGCATTGCTGCACTTTTAATGGCGATGGTAACCGTCGTCACTATGTATATTTCTTTTCCGATCGCCCAAGGATATCTAAACTTAGGCGATGTGATGGTCATGGGCATGGCTGTCTTGTTGCCGCTGCCGATGGTGTGGCTAGCCGGCATCGCATCGATGTTCGCCGACCTTTTACTGGGTTATGGCGTCTATGCACCGTTCACCCTCTTCATCAAAGCGATTGAAGCGCTGATCATCGGCTATTGGGTGTTTAAAAACAGAGGCAAAGACGTACCTTTCTGGGTCTATCTGATGGGTGGTATGTGGATGGCCTTTGCTTATGGTATCACCGACATTGTTATTTCGCAGAATGGGGCGATCTTCTTCACATCCTTCGCTTATAATACGCTGCAAGCTGTCATCTGTTCGATCATCGCGTTTCTTCTCTTTAAAAAACTGCGTGGATTTCGTGAGAAGATCCAAGCTTGATAACGCATTTTCTTTCATTTTGGAAGTCGCTTAGGTATAATACGGATACAGTAAGGAGGATGTAACATGGACCAGTCGAAAATACGTAATTTCTCGATTATCGCCCATATTGATCATGGGAAATCCACATTGGCCGACCGGATTCTCGAAATGACCCAAACCGTCCTTCAGCGCGACATGGTGGATCAAATCCTGGACAGCATGTCGTTGGAACGAGAACGCGGGATTACGATCAAACTGAATGCGGTACAGCTGAAATATAGCGCCAAAGACGGACAGGAATATCTGTTCCATCTCATCGACACACCGGGACACGTCGACTTCACCTATGAGGTCTCACGTTCTCTTGCCGCCTGCGAAGGCGCGGTTTTAGTCGTGGACGCATCGCAGGGAATCGAGGCGCAGACCCTCGCCAACGTCTATCTTGCGTTGGACAACAACCTGGAGATCATCCCGGTCATCAATAAAATCGACCTTCCTTCGGCTATGCCGGATATGGTCATCGACGAAATCGAAAACATCATCGGACTTCCTGCCAAGGATGCTCCGCGCATTTCCGCCAAGAACGGACTCAATGTCGACCAAGTGCTCGAAGCCATCGTAGCGCGCGTCCCAGCCCCTAAGGGAAGCCCTGACAACCCATTGCAGGCTTTGGTTTTCGATTCCATCTACGACACCTATCGCGGCGTTATTTCATATGTCCGCATCAAAGAAGGCGAAGTCCATGTCGGCGACAAGATTCGCTTTATGGCTGCCAACGTCGACTACGAAGTCACCGAACTCGGTGTACGCACACCCAAAGAAATCAAAAAGGAAATGCTGAGTTGCGGAGAAGTCGGGTGGATCGCCGCCCAGGTCAAGACCGTCCATGACGTCCGCGTCGGCGATACGATCACACTGGCAGATCGTCCGGCAGCCATCCCATTACCCGGTTACCGGCAATTACATTCGATGGTTTTCTGCGGACTTTATCCGGTTGAAACCAATAAATACAACGATCTGCGCGATGCCCTGGAGAAACTTCAGCTCAACGACGCGGCGCTGCATTTCGAAGCCGAATCATCCCAGGCATTGGGATTCGGATTCCGCTGCGGGTTTTTGGGACTGCTGCATATGGACGTCGTCCAGGAACGGTTAGAGCGCGAATACAACTTAAACATCATCGCAACGGCCCCCTCGGTCGTCTATCATGCCTATCTGACCGATGGTTCGATGCTTTCCATCGACAATCCTTCCTTTCTGCCCGACGTCCAGACAATCGACCATATGGAAGAACCTTACGTCAAAGCGACGCTGATGGTTCCCAAGGAATATATCGGACCGGTCATGGAACTCTGTCAGAAGAAACGCGGCACCTATAAGGATATGTCCTATATCGATCCATCCCGCAATACCCTTGAATACGAACTTCCGTTGGGAGAAATCGTCTATGATTTCTTCGACAAACTGAAATCGGCGACCAAAGGCTATGCCTCCTTCGATTATGAATTCATCGGCTATCAGACTTCGCAGCTTGTTAAGATGGACATCATGCTGAATGCGGAAATCATCGACGCACTCTCCATCATCGTGCATCGCGATTTCGCCTACGGACGAGGTAAAGTCATTACGGAAAAACTGCGCAAACTCATCCCGAGGCAACAGTTTGAAATCCCCATCCAGGCCGCCATTAACCATAAAATCATTGCCCGCAGCGACATCAAAGCCCTGCGTAAAAATGTTTTGGCGAAGTGTTACGGAGGCGATGTGAGCCGTAAGAAGAAACTGTTGGAGAAACAGAAAGAAGGGAAGAAACGTATGAAGATGGTCGGTTCCGTCGAGGTCCCGCAAGAAGCCTTCATGGCCGTTCTTTCGATGGAAGACGAATAAATGGAAGAACTTTTACACAAAATCCAACAAATGCGCATCGCGAAGGGTTGGGACGAGAGCGATACACCTGAGATCCTGGCTAAGTCCGTTTTTGCGGAAGCCGGTGAACTTTTGGAATGTTATTTGGTTGAAACGCCCGATCCTCAAGCTGTCAAATCCGAATTGGCAGATGTCCTGATGTATACGCTGTCGTTATGTCACGATTTGGGCTTAGATCCCCAAGATGTCATCGAGTCGAAATTTCCCGATATCGATCGTCGGTATCCTTCTAAATGATCAACTCCCTGTACATTCATGTCCCGTTCTGTCGGGACATTTGTGCGTACTGCGACTTTACGCGCGTCAAAATCCATCCACTGTTAGTGGAAAAATATCTATTTTCGATCAATCATGAAATCAGTGAAATCGATAAACATGTCATGCGGACGCTTTATATTGGCGGTGGAACACCGACATCTTTAAGCAATGAAGAATTGGAAACTTTGTTTCTTTTCTTGGAAGGGTATCATGATGAAACAACCGAATTCACCATGGAAGCCAATCCTGAATCAATCGATGCGGATAAAGCTCAATTGATGCATCAATACGACGTCAATCGCGTCAGTATGGGCGTCCAAACCTTCAATGCGGATGAATTGAGCGTACTGAATCGAAAACATACCGTTACGGATATCGAAAACGCGATCCAATGCCTGCGCAATGAAGGCATCTTCAATATCTCCATCGATTTGATCTATGGTCTACCCAAACAGACAATACAGAGTTGGGAATTAACACTGAAACAGGCATTGCAGTTAAAAATCACACATATCTCCTTGTATAGCCTGACAATCGAGGAGAATTCGCAATTTGGGCGAATGGGGATCAAGCAGGCCGATCCAGAACTCGAAGAAGAGATGTATTTCAAAGCGGTCGAAATCCTTTCAAACAGCGGATTCAACCGCTATGAAATCAGCAGTTTCACGCAAGACGCGCCATCCCGCCATAACCTTGCTTATTGGCACTATGACGATTTCTACGGTTTAGGTCCAGGTGCGACGCAGATGACAAACCATACCCGCATCCAGAAGACAAGCAATTTGGATGAGTATGCGCAAGGGAATACCATGCAGGAAAAAACATGGTTGAGCGAAGCTGATGAACGATTCGAATTCGTCATGATGGGACTCCGTTTGAGCGAAGGGATCGATCTTGAGCGTTTCAGACAGAAGTTCAATGCGGATGCGGAAGCACTTTATGCAGATGCGATCCGCATTAATATCGCAAAAAAGCGGCTCGAACTTGTGTCCGGCCGCCTGCGTTGTACGCAAGAAGGATTGGCGCTGCTGAATGATGTGCTGCTTAACTTTCTTCCCGATATGCCTTGATCAAGGCTTGGGTTCCTAAATAACCATACCCTTCATCCAATAACACTTTGTATTTTTCATACACCTTTTCTAAAACTGGCAGGTCGATTGCGAACCCTTCGGCTTCTTCCAGTACAAGTCCCATGTCTTTCACGAAATGGTGGATGTAGAAACC
>JBBQGS010000114.1:0-5622 GCA_038323255.1 Erysipelotrichales bacterium | reverse complement strand
TCGATATCGTAAGTCGGTCTAAGGATTTTCTTCTGTCAATTTCCTCTAATTTTGCCTCTTTCTTATAATAAAGAACGGTTTCCCGTTCTTCTAAGTTATTTCCTTTGGTTTTCCATCGTCACGTTCAGTATACCTAAATCTTTTACTTTGTTTATCCACAGCAGTTTCATCGCTTCGTCAGGTGTATCGTAGAATTCACGTTCATTGACCAGATGGAACTGTTGCCGTTTGCGAAGTTTATGATAAGGAAGTAAATCGACCTGGACGATGTTTTTAAATTGGTCCATGATCGTTGCGATGCCATTGAAATGGAGGTCGGAATCGTTGATGCCCGGAATCAGTACGCAGCGCAGAACAACCGGTTTGTTTGCCTCGTTTAATTTTTTCAGCATGGCAAGCGGGTCATATTTCCGTCCGAGATATTTTTCATAGAGTTCATCTTCGCTCAGTTTATAATCCACCAGATACAAATCGATCAACTCGGTTGTCGATGCGATCAGTTCGCCAGGGTCGTTGCCTGAAACATCCAGGGTTAAATGGATTCCTTCGGCTTTTAAACGACGCGCACATTCTTCGATGAACGCCCATTGATTTAGCGCTTCGCCACCTGAGAAGGTAACTCCTCCGTTGGAGGTTGCATAATAGTCCTTGTCTTTGAGCAGTTCGAACACAAGTTTTTCGACATCGATTACATCACCGTAGCGGCCAAATGCTTTACGCGGACAGACTTCAATCAGATCCAGATTACGGTCATGAATGGAAAAGTCAACGACAGCCTTGTTTTCAATCAGCTGTATTCCGTTTCCGTGAACAAATTCAATGCATTTTTCGCACCCGTCGCAACGTTCAGGATCGTAACTAAGTTGGACATAGGAAGCGATCGATTCCGGATTGTGGCACCATCGGCACCGTAATCCGCAGCCTTTGAAGAAAACGGTCGTGCGGATGCCGGGACCATCGTTGAGGGAGAAACGTTGGATGTCGAAAATTAAACCCTTATTCATTGCATGTCCGATTGAGGATTTCCTGTTGGACATCCCGATCAAGATTTACATAACGCGCACTGAAACCGCCGACTCGTACGATGA
This sequence comes from Erysipelotrichales bacterium, assembly GCA_038323255.1. Classification (GTDB taxonomy): domain Bacteria; phylum Bacillota_I; class Bacilli_A; order Erysipelotrichales; family Erysipelotrichaceae; genus GWE2-51-13. The sequence continues at coordinate 4,534 of JBBQGS010000114.1, read as the reverse complement.
GATCGCGATGACGTTCGGGATGGTGGAAAGCATCGACCAAATCTTCCTGGTTGACGATGTTGACCATCAATTGCGGACCGCCTTTTTTGAAGTAGGTTTTGAACAGGGCTTCTACTTTTATTCTCTCTTGATTGAAGATACGTTTTGAGAACTTGATATTCTGCACAGTCCCGGCGTTAATATCGGCTCTGATTTTAGCCAGTGAATTCAGCATCGCGGTGGGTCCGTTGATATCCGCACCGCTTTGAGGATTGTTTGCGTTGGACATATACATGCCGGCAATTCGTCCGTCCGGTGAACTGGCGGTTGCACGACCCCATTCGGTGTTGACTTGGTTATTGATGACGACCACCAGCCAACTATCCAATCCGACTTTTTCGGCTTGGGCGGCCACTTCATTACAGGTGAATTCATGAAGCTCTACGGCGATGGAATCGACTTCTGCAAGATCGTTTCCAAACTTTGGTGCAGCGATCATACGATCTTTAATATCCGCATACCCGTCGAAATCATGGGCGAGAATATCCTGCAGTTGGGTCAGCGTGATTAATTTCTCGTCGAACACCAGTTTCTTGATGGCCATCAGCGAATCGGCCGTGTTCATATTGCCGTACATTTCGTTGGTACCTCCTAAATGAAGCACACCACCGTCCAGTACCGCTTTACCTCTTCCGATACAGTCTTGGGTCAAGATACTGGTATAGATAAACCCTACTTGGGAATTCATCACTTGATAGGAATTCGCATGGGCAACTGCACCCAAGTGGATATAGTATGATAACAATTTTTTATATTCGTTAAAAAGTTCATCGAAACTTTGGATGTCCTTCATCGGTTTCGCTTTGAAAGCTCCGATGCGATTTATATAATCCCATTGATCGATCCCGTCATGAAGCAAAATGGTCAATGATTTCAACAGGTTTACAACAACGTTGGGTGTCCCGACACCCATACCGGAAAGCACGAATTCGCCGCAACCAAACGGAACATATTGCTGCGCCATCGTTTCACTTACATGCATGGTTTTCATGACAGCCGGAATATTGACATCGTCGTTATACAGAATCGGATAGGTAATTCCGGTGGCGATCGAATCTAGCGCTTTCGCGTAGATTTCCGGGTCCATACCTTCATAAAAACGCAGGGTGAACTGCGGTTCGGTCAACTGGGCGCGTTTGGTCGCTTCGATCGCCAGTTTACAAAAGACATCCGCATTCTTTTCATTGCGGCGGCCTTTACCTCCGACGATGACTCGTCCGTTGACATTGGTCCGTTTCACTTCGATCAGACGCCATTGCGATTCAATCAGCTCGATTGCTTCTTGTTCGCTCAGTTTTCCGCTCTTGAGATCCGCGACCAAGTAGTCGCCTAAATAATCATCCATACGACCGAAATTGACGACGCCTGCCAATAAAGAATAAAGCCATGCCAACTGCATAGCCCCGATCATCGAGTCCGGTTTTCCGTGTTCGATTGTTTTCAGGGCACTAAGGAGTCGTTCCATTTGTTTTTTGCGTTTGGGCGACAGATTTTGAGTGATGAGTTTGCGCTGTACTTCGTCGATATGATGACGTACTGTTTCACTTAGAAGATTCAACGCATCGATCATCTCATCATATAAAACCGAAGATTCCGGCAGCTCGCGTTTCTTAAGGGAAATGAACCCTTTCAGATTGTCGATTCCGTTATCAAGCAACAGGTTATAATCGAGATACATCCCGCTGAAACGAGCGGTTACAAGCACAGGGAACAACACATCCACGAATCTGCCGGTTACATTTTCAACCAAATTATCTTTATAAAAGACTTCACGTGTATCGCGTGTTTTCCAGTACTCATTTAACTCATCAAGGATTTCATCCTGTGATCCGTTAAAACGCTGTTTCATTTTGGCAATTTGGTCAAAACGGCAATAATGACCCGGCGCCCCGACAGATGTGACACTCCCGAATCCGATCGGTAGAGCATCATAGCGACCCAAAATCAGGTCGTCTTCATACATCGGTCTGAAGGTTACCGGAAAAAGAACACGCAAACAAGCCATCTCACGTTGTAGCTTTTGGTCGTCATTGAAGGTTGCATGGGTTTTTGTATAGCGGACCATCAATTCTACTTGTTGAACGTCACTTAAAAATAGCGGTTCTTTGGGCGCAACCGCAACATTTTGTTGGTTTGTTTTCAGTTTTCTCTCAATCATGTCGTTACCTCGCTTCTATTACAAGGAAATTATACTCTGAAAGACGAGGTGATTCAATGATTATTATCTAATTTGTATATACAAGTTTGTATTATCACAGTTAAATAGCATTTTCTATATGCACGATAAACCCCAGTTCTCTCAAAGAAGTGGCGAACTTTTTCACTTTATCTGGATCGCATTTTATGTTTTCGTTGAATGGATATTTTTCTTTCAACGCCCGATATTTACCGGCCCCTAGATTGTGATATTCCAATAGGTCGATCCGTGCAATGTTCCCTCTGAATTTCTTAAGATAATTTGATTTATTAAACATTTCTTCCGCACTTTCGTTGATCGCGGGAATGATGACCAGCCTTAAAATGATCATCTCTCCATCTTCCACAAGTCGGTCCAAATTCGACAGGATCTGTTCATTCCTAGATCCGGTGATTTTCTCATGCAAGATCGGATCGAGACACTTTAGATCGAATAGATATAAATCCACATAGGGATTCAGCTTCTTAAATTGGTCATAATCGACATCTCCGGCTGTTTCGATTGCGACGGATATCCCGTTCGTTTGTAGGATTTTCGCCGTTTCGAGCACGAAATCTACCTGTAGCATCGGTTCTCCTCCACTAAAGGTGACACCGCCGCCAGATTGATCGAAGAAAAGTTTGTCTCGGATTAATCGATCCGCAAGCTCGCGGGCTTCGATCTCTTCTCCGACGCTTTTAAAAACATCATAGGGACAGGCTTCGATGAATCGGTCGAGATTTTTCGAAGCGTCAAACGTAAGTTGATTGTTGATGAGCGAGAGTGCATGTTCATCGTCGATGTCCAGGCAGGACCCGCATCCGATACAACGATTCGAAAAAACCATCACACGTTGTTTCGCAAGCAGCAATTCGGGATTACTGCACCAACGGCAGCGTAAATTGCATCCCATCAAAAACACGGTCGAACGAATGCCGGGACCGTCTTTGAGACTGTAGCGCTGAATGGTTGAAATCAGTCCTTTCATGGATTGATCCCGTTTTCACTGCGGGCTAGAATCGCTTCCTGCGCTTCGGGCATCAGCGAGATGAACTGCGCACAATATCCCGCCACCCGCACGATCAAATCCCCATAGTTTTCGGGATGTTTCATGGCATCGCGCAAGACTTTCGAGTCGATCACGTTGAATTGGTTATGATAAATTCCGAGTTGAACCGATGCTTCAAGCAACGATTTGAATTTAGCTAAATTCTCTTTATCGTTCATGGACGACGGTGAAAAGCGCATATTCAGTAATTGTCCGGCCGCGACTTTTTCATTCGGCAATTTGGATACGGACAAAAGCACAGCAGTCGGTCCGTTGATATCGCTGCCTTGCGTCGGCGAGCATCCTTCGTTGAGCGGACTTTTCGCCATACGCCCATCCGGAGTCGCCCCAACTTCCATCCCATTAGGGACATACGATGTGATGTTGGATGTAGACATCGTATAAGCGCTGATCTTGGGACCTCTGCCACTACGGACGGTTGAATACTGAGGCAATAAGTCCAAATAGGCATCGAATACATCTTTGACGATGAAATCGACTTCATCGATATCATTCCCGAATTTGGGAGCGTTTAGACAGAGTCGGCGGATTTTTGCGGATGGTAAACTTTGCCAGTTCTCATCCATGGCCTGCAACAATTGAATCATCGAAAGTTTCTTTTCGTCGAAAACCAATTGTTTGATCGCCATAAGTGAATTTCCGACGACGCTCGGCCCGATATTGGACTGGGAAATGATATCGTAGCGACATCCTCCCTCTTTGATGGTCTTGCCTGTTGCCAAACAATCCAAGGTAAAAGCTGAACTAAAGGGATCCGCATCGAAGATTTCAAGGGATCGATCGCACACCGCATCGGCTTCGATCGCCAAATCCGTATATCGACGCAACACTTTTTTCCAAGCGGCGAATAGTTCTTCATATGAATTTACAGTTAATAAATCTGAATTGTTGGGCTGAAGTTGAAACAGCCTGATCCCGGATATCGGATCTTTTCCGTTATGCAGCAACACTTCAAACATTTTTCCCCAATTCATATAGGTCATACCGGTCGGACGATGTCCGTATTTCCCGGGCAACCCTGTTTCCACACATCCGATTGCCGCATAATCGCGCGCTTCCTGTATTGGTATCCCCAATCCGACCAATCCTTTGATGACAGTGTCGTCATTGAACATGGAAGGCATGCCTCGTCCGGTCGCAATCAGCTTCACCGCAAGTTCAAGCAGTTTGTCAGGTGTATTTTGATGGTAGCGCATGGAAAAATTCGGCTCGTTCAAAGCAGTTTGATTCATCGCCTCCATGCAGAGATA
>JBBQGS010000113.1:0-5634 GCA_038323255.1 Erysipelotrichales bacterium | reverse complement strand
CGTCGAAGTCGGCCAATCCATTTTCGTAGAGAAACTGGAAGTCGAAGAAGGCGCTGAAGTCGTCTTCGAAAAAGTTCTCGTTTATTCCAACCGTACGACCCGTTTCGGAGCCCCATATGTCAAGGGAGCCAAAGTTACGGCTAAGGTCGAAAAGCAGGGAAAAGACAAGAAAATCGTCATCTACAAATACAAGCCTAAAAAAGGATCGACCCGCAGAAAACAAGGTCATCGTCAACCGTATACCAAGCTGATCATCGAAGCCATCGAGGTCTAAGATGATTCGGGTAAGCATATCGTTATCCGCATCGCGCATTCTGTCCATGAACGTCACAGGTCATGCGAAGTCGGCGAAACGCGGCCAGGATCTGGTTTGCGCAAGCGTCAGCTCGATTACGACCGGCGCGCTCAATGCATTGGATCGCTTCACCCCTGGGGTGTGTGATCTGCAGCTGCATGAGGGCGATGACGCAAGGATCGATATCCAAGTCCGCGACATAGCGAATAACGATGCCCAATTGATCCTTCAAACTGTGATTACACAGTTGGAAACCATCGAAAACCAATATTCAAAATATATACACATCGCGAAACAGGAGGTGTAAACCATGAAATTTGTATTAAACATTCAATTATTCGCTTCGAAAAAAGGTGTCGGTTCTTCACGGAACGGACGTGACTCCCAGTCTAAACGCTTGGGTTCGAAAAAAGCGGATGGCCAGCATGCGAATGCAGGTTCGATTCTATACCGTCAACGCGGTACTAAGATTCACCCGGGTACCAACGTCGGACGCGGCGGCGACGATACGCTCTTTGCGTTAGTCAGCGGCATTGTAAAGTTCGAACGCTTAGGAAAAAAGAAAACGAAAGTTTCCGTTTATCCGCAGCAAGCATAGTCGCAAATCCCCACAACGGGGATTTTTGTTTGAAAGGAGTTAGATAAAATGTTCATCGATCGCGTAAAAATCAAGACCCGCGCAGGTAAGGGCGGCAACGGAATGGCCTCATTCCGCAGAGAAAAATATATTCCATTAGGCGGCCCGTACGGCGGTGACGGTGGTGACGGTGGATCCGTCATTTTCGAAGCCGATTCCAACAAGTCGACTCTTTTGGATTTGCGCTTCAATAAGCTGATTATGGCAGATGACGGCGTTAATGGGAAAAATAAAAAGATGGCCGGTGCCCGTGGCGAAGACGTCATCGTCAAAGTCCCGCTGGGAACCATCGTCAAAGACATCAAAAATGATAACATCCTGGCTGATTTAGTAACGGTAGGACAGCGGGCGACCATCGTCGCCGGCGGTAAAGGCGGCCGTGGCAACTGGCATTTCGCTACCGGACGCAATCCCGCCCCCGATTATTTCGAAAAGGGAGCACCGGGTGATGAGCGCGAAGTGCTCGTCGAACTGAAACTCTTGGCCGATGCCGGACTGATCGGATTTCCTTCGGTCGGCAAATCGACCATGCTTTCGGTCGTCAGCGCCGCCCGTCCCGAAATCGCTGATTATCCCTTTACTACGATTGTACCGAATCTGGGCGTCGTGCAGGTCCGCGACGGTCGTTCCTTCGTGATGGCCGATTTGCCCGGTTTGATCGCCGGTGCCAGCCAAGGTAAGGGATTGGGCTATCAGTTTCTGCGCCACATCGAACGCTGCAGAGTATTGATCCACATCATCGACATGGGAGCCGTGGATCATCGTGATCCCGTCGAAGACTACCGCGTCATCAATGAAGAACTGGGCAAATACCAGTTCAGACTGTTGGAGAGACCGCAGGTGGTCGTCGCCAACAAGATGGACTTGCCGGATGCTGAAGAAAACCTGAAACGATTCAAAGCCGCCTACCCTGATTTAGAGGTTTATGAGACCATTACTTTATCGTCGCAGGGCTTGGATGAAGTGCTCTATAAGACCATCCAATTACTGGAAACCACTCCTGACTTCATCCTTGAAAACCTGAAGGAAGACGGCGTCCATTATAAATTCATCCCCGAAGAAGATCCCTTCATCATCTCCCGCGTCGGCGACCATACCTGGCGTCTTAGCGGCGCGCGGATCGAGCGCCTATATGCGATGGCAGATTTCAGTACGGATTCCGCGATTCAGCGGTTTTCCCGCTCTGTCCGTCTCATGGGCGTCGACGACGCCTTGCGTAAAGCAGGTGCACTCGACGGCGACATGATCCAGTTGGTCGACACTGAATTTCAATTCGTGGAATAGCTCCGGCTATTCCGCTTTTTTTGTGTAGATGCCCATGGTATACTTGGTAAAGGTGATAACATGATCGCGTTCGTAAATGGAAGAGTCCATAGTTTCTCGAGTGACTGGGTCATTCTTGACAATCAAGGCATCGGCTACCGGATTTTTTTCAACCATCCCGAAGCCCTTTCCCTCAATCAGCAAATTTCACTTTATACCTATCATTACATCCGTGAGGACGAGCAGAGCCTATACGGTTTTTTGAATTTAGACGAATATGATCTGTTCGTAAAACTGATCAGCGTCAAGGGGTTGGGTTGCAAGACGGCTGCGAATATCTTATCCGCCTCTAATTTCCAGCGTATCGTCACTGCGATCGAAATGTCCGATGTGGCGTATCTTAAGACCATGCCGGGTGTCGGTGCGAAAACAGCGTCTCAGATCATCCTCGATTTAAAGGGGAAACTGGTTGCGGAGCATACCAAGGAACAGATCAGCAATCCGGCACTTTCCGATGCATTGGAAGGTTTGAAGGCATTGGGCTATAAAGTTTCCGAGATTTCTTCAATCACGAAAGATCTGATGCAAAGTGCAGCGACATCGAGCGATGAATATATTAAATTGGGACTAAGCATCCTGTTAAAGAGAAAGGTCGGCTAATATGGATACCTTGCTATCGTCTTTCAAAGAACCCGGTGACGATGAAGCCAGTCTGCGTCCTAGCCGATTAGTCGATTATGTCGGCCAGGATCATTTAAAGGAAAACCTGAAAGTATTTATACAGGCCGCTTCCAACCGCAATGAAGCCTTGGACCATGTACTTCTCTACGGCCCTCCCGGGCTTGGCAAGACCACGTTGGCATACATCCTGTCCAATGAAATGGGCGGCAACATTCGCATCACCAGCGGCCCTAGTATTGAACGCAGCGGCGATCTGGCCGCCATTTTGAGTTCACTGCAGGCCGGGGACGTCCTCTTCATCGACGAAATCCACCGCTTACCGAAAGTCGTGGAAGAAGTGCTTTATCCTGCGATGGAAGACTACTGTATCGATATCGTCGTCGGAAAAGAAGCCAGCGTCCGTTCCATCCGACTCGAATTGCCTCCATTCACATTGGTCGGTGCGACGACTCGGGCAGGGGACCTAACAGCCCCACTGCGCGACCGCTTCGGCATCGTCTCCAAACTTGAATACTATTCGATTGACGAACTCTCGCAGATCCTGCGTCGTACATCGCGTGTTTTAGATACAGGCATCGACGAAGCAGCCGTCCACGAGATTGCCAAACGCAGTCGCGGTACGCCGCGTATCGCCAACCGATTATTTCGTCGTGTGCGCGATTTCGCCCAAGTCATGAATGACGGACTGATTTCGTTTGACATCGCCGACATGGCACTCAACCGCCTGAAAGTCGACAATCTGGGTCTGGACGAAGTGGACATCCGCTATCTCAAAGGCATCATTGAACGTTTTAAAGGCGGTCCGGTAGGATTGGAAGCCATCGCTTCCAGTATTTCTGAGGAACCGATGACCTTGGAAGATGTCTATGAACCCTATCTGCTTCAACTCGGTTTCATCAACCGCACGACACGTCCGCGTGGCGTGACCGCTTTAGCGTACCAACATCTCGGTTTAACTGTTCAGAATAATCTTTTTGAAACATAAAAAGGGAGTTTTCTCCCTTTTGTGATAATGTCACACAGTGTCGAACTCGGACTTGCTATACTGATATCAGAGGTAACCAATATGATCCAACTCACCCAAGCCAATTTCAAGGACATCGTCCTGAATGCCAAACAACCTGTTTTAATCGATTTTTATGCTGACTGGTGCGGACCTTGTAAAATGATTAGTCCGATTATGGAAAACATTTCGAAGACGCATCCGGAAATCACCGTCGTAAAATGCGATGTGGATGCCAACCAAGACCTTGCGATGAAGTACGGTGTTAGAAACATCCCGACAGTTATCGCCTTCAACCACGGCGTCGAAGTCAACCGCAAAGTCGGACTGGCCGGCGAAAACATCCTGCTCGCTCTGGTTTAACCGAATTTCTTCTTCAATCCGTCGCGATCAAGCAAGGTGATGCGTTTGCGCGACTGTTCGATCAGTCCTTCTTCCTGGAAATATTTTAGGATACGGCTGACGACTTCACGTACACTGCCCAAATCGTTCGCAATCTCTTCGTGAGTCAGCGTCAATACCTGCGTTTCACGTTGAATCGATTGTCCAATCAGGAATTCCGCGATTCGGGCCGGCATCGAAGAAAAGACGATTTGCCGAATTACCCAGGTCAGTTCGCTGAAGCGCGCCCTGACGATTTCATTCAAATGTTCACTCAATGCCGGATAGCGCTGGGCAACATACGCTAAATAGGTAGTAGGAAGCAGGATGACGATCGTTTCAACTTCCGCTTCGATCAGAAAATCGACATTCATCTGTTGCAGCAGACAAGACGCCGTCATTACGCATGAATCGCCAGGATACAGACGATACAGGGTGATTTCCTTGCCTTCGTCGTCCTGCATAAATACCCTTAGTCTTCCTTGCCTGACTTTCATAAGTCCATCGCAGGTTTCCTCGTGATTCTGTACATCTTCTTTCGCGTCATAGCGCCGCCACATCGCGGTTTGGGATAAACGGTCTAGAAGCTCATCGTCAAGATGAGCCAGGATCGGGAATTCTTCACGTAGACCGGCGGTTGCTTGTAATTGTTTCATCGTATCCTTTCAAGGAGGAATGCCCCATGTTTAATCTCTTCAAATCCAGCAGTCTCAATCAAGACCAAGCTTATACGGAATTGTCCCAAGACAAGTCCATCAAACTTATCGACGTACGGACCCGGCTGGAATTCGCCGATGGGCATATTCCCCACAGCGTGAACATCCCCTTGGATACATTGGAATCCAGGTTGGCAAAAAGTCTACCCGACAAGGATGCGAAGAATTTCGTCGTTTGTTACAGCGGTTCACGGACCAAACAAGCCGAGGCCTACATGGTGAAAGTCGGATATACGCATGTCTTCAATATCGGCGGCGTATCGTCCTGGAAACACGAATTAGTTCGGAAATAACGGAAACCATATTTTGTTATGCGAAAAGAATCGGAATCAATTCACCAACTTCACTGCAATAATAATCCGCTTCTGCTTTCAGTTCGTCCTTGATTGCATCGATGAAGTGCGACCATCCGGCCGCCACAAAGGGAATACCGCGTTGTCTTACCATCGTCATACCCAGCTTGAGATCGTCGATCATGATGCACTCAAAGGGTTTAAGTTCAAGAATACGCAGGGTTTCATCCAACGGAAATACATACGGTTTCCGTTTTTCTTCGCCCAGTTCCCAACCGAAAATCAAATCCGGCGCAAACCCGAAATTGAACATATAGTCGCGCAAAATTTCGGTGCTCTCGGAGTGCGAGATGACCACGACCTTG
>JBBQGS010000112.1:0-5686 GCA_038323255.1 Erysipelotrichales bacterium | reverse complement strand
GTATCCCCGTCGATGGCTTGCCGTCCGGCCAGAATCAAATCATAAGGTTGTGTCTTGAGGAAAGCGGCTAAAGTTGTGGACGTCGCCCAAGTATCGGCCCCGGCGAACTTCGCGTCACTCAGCAAGAAAGCTTCGTCAGCGCCTCTTCCCATGATTTCCCTCAGCATTTCTTCGGCTTGCAAAGGTCCCATCGTAACGACACTCAGATGAGCCTGATATTTTTCTTTTAAAACTAACGCTTCCTCGACGGCAGCCATGTCGTCGGGATTGATGATGGTGGGAACGCCGGTACGAATCAATGTGCCGGTTACTTTATCGATATTCATTTCCGTGGTGTCCGGAACTTGTTTCACCAAAAGGATGATGTTCATTTCTTCTCCTAACGCAGCAGATTGCCGGCGATAACCATACGCTGAACTTCCGAAGTACCTTCATAGATTTCCGTGATCTTGGCGTCGCGCATCATGCGTTCGACCGGATAATCGCGGGTATAACCGTATCCGCCGAAGAGTTGGACGGCTTTCGTCGTGACTTCCATCGCATTTTCCGATGCGAAGAGTTTCGCCATCGCTGCTTCATTGGAGTAAGGTTTCCCGGAGTCTTTCGCCAATGCGGCACGATATACCAACAAGCGGGCAGCCTCGGTCTTCATATTCATATCCGCCAGGATGAACTGGGTGTTTTGGAAAGCGGCGATCGGTTTTCCAAACTGTTTGCGTTGTTTGACATACGCGACGGATTCATCGATCGCGCCCTGGGCAATACCCAAAGCTTGGGCGGCGATCCCGATGCGACCGCCATCCAGCGTACCCATTGCAATCTTGAATCCCATGCCTTCATTGCCTAACAGGTTCGCGGCAGGAATGCGCACTTGGTTGAAAATTAGTTCGCAGGTGCTTGATCCGCGAATTCCTAGTTTCTTTTCTTTCTTGCCGACACTAAATCCGGGGGTGTCTTTTTCCAGGATGAACGCGGAAATACCACGTGTCCCCTGGGATTTATCCGTCATCGCGAAGATGATGTATACATCCGCATAACCGGCATTGGTGATGAAGATTTTAGATCCGTTGATGAGATATTCGTTATTGTCTTTTACCGCAACCGTTTGTTGACCGGCAGCATCAGTTCCCGCATTGGGCTCGGTTAAACCGAACGCGCCCAGCCATTCGCCGGAGTTCAGTTTAGGAAGGTACTTTTCTTTTTGCGCCTGTGTTCCATAGGCGAAGATAGGGGATGAACAGAGCGATGTATGTCCACTCAGTATGACGCCGGTCGTAGCGCAAACCCTACTCAGTTCTTCAACCGCAAGAATGTAAGCTAACGTATCGGCGCCGCATCCGCCAAACGATTCAGGGAAACAAATCCCCATCATGTTCAGATTGCGCATTTTGGCGACCGTTTCCGAAGGGAAGCGTTCTTCTTCGTCGATGTCTTTGGCTAAAGGTTTCACTTCTTTGAGTGCGAAATCGCGGTACATCTTCTGTAACAGACGATGTTTTTGTGTCAGTGTAAAGTCCATGGTTCTAGGCCTTGGGCGGCATGACTGTCGCGATGCCGGTGATGACCAGTTCATCGTTTTGGTTGCGGGCTGTCGTTTCAAGTTTGATGCGGTTACGATCTGCGATGATTTCGATCACGGTAACCGTAGCGGTAATCGTGTCGCCCAAACGGACAGGTTTAACGAATTTCAAATCCTGTGCCAGATAAATTGTGCCGTTACCCGGTAGTTTGGTGCCTAAAATGGCTGAGAAAAGCGATCCCACTAACATACCGTGGACGATCCTTCCTTTAAACATGGTAGTCTTAGCGAACGCTTCGTCCAAATGGACGGGATTGTGGTCGTCACTGACGTCCGCAAAGGCGATGACATCTGCGTCGATAATGGTTTTGGTTGACGATGCGCTCTCGCCTAGTCTTAATTCTTGGATGGTTTTTCCTGTGTTCATAGTTAAGTTCCTTTCGCGAAAAATAAAACATGAATCAGTCTTCATGTTTTACGGTACTGCTATGTGAAGTGTTTGTCAATGGTTGTGGTAAAATATCACAAATTATTTCATGAGCCGGTATGTGTCGCGTGCGATGACCAATTCCTCATTGGTCGGGATGACCCAAACCTGGATTTTCGAGCTGGTCGAGGAGATTCTCGCTTCTTTACGGCGGACATGATTCGCGGTTCGATCCAGTTCGACCGGGAGTGCGTCTTCGAGCGATTCGATGATCAGCTGGCGGATGTAAATCGAGTTTTCACCGATTCCGGCCGTAAAGAGGATGGCATCGACGCCGCCCAACTGGACGGCATAGGCGGCAATCGTTGAACAGACGCGCTGGACATACATATCGGCCGCAAGCTTGGCGTTCATATTGCCCTCGGCGATGGCTTTTTCGATGTCGCGCATATCCGACGAGATGCCTGATATCCCCAAAAGACCTGATTTCTTATTACAGATTTCAGTGATTTGGTGTAAAGTGAGATTTTCTTTTTCGGCTAAGTAAACAAGAATGGACGGATCGATGTCCCCACAGCGCGTACCCATCATGATACCGGCTAAGGGTGTAAATCCCATCGACGTATTAATGCATTTTCCGTTCTTGACTGCAGCAAGACTGCCTCCGTTGCCCAAATGGCAGCTGATGATGCGACGGCTGTTTTCCGTGCCCAGAATCTCACGCATCCGTTTGGTTACATATCCGTGCGATGTTCCGTGGAAACCGTATTTCCGAATTTTGTATTTATCGTAGAACTCCATCGGAAGGGGATACATATAGCTGATGGGTCCCATCGTGTGATGGAAGGCTGTATCAAATATGGCAACCTGTTGGGCTAGCGGCAATACTTCGCGCAGGATTTGGATGCCCATTAAATTGGCCGGATTATGTAAAGGAGCAAGATCGGCGAATTCAGCGATGTCTTTTTCTACTTGTGCATCGACGATGGTTGATTTCGAGTATTTTTCACCGCCATGGACGACTCTGTGACCGACACCGGCGATTTCATTCAAATCCGTAACGACATGATGTTTCATCAAGGACTCCAAAACCAAGCGGATAGCTTCTTTGTGGTTGGGGATATCTTTCGTAAAGGTTTCTTCCTGATCATTTGCTTTAATACTGAAAACGGAGGCAGTTAAACCGATTCGTTCGACCAATCCCGAAGCGATCAGCACTTCGGTAGGCATACGGAAAACCTGGAATTTCAACGACGAACTGCCGGAATTCAATGACATTACCAAACTCATGATTTTACCTCCTTGACGATTACGTCCATAGTATACCATGATAAACCTTATGCCGATTCGGTCGAACCAAAGGAATGGCACTGATTTTTTGCGGATTTGAGCGACTGAATTAAGCCGAATACTATTTTTCTGAAATCGCTTGCATTTTCTTGAATCCTTAGATATGATGTATTTGCGTGAAACATGAACCACCTTTCATATACAAAGTGTAGCCTTGGATGATCAGAGTGTCAAGCATCAAAAAAAGAAATAAAGTAAACGCTTACATCTTTGAGTTGACAAGGAATTGTGCTTAGATTATCCTATAGGTAATAGGTGAACCATGTTTCATATTAGATTGAACATCAAACAGAACAATAAAGGAGAAAACATGAACAAAGTATATATCGTCGCAGCAAAGCGGACGGCCCTTGGATCACACCTAGGGTCCCTCAAAGGGACATTGGCTTCGGATATGGGAGCTGCCGTCATCAAAGCGCTGCTTGAGCAGACAAAGATCGATCCGAAGACCATCGACGAAGTAATGATGGGGAATATCTTGCCAGCTGGACAAGGCCAGGGAATCGCACGGCAGTGTTCGATCAAAGCGGGCATTCCTGTCAGTGTTCCTGCTTACGGAGTCAATATGGTATGCGGCAGCGGAATGAAATCCGTCATGAATGCTTATATTGAAATCAAGGCGGGCGTTAGCGATATCGTGATCGCCGGTGGAACGGAAAACATGAGTTCCGCCCCGTATCTCTTACCCAAAGAAGTTAGAACAGGCATCAAGATGGGTGACATCACGATGCGCGATCATATGTTGACTGATGCTTTGTGGGATGCATTCGATGGTCAGCACATGGGTGTGTCGGCAGAAAACATCGCAACCAAGTATTCCATTACCCGTGAAGAACAAGACGCATTCGCTTACGAGTCGCAGAAGAAGGCGATCAAGGCGGTCGACACTGGTGTATTCACGGACGAAATCGTTCCGATTGAAGTGAAAGTTGGCAGAGATACCGTCATTTTCGATACAGATGAATATCCTAACCGTAAAACGGATTTGGAAAAATTAGGTGCATTGCGTGCCGCCTTCATAAAAGACGGAACAGTTACCGCCGGAACCTCTTCGGGGATCAACGACGGCGCATCCGCCGTGATGGTCGTCAGCGAAGCAGCATTACTGAAATACAAGTTGAAACCTTTGGTTGAAATCATCGGGATCGGTCAGGGCGGCGTTGAGCCGAGTCTGATGGGTCTGGGTCCGACGCCTGCCATTCGTAATGCATTGAAAATGGCGGATATGAAACTGGAAGAAATCGATGTACTTGAACTGAACGAAGCCTTTGCGGCTCAGAGTTTGGGTGTCATGCATGAATTGGTCCAAGAGCACAATATCACAAAAGAAGAATTGCTGAAGAAAACCAATCCCAACGGCGGCGCCATCGCATTGGGTCATCCGGTCGGTGCCAGCGGAAACAGAATCTTGGTTACCTTAGTCAACGAAATGCAAAAAATGGATGTCACGTACGGACTTGCCTCGCTGTGTATCGGCGGCGGCATGGGTACGGCGATCATCGTCAAAAAAGTTTAACCAAATGGAGGAAACAAACATGAGACTAAAAGGAAAAGTAGCCATCGTCACCGGTGGCGCACGCGGATTAGGTCAGGCTATGTCGGAATTGTTCGCAAGCGAGGGATGTAAAGTCATCGCTGCCGATATGGGCGAACTCAACTATTCGAATCCGAATGTGGAAGGGTATCAACTGAATGTCACCGATACCGAAGGATGTAAGAATATCTTCGATTACGTTGTTAAGAAATATGGAAAAGTCGACATCCTTGTCAACAACGCCGGCATCACCCGCGACGCAATGACCCGCAAAATGAGTGACGATATGTGGGATGCGGTCATCGCTGTCAATCTAAAAGGTGTCTTCAATATGACTCGTCATATCGGACCACATATGCAGACCAACGGCGGGGGGTCGATCATCAATATTTCTTCGGTCGTCGGCGTTTACGGGAATATCGGACAAGCCAATTACGCAGCCACCAAGGCCGGCGTCATCGGACTTACGAAAACTTGGGCGAAAGAATTCGCAATGAAGGGCGGCAACGTCAGAGTCAATGCGATCGCACCGGGTTATATCATGACTGATATCCTGAAAAGCGTTCCGCAGGACCTGTTGGACAAATTCGCAGCACTTACGATGCTGGGAAGATTGGGCCAACCGGAAGAAATCGCAAAAGCCGCTCTATTTCTGGCCAGCGATGACGCATCCTATGTAACAGGACACGTACTCGAGGTCAACGGAGGAATGAGACTTTAATGAAACACTACCCCGCACAGACACTGACGCTTCCCAACGGGGAAAGCGTTGCCTACCGTCAAGCCGGCACAAAGGGCGATCTAGTCGTCCTGGTGCATGGCAACATGTCGTCATCCGTCCACTTCCAAACCACGA
>JBBQGS010000111.1:0-5740 GCA_038323255.1 Erysipelotrichales bacterium | reverse complement strand
CGTCTGTGGTGCGCTTGAGATTCCTTTGAACCATCACGATGCGCTGAGCGATGCACGGGGAGCCGCCTTGTTTGTGCTGAATGCGATGTCAATCGTCGAAGTATTCGATCCGGTTGAGTTCGCCATGACTTTAGGTGTGCGCTTGCGTCCGCTCTATTGAAAGAAATTACGAATATTTTCACGCATGCAAAAAAACGCCACTATTTACAGAAAAGGTGTTACCATGTACAATAAGATAGAAAATGCGAGGGATAACTATGACGAATTTGGAAAACAATGCTTACTTTTGGCAAAAAATCGATACATTGTTTTTCTCGTCGAAATGTGTCATCTCCCGTCCGGCCGGTTCGACGCATCCGCAATACAATAATCTGATCTATCCGGTCGATTATGGGTATCTGCAGGATACATTGAATTCGGGTCAGGAAGGCATCGACGTCTATAAGGGTTCAAAATCCGTTAGTTTCATCAGCACCCTCGTAATCGCAGTCGACATTCTCAAGAAGGACGTCGAAGTCAAACTTCTGGTCGGCTGTACGCCCCAGGAAGAGGATACGATTCTTCGTTTTTTAAACCAAACAGACTTCCAGAAGACGATTTTAGTACGCCGCGGCGCTGAAATCCCTTCATGGGGAAACAGTGATTTGTAGAAAGTCCAAACGGACTTTTTCATTTTGATGATGTAGAAAGAAGGTACCCACCATGAAAATTAAAATTGAGAAGATCGGCATCAACGGCGAAGGAATCGGGTATATCGATAAGATACCCACTTTTGTGCCATCCGCATTACCGCAGGAGACCGTGGAAATCGACGTAGTCAAGCGTTTCGAACGTTATAATATTGGCGAAGTGAAGGAAATACTGATCCAGAGTCCACGCCGTATATCACCGCCGTGCCCTGTGCAGCACCGCTGCGGAGGATGTGCGATGATGCATGTCGACCAACAGTATCAGATTGAACTCAAAGAAATGCTTCTAAAGGAAGCATTACTGAAATATTCGGGCAAATTCGATTTCAACGTGATCCAACCGATGGTCGTCAATCCTAACCCGACATCGTATCGGAATCAATGCAAACTTCCTGTACGGATGCTGAATAATAGGCTCGTTAGCGGTATGTACCGCCCGACCTCCAACCATTTCGTGCCGGTCGAACGCTGTCTCGTCCATGAAGACGGTTTGGATGTTTTACGTGCCAAAGTGCTTAACATTCTTACCAAATATAAATACAAAGAATTCGACGATCGTACCTGGATGGGCATCCGCTTCATCGTGCTGCGCGGATTCGAGGGCATTTACCAATGTACTCTCGTTACAGGCAAAGACAAAATCACCGACGAGTGCCTCGAAGAACTGAGCGCTATCCCTGAGATCAATTCCTATTATCAGAGTGTGAATACCGACAAACATACGCATGAAATCTTCGGCACCGGTGTCACTCACTTAGCCAAAGCGAAGACCTTGGAAGTGAAGATGGCGGGATTAGTCTTCCGTCTTTCCCCGATGTCCTTCTTTCAGTTAAACTTAGGACAAGCCGAACGTCTATATGCGAAAGTCGTCTCCCTGATCAAACCTTCGAAATTCGTAGTCGAAGCGTATTGCGGTGTCGGCGCGATGACCTTGATGATGAGCCCAAAAGCTGAAAAGGTTGTCGGAATCGAAACAAACGATGCGGCGGTCAAGAACGCGAGTGAAAACGCCCGCCTCAATAAGATCGATAACGTACGTTTTGTCGCAGGGGATGCGGCTGAAGAGCTGACCCATCTTTCCAAAGGCAACACAATCGATGTCTTGGTGGTCGATCCTCCGCGCAGTGGCTTGGATGATCCGATGATCGGCGCCATCCTGAAAAGCAAAATCCAGCATTTGATTTATGTTTCCTGTAATCCGTCCACATTAGCCAAAAACCTAAAGATCTTGCGCGAATATTACAAGATCGAGGAAATCACACCATTTGAACTTTTCACTCATACACCCTTGGTTGAAACCGTCGTTTCACTGAAACTCAAGAAATAGAAAAAGCGTCGTTCATGTTAATGAGCGACGTTTTCTATAGAATACGATAATGTTTTAACGCAAAGTCGATCCCGCCTTCGTCTACTTCTTTCGTGACGAAATCAGCGTATTTTTGGACATTGGATTTAGCGTTGCCCATCGCAATACCATAGCCTGCTTTCCGCAGCATATCCTTATCATTCTCCCCATCTCCAAATGCCATGACCTGCTCCCAACGAATTTTCAATCGACGGAGTACTTCTTCGATAATCTTAGTTTTATTGACATCGTGTCCATAGACATCATAACAGTTATCTTTGACCGGACTGAACGTAAATTCAGGGAAGAGATGCGCATTAGCCCGGATTACATCTTGGTCACCGACAAGAAATAGTCCCATCGGAGCTTCCACGTTTCGGAAATGATCAGCATTCTTGGTATCGTCCAAGATGATTTTACTGACGTCTTTGCCCTCGGAATAGACATCGTAGTATTTTTGATAGTCATGTGTGACGTAGATTGCGTCGCTGCATTTCATTCCGACCGCGATACCGTTGTTTACGCAAAAGTCATGCACCCGTTGGACTGCATCGACGGCCAAGTCTTCGCGCACAAGAATGTTACCTGAGCGGTCCATTAAACAGTGCCCGTTGACCGTGACGAAATAATCACAGTCGACGACTTCGCGTACATGCGGATTAATAAAGTATAATGTACGGCCGGTAGCGACCAAGACTTTGATGCCTTTGGTTTTCACGTCCCGTATTGCCTGGACGGTGGAGTCTTCGATGCGGTCCTGTCCGACTTTGATTAACGTTCCGTCGATATCGAAGATAATCAGTTTGATATCTGTCATAGTTGCCTCAACTTTCAATCCTGTGACATTTTATCATAGGTCGTTCAACTTGTCATCGTGCAGCAATGCAACAAGTTTCGCCAGACGGATCGGATCGGTGATCGTGCGGATTTCATGGCTGATCGGATCTTCAATTACTTTCTTAGCCGACATGTGGATCGAAGTCGACTGCGCGAGGCGTACGACTTCACAGATATTTGTTTCGTCGACGCCTCCGCCGGGCAAATACTCCAATGCATCCTTGAAAACAGTGTGTAAGTCACCTAGTGTCTTGGCACCTTCAATCAAACGGTTTGACCGCATGCCGCCGGATGTAAGTACGCGTTTGATCCCGCAATCAATCAAATCCTGCGAGGCTTTCATCAGATCCGGACAATGATCGAACGCTTTATGAAAGATCGGAATCTTGTTTGAAATAACTTTGACCATGGCCTTTGTTTGATCGATATTTACTGTTTTATCTTGATTCAGACATCCGAAAACGATTCCGTCAGCTTTGTTGTTTACGAAGTATTCCGCTTCTTCCACCATCATCCCAAACTCCTCGTCCGAATACGGTGCGAAGCCGTTATGGGGTCGCACCATCACGACGAGGGGCAAAGAAGTCATCTTGCGTGCCGCATGGAAAAGAGCCCGTGAAGGGGTTAGTCCGCCCAACTCAAGGGCTTGGTTCAGTTCGATACGGTCGATGTTGCAGGTCAGCGCTGCCTTCAAATCATCGATCGTACCCACACAAACTTCAATTAAGATACGTTTCATGGCTTGAACTCCTTGTAGAACAAGTTTATCATACTTCTATCGGGGTTAGCCCATCGATTGAAAGGAAGTCCTATGACCCAATCATGTTTAACACTTTGGCGTCCGCTGATCAAGGAAGCCGTCGGCATCCTTTCCCCGGACTATGATTATCTATCCGTACTTGCCAGCGATACAGCAGGGAAAATGTATCAGGTAAGAACTAGAAGCAGCGATATGCGTGATTTCATGTGCGAGCGCGGCATCGTTTGCCGGGCAATACGCAAAGGAATCGTCGTGGAAGTATCCCTCAATGATTTACCAGTTACCGCTACATTACTCGCCGTGAAACTGCGCGTCCTGTTGGATGAACAGTTCAACTGGATCAGTGATACAAAAGCGGAAACCTACGAAGTCCATCTCCGTGACGAAAAACGCAGCGACGATTTCATCGTCGATCCTGCTTTGCCTTTTTCTGTTGTCTCCACCCAAGATAAATTAGCGCGTTTACGTAAGCTTGTCGCGGAGATCTCCGCGCGGGATGAGCGCATTCTGAATGCGATTTCGTCGCTTTGCGAAGTTGTCGTCCACAAGCTTTTCATCTCCAAACATAAAGATCTCTACCAATCCTATCCTTGGTCGCAGGGATATCTCGTCGCAATCGCCAAAGGGGATATCGGCGTCAAGATGGCCTTCACCAGCGTAGCCGGCCAAAAAGGTGCGGAAATCTTGGATGAATTGGAAGGTAAAGCCGACACCTTGGTGAAACAGGTCGACGACATCCTCAATGCACGTCCGATCACACCGGGTGAATATGATGTGATCTGCACCCCGGAAGTCACCGGACTGATCGCGCATGAAGCGTTCGGGCACGGGGTCGAAATGGATATGTTTGTCAAAGAACGCGCGTTGGCGAAACAATATATCGACCAAGCGGTCGCTTCTGAAAAAGTCATCATGCATGAAGGGGCACTGGGACCTAAAAACGTATCCAGTTACGCGTTTGACGATGAAGGCACGATGGCCGGCGACACGATTGAAATCGATCAGGGAATCTTGCGTACCGGCATTGCGGATGCACTTTCAGCATCCCGTTTGGGAATTGCGCCGACCGGTAACGGAAAACGCGAATCCTTCGAACGCAAAGCGTACACGCGCATGACTAATACCTATTTCGCTCCAGGGACCGACAAGCTCGCCGATATGATCGCTTCGGTCAAATTCGGTTATCTCTTGGACGGGATGGAAAGCGGCATGGAAGATCCCAAAAACTGGGGCATCCAATGCGTTCTATCGCGCGCCTATGAAATCCAAGACGGTAAACTCAACGGGAATGTCTTCGGACCGGTCATTTTGACGGGATTTGTGATCGACCTGTTGAAATCGATCGACGCTGTCAGCGATGATTTCGAGATGTTCGGAGCGGGCTTCTGCGGTAAGGGACATAAGGAATATGTCAAAACCGCCGGGGGCGGTGCATACATCAAAGCGAAAGCGAGGTTAGGCTAATGGAAAACATCTTACTAGAATGTCTGCAAAATCATCCGCAGATCGATGAATTCAGCGTCCAGTTCCGTACAACAAAGAGCGCGGAGTGGTTCTATATACGCCATAAAATCGACCAAACGCGCCGTAAAGAAGTAAAATACGGGGTCGTTAAAGTATTCGTGGATCATGACGGAAAACGCGGAAACGGTGAATTCACAGCTTATCCGAGCCATACGAAAGAAGATCTAGTACGCCTCATCGACGATGCCGTCGCTGCTGCACAGCTGATCGCAAATCCGCCTTATATTCTCCCTGATAGAGCAGAAGCAACGTTGGCACCCATCAGTGCCAATCTGTTGAAGTTAGGCAAACAGATCATCGATTTCACCTTTGAAATGGAAACGAAATTCCATGGCGAAATCAACAGTTTCGAAGTCTTCACCAACAATCATACGATTCGCTTCGTCAATTCCAATCAGACGGATCTGACATATTCAGTCAACGACGCTTATGTGGAACTGATCGTCAATGCGAACGATGGGGAAAAGGAAATCGAACTGATGCGCGAATGGCGTTTCGCGAGCTTCGACCCCAAACAACTCGAACTTCGTTTTGAAGAAGTCTTCCGTGAAGCTGTCGACCGCGCCAGTGCAAAACCGACCCCGG
>JBBQGS010000110.1:0-5743 GCA_038323255.1 Erysipelotrichales bacterium | reverse complement strand
CATCGCTTCCTAGGAGAATGACTATGGATGCCAAACGAATCGATTTGCTTGAACATTACCTATTGAGATTGAATGCCGGCGAAGACGGATTGGCGCTCTACCATGAATATCAAACCGAAATAACCTCACTTACCCCTGACGAAACCGTTGAACTAATGAATAACCGATTGAAAAAAGGAGAAAGTGTTCAATCAGTTTTGGATAAACTCGAAAAATTCATGCATGTTTTTTCTCAATCACACAAACAATTTGGTTTGACGAATTTGAAGAATGACAGTTTTTTGGGAACACTCCACGTGGAAAACGAAGCGTTGAAACGAAAACTCGACGATTTGCGTAAAGTCATCTTATTGCACGACTATGTTGGCGACCAAAACGTGTATCTGGAATTTCTGAATGAACTGACTTGTTTCAATGCACATTACCTCAAAAAAGAAAATCTGTTGTTTCCGCTATTGGAATCTAAACAAGAACGTTTTGCGGGACTGAAAATCATGTGGGCATTGCATGACGCGATCCGCACTCAAATCAAGAAGTGTAGGGAACTTTTTCAGGCGGAAAAACCGGACGAGAAAACAATCGATCTACAAATCGGAAGTCTTTATTTTGCGCTGTATGGTTGCATCGATAAAGAAGAACGCATCCTATTTCCGATTGCCAATGAGATTCTATCTTTGGAAGAAATGGATTCTTTGCTAAGGGAGAGTTTCGAATACGGGTTTCCGCTAATCGAATCCCCACTTCAACCAAAGTCAGGAAATTATGTGCTACCGGAAGGAAATTTCAAAACCGATACGGGATCCTTATCAAACAAAGAACTATTGTCGATCTTCAGCGCATTGCCGGTTGATCTGACCTTCGTCGATGCAAATGACAAAGTCCGCTTCTTCTCCAAAGCAAAAGAACGGATTTTTCCGCGAACAGCGGCTATCTTAGGGCGCGATGTTCGTAATTGCCATCCTCCCGGTAGTGTTCATGTGGTATTGGAAATGATCGATACCTTCAAAAAAGGGATCCAGGATAGCGCCACTTTTTGGATCCAAATGGGTGATAAATTTATTTTGATTCAATACTTTGCCTTGCGTGATGATACCTTTAACTATTTGGGTACTCTGGAGGTCAGTCAGAACGTAAGCGAAATCCGCTCCTTAGAAGGTCAAAAGCGTATTTTGTCATGGAAAGAAGAAAAATAGGTAGAGACGAACTTTGTGGCAAGTCTGTTTTCCTGTCCTAATCCATCGCAGGAATTATGGTAAAATAGAGAAGAAAAAGAGGTGTGCCATGGCTGACATCTATCAAAAATCATTGGACAAGCACAGGGAGTGGAAAGGGAAACTACGAGTTATCGCTAACGCCCCCATCAATGACCGCGCAGAACTGGCATTGGCGTATACACCCGGTGTAGCGGCTGCCTGTCTGGCGATTCAGGCAGATATGACCCAACTTGATACATTGACATGGGTCAATTCCACGGTCGCGGTAATCAGCGACGGATCGGCGGTGCTCGGACTCGGAAATATCGGCCCCAAAGCAGGGATGCCGGTGATGGAAGGGAAAGCAGCCCTTTTCATACGCTTCGCCGGACTTAACGCCGTTCCCATTTGTCTGGATACCCAAGACCCCGAAGAAATCATCCGCATCTGTAAAGCATTGGCCCCATCCTTTGGGGGGATCAATCTTGAGGATATTTCGGCACCGCGCTGCATTCTGATCGAACGACGCTTGAAAGCAGAACTCGATATCCCTGTTTTCCATGACGATCAACACGGAACAGCCATCGTCGTACTGGCCGGATTGATCAACTGTCTGCGTTTGACCGGTAAGCAAAAAGAAGCGATGACCATTACGGTCAGCGGGACTGGCGCGGCTGGTTCTTCAATTCTGAAACTGTTGCATGACTATGGCTTCAATACTCTTTACGCATTTAATAAATTCGGTATTTTGACACGCACCAATGCGCAAGAACAGGATTTCCTGCAGGTTGAATTATCCGCCTTTGTGAATCTTCAGCAAGAAATACTGACGTTGGCCCAGGCACTGACGAGAAGCGATGTCTTTATCGGTGTGTCGGCACCGAACTTGGTCACTTTCGAAATGGCAAAAGCGATGAAAAAAGACGCGGTCGTCTTTGCGATGGCCAACCCTGAACCGGAAATCGATTACGATGTCGCAAAATCCGCGGGCATTCGTGTCGTTGGAACCGGCCGATCGGACCGTCCCAACCAGATTAATAACGTATTGGTTTTCCCCGGACTTTTCAAAGGAGCCCTGTCATCCAAAGCGCGACAAATCAGCGAAGCGATGAAAATCGCGGCTGCCGAGGGGCTGGCTTCACTGGTCAGCGACGAAGAATTGTCCGATGATATGATTATTCCCGATGTGTTTGATCCCAGGGTTGCGGATACAGTCGCCCAAGCGGTCATCAATGAAGTACTTAAGGAGCAAAAGCAATGAAAAAAGAGAGCGTTGTCAGCGACAAAGACGTAGAAGTCACCCTCTATACCGCCGCAGAATGTAAAAAGGTGGGCTATTCCGAATACTTAAAAAAGCAAAAGGGGTTTGTCCCTGCGGTCACCTGGATTAACATCGACGGTATCTTGGAACATGATGTGATGATGGACATCCTTAAACCTTTCGAGATCCATCCGTTGATCATTGAGGATATCCTGACGCCTGGTCAGCGGCCTAAAATCGAATCGTATGATAAATATGCTTTCATTACCGCCAAGATGGTTTATTTCGTCAAGGACGAGTTGGTCTTCGAACAGCTTTCCATTCTTTTCGATCAAGAACATGTCATTACGATCGGAGAAAAGAAGGGTGATGTCTTTGATCCGATACGCAAACGACTAGGCGTTGAAGGCAACGGTTTGCGGAATGCGCAATCGGATCATTTGGTTTATGAAATTTTGGATGCGCTCGTGGACGCTTCCTTCGACGTGCTGGAAATCGTAGGCGACCGTATCGACGAAAAAGAAGAAGAACTGCTGGAGAATCCCAACATAACGCTGTTAAGCGATCTGCGCCAATACAAACGCGACCTGCTCTATCTCCATAAAGCCATTTGGCCTTTACGGGAAGTGCTCTCGCGGATGATGCATCAGGAAATCAAGGAAGTTAGAGAGGAAACGATCCCGTATCTGCGCGACGTCAACGATCATATATACCAATGTATCGATTCTATCGAAACCTATCGCGAACTGTTGTCGGGGATGATGGATCTCTATCTTTCCAGCATTTCAAATCGCCTGAACGAGATCATGAAGGTATTGACCATTATTTCGACGATCTTTATCCCGTTGACATTCTTGGCCGGACTTTACGGGATGAATTTCAAATATATGCCCGAAATTCCATGGATATATGGCTATCCGACGGTTTTGCTTGTAATGCTGATCATCGCTATCTCCATGCTAATCTATTTTAAACGGAAGAAATGGTTTTGATGGAAATCGCGGTTTTTCTGAGGGCAATTAATCTCGGGTCGACCAATCAAATTCCGATGAGCGAACTGCGGATTATGTTAGAAGAAGCAGGGTTTTCGAGCGTTCGTACTTATCTCAATTCGGGGAATTTGACAATGGAAGACCAAAACGGTCTCGAAGCAGACAAATTGTTGATCCGCGAACTGATTCAGCAAAAGTTCAAGTTAGATATCGACGTCTTCGCCGTATCAACAAAAGATTTGCGCAGTAAGGTCGACCGCGGGATTTTCGGGCAACTCGCTGAAAATCAAGTCGCCTATGTGGTCTTTCTCCAAAAACCGGTGAAACTGTCTGTCCCGTGCGACCTTCAACACATTCATCTCCTTGCGTTGGATGGTACGATGCTTTTCTGTATCGGGACGATGAGCGAGGCGCATACTTCATTCCCCAATGCGCTGATCGAAACAACATTCAAACAGCGATGTACATCTCGCAATCTGAATACATTAGAAAAAATCTTGAAAGCTTCCTAAACGAAGCTTTTTTCTTCCCATTTATCAAGATATCGTCTATCCTATAAGTAGATGCGAATCATTCGCAAGTGGGAGTGCCGATGAAACTGATTTTGAAACTGATTCTACCATTGATCTTACTACTTTCGGGATGCACCGTGACCCCGACCTCAAATAAACTGCAGGTCGTCGTCAGTGTATATGTGCTGGAGGAATTTGCGAAACGCATCGGGGGAAATAATATCGATGTCGTGAATCTTGTTCCGCCGGGCATCGAACCGCATGATTTCGAGTTAAGCGCCCAAGACCGCATCAAACTCCAGAATGCGAATATTCTGCTGACAATCGGTGTAGGATTTGAGCACTGGCTGAACGAAGTCGCCCCGAAACTGAAAAAAACGCTGATCGTGCGTACCGGCGAGGGAATCGCGACCGATCCCAATGATCCGCATGTCTGGTTGGATCCCAATTTAGCCAAAGCAATGGCACTTCGTATCCGCGATGCCCTGATTACAGCCGACCCCAAAAACCAAACCACCTATTTCACCAATACACGGACGCTAGTGAGTGAACTGAGCGCCTTAGATGCACTCTATCGTACAACGCTGGCGATGCGTAAGCGCGATCTCTTCATTTCTTCCCATAATGCCTTCTCCTATCTTGCGAAGGCATATGGATTACGGCAGGAATCGATCGCCGGTGCCAATCCTGAAACGGATGTATCTGCGAAGAGGGTCAGAGAGATCATCAATCTAATCAATACCCAACGAATTCCGGTCGTGTTTTCGGAAGCCTTCCTCGATCCAAAAATTGCTGAAGCGATCGCAAAGGAAACTTCGGCCACTGTCATGACGTTGGTTCCGGTCGAGAATCTCAGCACACAGGAACGCAATGACGGTGAGAATTATTTCAGTTTGATGAAGAAGAATCTCTATGCGCTGTTTAGCGCATTGACGGAGGTAAGTCTGTGAAACTTGGCGTCAAAGGTGAACAATTGCGATTCTGCTACCAAAACCGCTGTATTATCGAGCATACCGATTTCAGTGTAAGCCCGGGCGAATTCTGCGTCATTGTCGGTGCCAACGGCTCGGGCAAGAGTACGTTGATGGATTTGCTTTGCGGTATCGTAACCCCGCAGGAAGGGGAAATCCGATGGGTTGACGAAGAGGGGAAACGCATCGATCCCAAAGGTCATGTGGCGTATGTGCGCCAAAACACTTCAAGCATGCATAAAGGATTCCCGGCGACGGCACTTGAAGTCGTTTTATCTGCTCTCAACGGAAAGAAATCGTGGTTTTCACATTTCAACCTGGCAGATAAAGACAAAGCGATGGATCGTCTGAAAGCAGTCGGCATGCACGAGATTCCGCATGCCCAATTATCTTCATTGTCGGGTGGTCAGATCCAGCGTGTGTTCTTGGCACAGGCGCTGATGAGCGACCCTGAAGCGATTCTATTGGATGAACCGACGTCTTCGCTCGATGCAAATTTCTCGCACACTTTTTTCCAATTATTACGGGACATCAACCAAGCAAAACAGACAACCATCATCGCCATCACCCATGACATGGCCTTAGCCAAAGAATTTGCGGATACCGTCTATTGTCTGGAAGAGACATCCATCGTACAACTTGACAAAAATCAGATTGAGGAAGAACTGAGCCATAAGCACAGTCATCCTCACAGAGAGGAAGACTATGGAAATCTTACATTATGAATTCATGCGCCGGGCACTGATCGTCGGTGTGTTGGTGGCTTTCTGCGTACCCGCCATCGGGCAAGTGTTGGTTTTAAAGCGTATGTCGA
>JBBQGS010000109.1:0-5771 GCA_038323255.1 Erysipelotrichales bacterium | reverse complement strand
CCTCCTGTTAATGGTATGATAACCGTGGACAACAGGAGGATTCTTTTATGGTGAAAAGGATCGGTGTTCTGACATCGGGCGGCGACGCTCCGGGAATGAACGCCGCCATACGTGCGGTAACCCGTTCGGCGCTTGCGCGCGGAATCGAAGTTGTCGGCATTTACGACGGCTATAAAGGCATGGTCGAAGGAAAAATGGAACTGCTGAACGGGAAATCGGTCAGCGATATCATGATCCGCGTAGGGACTTTCATCGGTACCGCCCGTTTGGCTGAATTCAAAGAAGAAGCAGTTCGGCTTTCTGCCATCGAGAATTTGAAAAAGTTCGAAGTCGATGCAGTCGTCGTAATCGGTGGGGACGGAACCTATCGCGGTGCGATGGCTCTCACAAAAATGGGAATCAACTGCATCGGTTTACCCGGCACCATCGACAACGATATTTCGTCGACCGATTATTCGATCGGTTTCGATACGGCGCTGAATACCGTCATCCAAGCCATCGATAAACTCCGCGATACCAGTTCGTCGCATCACCGCTGTTCGGTGGTTGAAGTGATGGGCAACCATTGCGGGGATCTTGCCCTGTATTCCGGATTGAGTTGTGGCGCCGAAATCATCGTTACGCCCGAAACAGGGTATAATGAAATCGATATTTTGGAGAAGCTGCGCTATTTCGAAGAAGTGAAGCACAAAAACCATGCGATTGTCGTCATCAGTGAAAAAATCACGGATTGCGACGCACTTGCACAGAAAATCAGCCTTGTCACGAAATTCTCGGGACGCGCTACCGTATTGGGCCATGTCCAACGGGGTGGATCGCCGACTGCGTTTGACCGTGTTCTAGCCACAAGAATGGGCGACAAAGCCGTTGAATTGCTGGCCAATGGAATCGGCGGCCAATGTGTCGGAATGATCGGCAATGAAATCGTATCCATGGATATCAATGAAGCGTTGGTGATGCCTAAAGCATCGCGCAAATCCTTGACGGATTTGTTTGAACGCTTAGTTTAAAGGAGCAACATGCAAAAAAACTTTAGAAAAACGAAGATTATCTGTACGCTGGGACCAGTCAGTGAAAGTACCGAAATGATTGAAAAACTCGCAAATGCGGGCATGAATATCGTTCGTCTCAACTTCTCGCACGGTTCCCATGAAGAGCATGGTTTACGCATGGATCGCGTCCATGAAATCAACGACCGGATGGGCTTTAACATCGGGATCATGCTGGATACCAAAGGACCTGAAATCCGTTGCGGTGAAATGGAAAACGGCATCCTCCAATTCAAAAAAGGGGACATGGTCAATGTCGTGCGCGAAGAAGTGCTCGGCAACAACCAGCGCTTTAACATTTCCACACCCGAATTGTTCGAAGATGTCAAACCGGGCAACTTTCTTCTGATCGATGACGGTAAGATGCGTCTGACCATTATGGAAATCCCCGAACCAGGCATTTTAACCTGCCGGATTGAAAATTCCGGTGCGATTAAAACGCGGAAAGGCGTGAATGTTCCCAATGTACGTCTGTCCATGCCGTTCCTATCGGAAAAAGACGAAGCGGACTTGCGGTTTGGATGTAAAAAAGACATCGATTTCGTTGCTGCATCGTTTGTGCGCAGAGCCGAAGACGTCAAAGCAATCCGTGCCATCCTGTTGGATGAAGGCAAAAAACGCACGCAGATCATCGCCAAGATTGAAAACCAGGAAGGCTACGATAATCTCGATAGCATCCTGCATGTAGCGGACGGCGTCATGGTCGCACGCGGCGACTTGGGGGTGGAAGTCAGTACCCAATTGGTTCCAATCTATCAAAAAGGCATCATCAAAAAAGCCAACGAATTCGGGAAACCGGTCATCACCGCCACCCACATGCTGGAATCGATGATGGGCAATCCGCGACCAACGCGGGCCGAAGCCAGCGATGTCGCCAATGCCGTACTTGACGGCAGCGACTGTATCATGCTTTCGGGCGAAACGGCAGCCGGCGAATATCCGATCGAAGCAGTTACCACGATGGATTTCATCGCACGAGCCATCGAAGAAACCATTCCTTTCCGCGAACGGCTCGACTTAGCAATCCGTTCCAGCCATAAAACCGTCCAAGACGCAATTGGGATTTCGGTCGCCGATGCATCTTTACAGCTTGATCGCGTGAAAGCGATCATTGCATTTACGCAAGGCGGCAGCACTGCGCGGCGTATTTCGAAATTCCGTCCGTGCGTACCTATCTTCGCTGTCACGTTCACGAAAACGGTCCAACGCAAACTGGAAATCAACTGGGGTGTCATCCCTCTATTCTCCGATGTCCAAAATGAAATGACCAATGACGATGAACTCGCCAGCATCATTGCGAAAGACAATGGCCTTATGATCGGCGACTATGTCATCATCACCGCGGGTTATCCGACCGGTGAGGGTACTGCCAATATGATGAAGATTGTTGAAGTCAAATAGACAGGGGGGGAAACATATGAAAACATACATTGGAATCGATCTGGGCGGAACTAACGTCCGGGTCGCAAAAGTCACGGAAGACGGCCGCATTTTAGCCGAAGTCAAACGTCCTTCGTTCGCTCTGGACGGTCCTGAAAAGGTCATGGAAAATCTGATTTCCTGTGTCCATTCAATCGAAAATTGGAAAGAATGTTCCGGTATCGGCGTCGGCGTTCCCGGTCCGGTCGACACGTTGCGCGGCGAAATGCTGATGGCAACGAATTTGCCAGGGTTTGAACATTATCCGCTCGCACATCAATTGTCTTTTGAATTCGGTCTGCCTACCTATGTCGACAACGACGCCAATGTAGCCGGTCTGGCCGAAGCGTTGGTTGGAGCCGGCAAAGGCAAACCGATCGTCTACTACATCACTCACAGCACAGGTATCGGCGGCGGACTGATCGTTAACGGTCAGGTTGTTTCCGGTAAGAACGGGCATGCGGGTGAAATCGGAAACATCATCATTGACCGCAACCGTAAAAAATACAATCATCTCAATGTCGGGGCGGTAGAAAACGAAGCCTCCGGTACCGCATTGATCCGTATCGCACGGCAGCGCATCAACCCGAATATCCAAAGTGCGGCAGAAATCTTCGCACTTGCGAAAACGGGCGATGCTGTCGCCCTGGACATCATCGATAAAATGGCCTACGATTTCGCCGCCATGTGCTCCGCAATCGCCCATACCTGCGACCCATATATCTTTGTGATTGGAGGCGGAGTCGCCAAATCCCGCGACCAATACTTCAGTAAAATGATCGAGTATTTCAAATCCATGGTTCATGTCGGGATGCATTCAATCGAATTCGTCCATGCTGAACTGGATGAACCCGGTCTGATCGGCGCCGCCATGTTGCCGATATCCCACGGAAAGTAAGAGGAATCACCATGCCAAGTCAAAATAGATTACGTAAATATGCCCGTCTGGCCGTATCCATCGGAGCCAATGTCCAACCCGGCCAAATGCTGGTGATCAACGGCCAACCCGATACCCGCGAATTCGTCCGTCTGTGTGTCGAAGAAGCGTATGAAGTCGGGGCAAGTTATGTCCAAGTCCGTTGGAGCGATGATCCTGTCACCCATACGACCTATCTGAAATCATCCGTCGAAACGCTGGAAGAAGTGCCTGATTATTTGGTCGCGCAATTCGATTACTTCATGGAAAAAGGCGCTGCGTTATTAAACGTCGCGTCACCGACGCCGAGTCTGTTGGCGGATGTCGATCCGGTCAAACTTCAGCGTGCGAGTATCGCACAACGCAAAGCACTGACGAAATGGCAAACCTTTATGATGGGCAACCGTACCCAGTGGTCCATCGTGGCCGTTCCAACCATCGCTTGGGCAAAAAAAGTATTCCCCGAACTTACCGACGCAGCTGCGGTCGATGCTTTATGGGATGCCATTTTCAACGCCGTACGCGTTCATGAGGACAATGATCCGGTACAAGAGTGGAAAGAACACAACGCCCGTTTGAGCGCCCACAATCAAGCTCTCAACGACTTCAATTTCAAGACTTTGCATTTCCAAAACAGTCTTGGAACCGATCTGTTTGTCGACTTAATCGAAAACCATATCTGGGCTGGCGGCGATGAAGCCAACACCCAAGGGATCCGTTTCAACCCCAATATGCCAACCGAAGAGTCATTCTCGATGCCTTCTAAATTCGGTGTCAACGGGAAAGTCGTCGCAACCAAACCGTTGAATTACCAAGGCCGTCTGATCGACGGATTCTGGCTCGAATTCAAAGACGGAAAAGTCGTAAAGTCAGCAGCAGCCAAAGAAAAAGAAGCTCTGGACAATCTGCTATCCGTCGATGAAGGTTCATCCTATCTCGGCGAAGTCGCACTGATTTCCCACGATTCCCCGATTTCCAATTCCGGCATCCTGTTTCTGAACACCTTGTTTGACGAAAACGCATCCTGCCATCTGGCATTGGGTCGCGCTTATCCGATGAATATTAAAGGTGGCAACAACATGACGCAGGAAGAACTGCAAGCGGCCGGATCCAATCATTCGATGGAACACTGCGATTTCATGTTCGGCAGCGCCGACATGGAAATCACCGGCATCAAACAGGACGGCATGAAAGTCAGTCTCTTCAAAGCAGGGAACTTCGTTATCTAGTTGACAGACTCCCGCTAAAAGAGTATAAATATCTTAAATACAGCGAACAGGACATGAATCGTCCCATTCCGTTCAAGAGCGAGGAAGAGTTGGTGGAAGCTTCCGTACGGACAAACGATTTACCGCTTGGGAGTAGGGTTTACGAATAAACCCCGTGGTCGGCGTTAACGAATCAAGTGCACAGCAATGTGAATTAAGGTGGTACCGCGAGACTCTCGTCCTTTTACAGGATGAGAGTCTTTTTATCGAAAGGAAACAAAACCATGATCAACATTAAAGAAAACGAAGAACTCAACGTATTAAACCATTCTTGCGCGCATATGATGGCCCAAGCCATCAAACGGATTTATCCGCAGGCCCTTTTCTGGGTCGGACCGGTCATCACGGACGGCTTTTACTATGACATCGATTTGGGTGATGCTGTCATTCGCGAAGAAGACTTCCCCAAGATCGAAGCGGAAATGAAAAAGATATCCAAAGACGGCAAGCGTATTCAACGCGAAGAACTCACCAAGTCACAAGCCTTGGAACTTTTCGCTGCCGACCCCTACAAATTGGACCTCATCAATCAGATGGATGAAGACAACACAATCATCACGACCTATCGCCAAGGTGAATTCGTCGACCTTTGTCGGGGACCGCATGTTGAGACCGTCAAACAACTCAAGTTTTTCAAACTGCTGAAAGTCAGTGGTGCCTATTGGAAAGGCGATTCCGACAATAAAATGTTGCAACGTGTCTATGGAATCTGTTTCGCTTCGCAAGAAGAGCTTGACCAACATATGTATCTGCTGG
This sequence comes from Erysipelotrichales bacterium, assembly GCA_038323255.1. Taxonomy (GTDB): domain Bacteria; phylum Bacillota_I; class Bacilli_A; order Erysipelotrichales; family Erysipelotrichaceae; genus GWE2-51-13. The sequence continues at coordinate 363 of JBBQGS010000109.1, read as the reverse complement.
AAGAAGCCAAGAAACGCGACCATAAGAAACTCGGCCGAGACCTGAATCTCTTCATGATGAGCGAATACGGCCCGGGCTTTCCGTTCTGGTTACCGAACGGATTGATTCTGCGCAGAACGCTGGAAAACTACTGGTTCGAGGAACATGTCAAAGAAGGTTACCAATTCATCCAGACACCGATTATGCTGAACAAAGAACTTTGGGAAGTTTCCGGTCACTGGTTTAACTACCGCGACAACATGTATACCAGTGAAATCGACGACCATATGTTCGCCATCAAACCGATGAACTGTCCAGGAGGCATGCTCGTCTACAAGAATTCTCTGCATTCCTACAAGGATCTTCCGATGCGTGTCGGCGAGT
>JBBQGS010000108.1:0-5816 GCA_038323255.1 Erysipelotrichales bacterium | reverse complement strand
TAAGAAATCAATTCTTCCGGACTCGTAATTTTTTCGAAATTTGTTACTTTGGGCATAGTTACATCCTTTATGTTGAGAGTGTCAGTGATAAAATCATTATAACATTATAGAAGAACTGCCATTTAGCTTTTTAAGCGAGGTACTTTCATTACAGAAACAGCTCTTATGTCAGATTATAATAGTTTTTCCAAAATTGATTGGCTACTGGATTACTTCGATCGTTGCTACCAAGCAGTTGCCAAACTTTGAAATCTAATAGTCAGAATCGTCGAAAAAACGGTGACTCTTGCTTGATTGAAATCCGGCTTGAATCTTTATTTTTCAGCATTTAGGCAGTGTTCATCAGAAATAATATCCTCTGAATTCAGGATTGCTTAATAACGATTCGGTGCGTGGATTGAAGTCAAGCATTGCCTGCCCTTTACGATAGACGATCTTTCCTTCGACCATCGTCAATTCGACTTTCAGATTGCCATCTAAGACAATCAAATCGGCGCACTTCCCCTCTGCAATCGAACCCGTGTTGTTTGAAATCCCCAGTTGGCGGGCCGGATTGAAACTCCCCATACGGAAGATATCGCTCAGGGATACGCCCATCTGTGCCAAAACATTGACATTATGGATGACCGGACGGCTGCTACCGCTAATTCGTCCGTATTCGTTGGTGACTAATCCGTCTTCATGGACGAATATTTTACCCCCCGGCAGATCATAGGTTCCTACCGGCAATCCTGCCAACGCGGTGGTGTCCGAAATCAGAATCAGTTGATCAAACGGTTTAAGACGGAAAATCATCTCCAACATATCCCGACACAAATGCATCCCGTCGGCGATGATTTCGCACGGTACATCAGAAAGCAAGGCGGTACCCAAGGTCCCGATTTCACGGTGATGGATACCTTTCATGGCGTTTCCGGTATGCGTGAATACGTCGATCTTCCCTTCACACTTCTTCAATTCAGCGCGTGTAGCGTCGGTATGTCCTGCCCCAACCAAGACGCCGGCTTGGTGGAATACATCGATCAGTTCAAGATTCCCTTCGACTTCAGGGGCTAAGGTGACCATCTTAAGATATCCTTGCGCTTCTTCGATCATCTTCATCGCTCTCACATTATCAGGCAATGGAAAAATCGTCCCTGGTTTTGCGGCTCCGTATTGGTTATTACTGAGAAAAGGTCCTTCCGCATGAATGCCAAGCATTTTACAGGATAATTTATTGTTTCTAATTGCCTCAACAACAGATTTGTATCCTTTGAAGGAACTGCTCGCAAGCATCGACGTAACGCCGAAACTCGCCATTTTGAGACTTAGATCACAGATTTCTTCTGGTGTAATCACACCTGTAAAAGACCATCCCGCAAACCCATGGGTATGCGTATCGATCAATCCCGGGGCAATCAAGAAATCTCCGACATCCAAATCAACATGAATCGGATTGTCATAAGCCAAAACAGATTTGATGATCCCTTCTTGAATAAGCAGTTTCCCTGCTTTGATTTGATCATCATTCAGTATGCGCGTTGACTGAAGAACGAAAGATTGCATATGATTACCTGATTTCTTTAGTGAATCCATTATACCATCGACCGTTTAAATCAGAGGATGAAAACCTCTTTGTCTTTTAATACATAATCATGACCAATTCGTTATCTCTTTGAGTTTGCTTCATAAGAAAAATACTATGTTCTGAGCATCTAGTCGGATTTTGAACTAAATTCAATCAGCCCGAATAGTCGTAAATCGATAACCTTCATGCAAATAGACAAACTCCATTTCCGGAAATCTGGTTTTAAGAAACGGAAGCATGTTTCGAATGCCTGGAATCTCACAGATCGAATGATGAACAATGAGGAGCGGAAGATCGAAATCGACGCAATATTGCCCCGTAATCCAGTTGTTCATACCATCGTCGCTTGCAGTCACACAGGAAACGCCTTGCTGAAGCATTGAAAATATGTCGGTTGCAGCACCTGTTCCGATGGCTAAGGAATCCACAAGTTGATCCGGATTGCCAAGGATCGTAACGGAATCCTGTCCAAAATCACGCAGGCTTTCCGCGATCTTTTTTGCGACTTCACTGACTTTCATCGCTTCAAAGCGAGCAATTGAATTGTATGAATTGACTTCTCTTGACTCAAACGGTAAATCGATCAGTTGGCTCCATGTATCAGCCACTCCATAGTTGGGGATCCTGTCCCAAACATCGTGGCAGCGAACCACACAGATATGGTTGTCAGAAAGAAGTTGTTGCTTGATTTTTCGCGCTTCCAATATGGCTTTTTTAGGCGATGTACTCTCTTCATAGAAACAGTTCTCATGACTGATGATGAAGTTGATTCCCTGATTGATTGCTTGGTGGATCGCTTCGAGCGTTGCCACCCAACAGATGCCGACCTTGGTAATCGTTTGGGCAGGATCGCCGAATAGGACAATATCTCTTGTCTGATTGAAGTTAACCCAAGGCGCTTGTTTATTGAGGGCATCTATCACTTCTTGTGCTTGCATCATTACCTCCTCTGATTTGTTTCATCGATAGTGTCATTATTACACAGATATGATTGACGTAAAATTGTTTTGTTTTCTGTTTAACCGCATGGTCGGAAATGCATGGATTTATTGTTCAATAAGTCAGAAAAACGTTCCACTATACCGAAAAGCAATACGGCATATAAAAAAGCACCTTGAATAAGATGCTTTGCATACTAATTGGCGTCCTCAGAGGGACTCGAACCCACGACCGTGCGCTTAGAAGGCGCATGCTCTATCCAGCTGAGCTATGAGGACACTGCCGTGATATTTTACCAAATTCCCACAGCATATTCAACCGTTGGCGACTATAACCAATGTTTTTTCTGCGTTTTCGGGACTTCGGGTATCAACATGCGTTCGACTTTCCAAAATCCTTCGCGATTATGCACGATAGCATAGCACGGAAGCGAACCGTCGCGGTTATGCCATACCGATCCGGGATTGACGAGCAGCACGCCGTCTTCGATGGACGTATGAAAGACGTGGGAGTGTCCATAGAAAGCCATGGTACAGCCGATGCGCTTGGCGCGCGCTGCGATATCCCTCACCCTTGAACCGGAGTAGTGCTGGTGTCCGTGGATGAGCAGAATCTTGCATTCGCCCAAATCGATGACGCGTTGTTCCGGATAACGGTAATACATATCGTTGTTGCCTTGGACGGAAGCGAAAGAATCCAAATGTTGTTCGTCCGTTTCACTGTCGCCGCAATGCAAGTATGCATCCGCGTTGGGATGGCGTTCGCGTATCTGTTGCAGGACTTCGATACGGCCGTGACTGTCGCTGACGACTACGATTTCCATGCGTGGAGCGCACCTGTAAGTGCGTGGGTGAATGTTTCGTCGATATCGAAGAGTGTCTTCACCTGATGTTGGGCATGTAGAGGCTCACCGGTTGTAAAGCACCGGCTCTTCCCTTGCGGTAAGTTTCTGTTTTTCAAAAGATGAATGATCGCGAGACGTGAATCGCATAGTTCCCCTTTTACGAAAAGCGCGATCTGATCTTTGACGATTGGATAATGGGTGCAGGCCAACACGATTTTCGTATAGGCGGAGGCAACCTGCGAGAGTTGTGATTTCAGATAAGTATTGACCCTGTCCTCGTCGCTTAGTTCTTCGATATGGCGGACCAGGTCGACCATGGCCAAACCATCCACTTTGACATCGTTGAAGCGTTTGGTGATGGCTTTGGGATAGGATTGACTCTTGATTGTGGCACTGGTGGCCAGCACCAATACGGAGTCACCCTGCTTTAGGTCGAGCGAATTGACTGTGAGATCGATGATGCCGTGCATAACCATATCCGGAAATACCGAACGCATCTGATCCAGTGCGACGGATGATGTCGTATTACATGCGTATATGACTTCATGGATGTCGTGGTTATGAAACCATTGTAGGTTTTTATAGGTGATTGCAATGATCTCTTCCTGCGTTTTATTTCCGTAGGGAGCATGTTTTTGATCTGCCAAAAAGATAAAAGAGGCACTCGGATACGCTTTGCGTAACGATGCATAGACGGTGTATCCGCCTAGTCCCGAGTCGACGATTCCGATTGAGTTCATGGTTTCCCTCCGTTTCCGACAATTAAGTATATCAAATCAGGTCTTCTTTGTCTTGCGTTGAATGGAAAAGTTCATACACTCGTTGTGCGACTTCGAGCGGCAAGACTTCGCTAAGTTGAGCAACTTCGGCTTCTTTAATCGCACGGAACGTCTTAAAATGTTTCATCAGTTCTTTCTTGCGTGTCGGACCGATGCCTTCGATTTCGTCCAGAATCGATTTGGTCTGCGCTTTCGAGCGTAACTTCTGGTGATAACTCAGCGCAAAGCGGTGCACTTCATCCTGCATGCGCGTCAACAGGAAGAAAAGCGGACTTTCTTTAGGGACAGGCATCAGTTGTAATTGTTCGTTGATCAAGTCCGCGGTACGATGGCTGTCATCTTTCACCAAGCCGGCGATGCGAATATTGAGATCAAGCAACTCCCGAATTTCGATGGCCGCCTTAACTTGATTTTCCCCGCCATCGACCAGGATGAGTTCTGGCATGATTGCGTTTTCTTTCATGAGTCGCAGGTATCTGCGATACAGGACTTCCTTCATGTTGGCTAGGTCGTCGTTCTTGGAATGGACTTTAAATAAGCGGTATTCCTTTTTATTTGGGATCCCATCATCGAAAACGACCATCCCGGCTACCGCATTGGATCCGGATATATGGGAGTTGTCGAAGAGTTCGACGCGATGGATTTCTTTTTCATGCAATGCGATTGCCAAGAGATGATTGGCTTCTTCCTGATGCGCGCTTTGACGCGAAAGCACTTGGAACTTTTGTTTTAGATTGTTTTCGGCGTTCTTACGCGCCAGTTCGACCTGGTTGCGCTTCATGCCCCGCTGTGGTTGCAGGACTTTGGTGTCGAGTACTTCGATCAGAGCGGAAACAGTTTCCCCGCGAGGTAATAAGATTTCTTGGGGTAGAGGATTACTTTGGTAATACTGCATCACGAAAGCGACGAATTCTTCCTCGGGATCGCTGTAAAGTGCCTGCATGGTCAAAGAACGGTCAAGCAGTTTTCCACCGCGGATAAATAATCCTTGAATCGCGAGGTAGCCGCTGTCTTCGTAATAGTTGAAGACGTCGCGGTCTTTGATTTCTTCGCTCATCACCATCTGCGGATCGCTGATATAATCCAGCGAACGAAGATAATCGCGGTAATCCGCGGATTTTTCATAGTTCTGCGTAGATGTGGCTTCGTTCATCAGCGCCGTCATCTGATCGCGCAACGCCTTTGTGTCGCCCTTTAGGAGTTTCGTGATTTCCTCTTTCATCTTAATGTATACATCCGGGCTGACGTCGAGTTCGCATGGACCAAGACATTGGTTAAGATGATAATAATGGCATACCTTTTTGGGAATGATGTGGCATTTGCGGATCGGATACATCCCGTTAATCAGTTCCATGATCCGATAAGCGGCCGTAGCATCCGGATAGGGTCCAAAATACTTGGCATGTTTGTCTTTGGTTGTTTCGCGTACGACTTTGACGATGGGAAACGGTTCGTTGGTAATCTTGATGTAGGGGTAAGAGCGGTCGTCCATGAACATGATGTTGAAGCGTGGACGATATTTCTTAATCAGATTGATCTCCAACAAGAGCGATTCTTTCTCTGAGTTCGTAACGAAATAATCGAAATCGTCGATTTGAGAGACCAGTTTGGTGGTCTTATGATCATGGGCTCCGATGAAATAGGAGTTCAATCTGTTTTTCAGTTTGATGGCCTTACCGACATAGAT
>JBBQGS010000107.1:0-5910 GCA_038323255.1 Erysipelotrichales bacterium | reverse complement strand
GGCTTAGCAATCGTCAAAGGAATCATCGAAGCACATGGCGGAATCCTTGGCGTTACCTCAAATGAAGGCGTCGGAACCACCTTTACATTGACTTTACCGACGATTTAACCGAAACTTAACACATATGCTACCAAGAAACGACGAGAATTTGATAGAATAGTTTAGTTAAGAGATCGGTTTAACAACCGATCGTGGAGGTGCTATGGAATCTGTATTCCAAATCAGCAAATTAAACTTGTATTATACCGATGTGCAAGCCCTTTTCGATATTAATTTGGATATTAAGAAAAATCATGTCACGGCATTCATCGGACCTAGCGGGTGCGGGAAGTCCACATTACTGCGGTGTTTGAATCGGATGAACGACCTGATTGAGAATTGCAAGATTCAAGGTACGATTCTGCTTGGATCGGCGGATATCTACGATAAGAACCAGGATGTGGTGAATCTGCGTACGCGGGTCGGAATGGTTTTCCAAAAGCCCAACCCGTTTCCCAAGAGTATCTATGAAAATGTCGCCTACGGACTGAAATGTCAAGGCGTCAAAGATAAGAAAGTCCTCGCCGAAGTCGTCGAAAAATCATTGCGTAAAGCAGCTTTGTGGGAGGAAGTTAAAGACCGCCTTGGCTCTAGTGCATTGCGCTTAAGCGGTGGCCAACAGCAGCGTTTGTGCATCGCACGGGCCATCGCGATGGAACCGGAAGTCATCCTGATGGATGAACCCACTTCCTCACTGGATCCGATCGCCACGGCGAAGGTCGAAGAACTGATCCAAGACCTCAAAGCCGAATTCACCATCGTCATCGTAACCCACAGCATGCAGCAAGCGGCGCGTATCAGCGACGAAACGGCTTTCTTCCTCAACGGGGAACTGATCGAGATGAATGCTACGAAGAAATTATTCCAGCTACCTAAAGATAAACGTACGGAAGACTACATAACCGGAAGGTTCGGATAAGGAGATACCATGGTAAAAATCGATACGGAATTAGCGCTCTTCCAGGACGGCATCCTACAGATGTCGGAAAAAGTTCGCAGAATGTATACAATGGCACTGGAAGTACTGGAATCCGGCAATAAAGAACGAAGTCTGGCTATTATCGAATTAGATGAATTCGTCAACAAAAACGAAGAAGAAATCAACGACCGCGGACTGGAAGTTTTATCGCTCTTAGCTCCGGTCGCCAGCGACTTACGCGTCATCATCGCAGGCATCAAAATCGCTTCGGATCTTGAACGTATCGGTGATTATGCGAAAAACATCGCACGCTATGTCATCAAAAATGAAAAACTGGAACCGGCCATACTTGGTCATGCGCAGAAGTTGGGCGGCAAGTTCATCGACCTTTACGACAAAGCCATGGAATGCTATGTCAACAAAGATGCGAAAACCGCGATTGAAGTCCCGCAGCTGGACGATGAGATCGACGCCGCATTCACCCTGATGATCCGTTTCATCGAAACGCGCATGGAACAAGGCGACAGTATCCCGAATCTGGTTGCCACCGTCGGCATGCTGCGCAACATCGAACGCGCCGGTGACCATACTAAGAATATCTGCGAACATTTGATCTATCAGGTCAGAGGTCAACATTACGATTTCGGTTAAGACGCTGCGGCGTCTTTTTTGACCGTAACAAAACAACGGAAAACGACATTTCTTCTTCAATTAAGTGATCTTGAACTTTATAAGATAAAATGTAGACCTGATTTCGCATAGCAAATCCAGCCCAAACGAAATTATCCTCTTCGTCAACTGCTTTTCGCGATATAATAGTTGGGGAGGAAATGTATGGAAATCCTGTTCATCAATCAAAGTGCCGAGAAAAGCTGGGTTAACTACCGTAAATATCTTCAACCGATTGCTAAAAAGACCGCCCAAACACTCAAAATCACGGCCGATTTCGGTCTGTCTTTGATTTTGGTCGACGACGCACAAATCCATGCCATGAACCGCGACTACCGCGATGTCGATCGTCCCACCGACGTGATCAGCTTTGCGGCGGAAGAAGGGGAACCCGATCTTGTGGTGGGTGACTTGCGCGAACTCGGCGATATTTTCATCAGCGTCGATGCTGTTCGGCGACAGTCCCTCGAATACGGCCATTCGTTGAAACGCGAGTTCTGTTTTTTGTTTACGCACGGTCTCCTTCATCTATTAGGCTATGACCACAATACACTAGAAGACGAAAAAGAAATGGATTCTTTCCAGGAGATCATCTTACATGAAATCGCAAAACGTTAGTTTCATCGCGAAATTCTTTTTGAAATTCAAGTATTCCAGCGACGGATTAATTGACGGTCTGCTGCATGATTTTAGCATCCAACTGCAATTCGGCTTAGGACTGATCGCCATTCTCATCGCTTTCATCCTGCAATTTACCGATATCGAGTGGTGTATCCTAATCGTCTGCATCGCGCAGGTCATCGGGATGGAATATATCAACAGTTCGATTGAATCTATCATCGACCGTTTCGACCCGAGTTGGAATCTGCTGACGAAGCAGGCCAAAGACCTAGGCTCGGCAGCCGTATTTCTCAGTGCGCTATTGTCCGCCGTTGTCGGAATGATCTTGATCTCCCGCCATCTTTTATAGAAAGAGGAACTATGAACAAACAACTCGTATTACAGAAGGCATTCGATGCCATGAAAAATGCCTATGCTCCGTATTCCAACTACCATGTCGGCGCTGCCGCGCTGATGAAGGACGGTACCGTTTTTCTAGGTGCCAACATTGAAAACGCATCCTACGGTGCAACTAACTGTGGAGAACGCAGCGCGATTTTCGCCGCGTATTCCAACGGTTACCGCAAAGACGATATCGCGCTCTTAGCCATTGTTAGCGATGGCGATCGCATCGCGGCGCCATGCGGTATCTGCCGCCAAGTTCTGTCGGAACTCTTAAACGCAGATTGCCCGATTCTGCTTTCCAACGGAAAAGAGACCGTTGAGAAAACAATCGACGAATTATTGCCCATGCGTTTTTCGCAAGAGGATCTCCTATGACCTTCAAATCGGGCTTCATCGCCATCATCGGACGGCCTAATGCCGGAAAAAGTACGCTGATCAACCAGATCATGCATGAAAAAGTCGCCATCGTATCGAATAAACCGCAAACCACCCGCAACAGTATTCGTGCGATCGTCACCGACGAAAACTCGCAGCTCATCTTCATCGATACGCCGGGTCTGCATAAACCCAAACACGAACTCGGACGTCAGATGAACAAACTAGCGTATTCCGCGATTTCCGGTGTCGATGTCATCTACTATATTTTCGACGGGACCGAAAAAATCGGACGCGGGGACGAATTTGTCATGGATTATTTGCGTAATGTGGAAATCCCCATCTTTTGTGTCGTCAACAAGATCGACGCCATGCCAAGGGCGGTCTTACTGGAACTGCTGATGTCTCTAAGCAAGACCGAACTGTTTGCTGAAATCATTCCGATCAGCGCGAAAACCGGCGACAATGTCACCCGACTCTTCGATTTGACGCGTAATTACATCCCGGAAGGGGTGAAGTACTATCCCGACGAAATGAAAGTCGATTACCCCGAACAGTTCATATTGGCCGAAATCATCCGTGAAAAGCTGTTAGCGAAAACCAAAGAAGAAATCCCGCATTCGATTGCGGTCGTCTTTGACAAGTTCGCCGAGAAAAAAGAAAGCATCCTCATCATTGCGACCATCTTGGTTGAACGCGATTCACAGAAGGGGATCGTCATTGGAAAAGGCGGTGCGCTGTTGAAAGAAGTCGGACAGGAAGCGCGCATCGAACTGGAGGGGATTTTGGGCAAAAACATCTTCCTGGAACTCTTCGTGCGCGTCGAGAAAGACTGGCGTAACCGTAAGGACCGTCTAAATTCATTAGGTTATCTCGATACGGAGCTAAAGGACGATGAACGATAAACTTGCTGTCATCATTTTGAATCAACAGGAGTATCGTGAAAACGATGCGCTTGTTTTCGTCTTAAGCAAAGAAAAAGGGTATCAGACTTTTCTAGCCAAAGGCATACGGAAACTTGAAAGTAAGAATTCCTATGCCTGTTCGCCGTTCTCTTTCTCCGAATTCCGCTATGACGAAAAAGAAGGCAGCGATTTTCAACTGCTGCACGAAGCGTCAATGCTGGAATCGAACCGGCTATTACGGGAAAATCTGGTGAAATCCACTGTCGCCTCCGTTCTGGCTGAAGCGGTCTTACAGATTGTGAAGGAAGGCTTGGATCATGAAGGCAGCAGCGAACTCTACAATCTGCTTGAAGTCTTGCTGAAGGATCTGCGTGAAGAAGACCACCCGTATCTGGTCTTGGGATTCTTCTATGCCCGCCTGGCGGATCTGCTCGGATTCTCCCCGATGGTCGACGGCTGCGCCATTTGTTCGGCGCAGAAGGTCAACAGTATCGCGGTAGCCGACGGCGGATTCATCTGTCCGGATTGCCGTGTCGAGACGCAGACTCCGATCTACGACCCTGACATCCTGAAACAATTTCGCTATCTGGCAAAGGCCGAACTGGCTAATTTTGAAGCCCTTGCGGCGGCCGTAACCATCAAAAAAGAGACCGCTGAAATCTACCGCGACTTCATTGTCGAACACGCCGGAATGCGCCTGAAAAGTTGGGCTTTTCTGGAAAAAGTGCTATAATAAATCAATTAACATTAAAGGAGATTAACTATGTCGAAAGTAACTTTCGAGACGATCGTAAATCATGCGAAAAGCTCCGGTTTCGTATTCCAAGGATCCGAAATCTACGGCGGTTTGGCCAATACCTGGGACTTTGGTCCGTTGGGTGTCGAACTGAAAGACAATATCAAAAAAGCCTGGTGGAAAAAATTCATCCAGACCAATCCATATAACGTGGGCATACAGTCCGCAATTTTGATGAACCCGCAGGTTTGGGTCGCTTCCGGCCACTTGAGTACGTTCACCGACCCCTTGATGGACTGCCGCAAATGTCAGACGCGTCATCGCGCGGACAAACTGATCAACGAATTCGAGGATGGTACGTATACTTCGACTGGACTTAACGATCAACAGATGATGGAATTGATCAAAGAAAAACAAATCCCATGTCCTAACTGCGGGGCGCATGATTTCACCGATATCCGCAAATTCAATTTGATGTTCAAGACCTTCCAGGGCGTTGTCGAAGATGCTAAAAATACGATTTATCTGCGACCTGAAACGGCGCAGGGGATGTTCGTCAATTTCCGTAACGTGCAGCGTACGATGCGCAAGAAAATTCCGTTCGGAGTCGGCCAGATCGGCAAATCTTTCCGCAACGAAATCACGCCGGGTAATTTCATTTTCCGGACGCGTGAATTCGAACAGATGGAACTCGAGTTCTTCTGCGCACCCGGTACCGATCTTGAGTGGTACGACTACTGGAAAAAGTTCTGTATGCAATGGCTCAAGGATTTGGGACTTAGCCCTGAAAACACGCGTCTGCGCGAACATGAAAAAGCCGAGCTTTCCCATTATTCCACCGGCACCAGCGATATCGAGTACCGTTATCCGTGGGGCTTTGATGAATTATGGGGCATCGCTGATCGGACCAATTTCGATCTTAGTGCGCATATGAACCATTCGAAGACATCGATGGAATATCTGGACCCCAATACCAACGAAAAATACATCCCATATTGCGTCGAACCGGCGGTTGGGGTTGAACGTCTGATGTTCGCATTCTTATGTGACGCTTATGATGAAGAAAATATCAAAGAAGATGATTCACGCATCGTATTGCGCTTCCATCCCTTCCTTGCCCCTTATAAAGCCTGCATTCTACCTTTAAGCAAACAACTTTCCGCCTACGCCCAGGCAATCTATGCGCAGTTGGCGCAGGATTTCAGCATCGAATTCGACGAATCCGGCAGCATCGGAAAACGCTACCGTCGGCAGGATGCGAT
>JBBQGS010000106.1:0-5941 GCA_038323255.1 Erysipelotrichales bacterium | reverse complement strand
ATGTGCACCATAATAAATTGTGGAATCTCTCATAGACTGTTAAGGCGTAAAGGGTTTCTTCATCGGGTGTCTTACCGAAATATTCGCGATAGAATAGATTTCTTATTCCTTCGTCTTCGATTTGATTCTCGGTCAGAAACGACATCACGTCGAACAGGGGATCGTTGTCGCCGGCATATTCGAAGTCGATTAAATAATCCTTTTTATCCGTAAACCCGATATTGCCTGGGACCCAATCGTTATGGCACAAGGTGAGATTTAGAGGTAATGAAGCAAGTTCGTCGAGAACAGACGAAGCGAAATTCAGATTGAAGAGCGGTTGCTTTACATGTTTTGCATATTGCATGTACCGCGCAATCGGATCGAAGTTATACCCGGATATTTTTTTAAGACCGTGCAATCGTCGCATCAATTGTGCGGTACGTTGAATCTTGTCGTCGTCATCGCATTCATCATAGGTTTTTAGTTCATCGATGAATTTCGAAATCTTTATCCCTGTCTCTTTGTCATAGTAGATACAGGGCACATCTAAATGTAAAGGTTGAATCAATTCAAGCGCTTTCGCTTCATGCCGGACATCCACGATTTTTGCGGCATCGGGATAAGGTTCACGCAGTACATACCACTGTCCTTCGACATGAATCAACGTATTTTTATTGGTGAGACCTTTGGGAAGCGGTTTGCGGTCGTCGATATCTGCGTTAAAAATCGTTTTTAGCATCGTTTCGTTCATGGCAAACCCTCCTATTTCCTGTATATGATAGCATAAACTTCCTGGGTTTGCTAAAATGAATACGTGAACAAGACCCCTGTGGTACTGGCGACCCTGAATGCCAAATACATCCATAAAAACTTGGCGCTTCGTTGGCTCAGTGTGAGCGCACCGGAGTATTTTGACGTGACCATCATCGAAGGCGTGATCCGCGATGAACCGATGCATACCGCCCAGCGGATCGCGGAAGCACATCCCGAAGTAGTCGGATTGAGCGTCTACATTTTCAATGCGGAAGAGTCGAAGCAACTGATCAAGTGTATTTTCGAATTGATTCCTGCCGCCCGAATTATCTTGGGCGGTCCTGAAGTAACCTACAATCCCGATCCGTGGTTAGAACTGGGCGTCGAAGCCGTCGTCTGCGGAGAAGGGGAAGTCGTCTTCTGGGAGTACCTTTCCAATCAAGCATCTGATAGTATCGCGACCTTACATAAACAGGCGACAGAAGTCGCCCAAGTCGACCTTGGCATCCTTGAAACATATGCTTCACCGTATTTCCTTGAAATCGATCAAGCCGATATGGATAAACGCTATCTCTATATGGAAACCTCGCGTGGATGTCCCTATGATTGTGCCTATTGTCTGTCATCGGTCGAGAAGGGGTTGCGGGTATTCAGCGAACCTTATCTGCAATCAACCTTTGATAAGTTAAAGGATTCAGGTGTTCGGCAGGTCAAATTTCTCGATCGCACTTTCAACGTAAATCCAACAATCGCGATGAGAATCGCAGAAACATTAGTACGTCTTCCATCTTCAATCAGTTTCCATGTGGAACTGGTCGGCGATACCTTGAGTGACGAATTGATCGAATTCTTCACCGGTCAGCATGCATCTCGGTTCAGAGTCGAGATCGGCGTCCAGTCCTTCAACAAGCAGACGTTACTTGAGGTCGGCCGGTTTGTTCGCTTGAATGTGCTGAAGGAAGTCATCGTGAAATTCGAATATGCCGGTGTCCATCAGCACACCGATTTGATTGCCGGCTTGCCCTATGAAAATCTGGACTCGTTCAAACAGTCGTTCAACACGCTTTTCGCGCTGCATCCCTTTGAAATCCAAGTTGGCATCCTGAAATTATTATATGGCACGCGCCTGCGTAGAGATGCGGATCAATATGGATATACATCCCTTTTAAAAGCCCCGTATACTGTTCGAAGTTCAACTTGGATGAGTCAAGAGGACTTTGATAGTGTCGATTTGGTTGCCATGGCCGTCGAAAAAACCTACAATTCACAAAAAATCCGTGAAACCTTGGGTCAATGGGTAGCACAATACCATCTAAATGCGTATGATTTGCTTCATACGATCGGTGTGGGACTCAAACAACTTCCTCGCCCGTATTCGCAGAAGGATTTCTTCGCTTGTCTGCTGAAAAGCTCGATGAATTTCGTGCCAAATGCCTCCGTTTTACTCAAATCGGATTACTATCGACTTAACAACCTCTTTCCTCAACCTTTCTGGGAAGAAGAGGGCTTGGATGAAGAGGAGATATTGCTTCGCAAAGTGATCCGGAAGAGACTGAACGAAGGCAAAATGAACTATAAACACTTGCGTATCCTCGAGCGAACGGACGGTTTGCCCGGGTATGATATCTGGTTGTATCCGGCCTTGGGCAAGTCCCACACAAGAATTCGATTGAATGAAGAATTAGAAAAAGAAAGTGAGATAATCTATGAAACTGTTGGTCGCGACGCATAACGAAAACAAGAAAATCGAGATTATGCATTTCCTTCAACAAATCGGCGGCTATGAAGTGGTATCCTTGAGCGACCTGGGCATTACGGAGGAACCGGAAGAAACCGGGGCTACTTTTCGTGAAAATGCCTTGTTGAAAGCCAACTGGGCGATGGAACAGACCGGCTTACTGACGATCGCCGACGATTCCGGATTGGAAATCGATGCGTTCGAGAAAGCTCCGGGTGTCTATTCAGCCCGTTATCTTGGGAAAGATACACCCTATCCTGAAAAGAATGAAATCATTCTGAAAAAACTGGGGAATGAATCCAAAAGGAATGCGCGTTTCGTCTGTGCGATGGCCATCGTCAGTCCCGACCTACGACCTGTCATCATGGAAGGGCGCATCGAAGGGACTATCGGCTACAGACAGCAGGGGACCAAAGGTTTCGGCTATGACCCCATCTTCTATCCGCTTGAATCAAATCGATCCTTGGCTGAATATACATTGAGCGAAAAAAACGAAGTGAGTCATCGGGCGATTGCCCTGAAGCATACTGTCCGTTATCTTGAAGGACTGAAAGGACGTGAAGACGAATGATGCACGCCAAAGCCACTGTTTCAACCCTGTTCGGGTTCCTGCTGATTCTGGTGTTATTACTAACCAGCATCGACATATTTAGTTTGGACCGCGCTTTCTTTTTGAGCCAATACAAGAAACTCGACGTTGCGGCCGATATCGGCGTCAGTGAAGCGGATCTGGTCAAATCGACCGACGTTTTACTGGGTTATCTGCGGGATACCCGCAAAGATCTCAACGTAACCGTAACCATCGACGGTTCCCCTCAGCAAATGTTCAACCAAAAAGAAATCGACCACATGGTCGACGTAAAAGTCCTTTACCGTAGCGCGATGTTTTTCCGCAATCTCAGTCTGATCATCGGTGCTGTGATCGGCATCTTATTGTTGGCAATGTACCGCCGCAAAGCATTACGCTTGTTGGCAAGAGGCGTTCAAAACGCTTCGATTGTGTTCGGCGTCATCCTTGCATTCTTGGCTGTCTATGCCAGTGTTGATTTTTACGGTTTCTGGACACAGTTCCATCAGATCTTTTTCCGTAATAATCTCTGGCTCTTGGACCCCAATACCGACAATCTGATCCTAATGGTTCCCGAACCTTTCTTTTTCGCTTTGGTTTTCCGTATTGTGGGAGGATTCTCCCTGTCTCTGATTCTCGTCAATATACTGGCATATTTCGCCCAGAAGAAAGGAGTATCGAATGAGCCGCAACCAATTGAAACTGTTAGCGCTACTAACGATGACCATTGATCATATCGGTGCTTTCTGGCTAACTGACGGATCCTTCTTCTGGATGCGCATCGTTGGCCGTCTCGCGTTCCCGATTTTCATGTTTCTGTTTGCGGAAGGGGCACACCATTCCAAAGCCAACCGTTTCACATGGGCACTTCAAATTCTCGGTCTCGCAATCGTGACACAACTTCTATTCATCTGGGTGCAGGCCGGTTTTGTCAACATCCTGTTCCTGTTTGCGTTGGGGCTGCTTGGATTTGAGGCATACGATCGCGGTCAAGCCTGGTTGTTTATACCGATCGCCCTTATCGCGGAAGTTTTCGCCATCGATTACGGCATGTACGGAATTGCGACCATGGCTTTCTTTTACGCATTTCAAGGGAAACGGAAAGAACAGTTTTTCTCGTTTGCGTTTCTAAGTGTGTTTTTTGTTTTACAACCGTATCTCGGAAATCTCATTGGATTTCTCCAAGAGGTTTTTGCGGATTTCACAACCTACTGGCGCTATTTTGTCCAACTGTTCGCCCTTGCTGCACTGATCCCCATCGCGCTCTACAATCCGGCACGCAATAAACGGATCGAAAACAAGTCGCCATATTTGGTTTGGAAGTATTTCTTCTATATTTATTATCCTCTGCATGTTACGGTGTTGAACCTGATCGGAAAAAGATAATGCTGCATATCGTACTTTATGAACCTGAGATTCCGCAGAACACAGGCAACATCATGCGTACCTGCGTCGCTTTCAAGATGAAACTTCATCTGATCGAACCGCTGGGATTCAAACTCGACGAACAATCGATACGGCGCAGCGGGATGGATTATCGCAAGGAACTGGACATGGAAGTCTATCCAAATTGGGCAGATTTCAAAGCACGCAACATTGGCGTTTTCTTTTTCATCACACGTTATGGAAAGAAAGCACCCGACGAAGCTGATTTCATTCAGGCAGACAAAGAAATCTATCTTGTTTTCGGTAAAGAAAGCAAGGGGATTCCCAAAGCGATCCTGCGTGAAAACCTGGATGCTTGTTTGCGCCTGCCGATGGTCGCCGATGCACGTAGTCTGAACTTGTCCAACGCGGTGGCGATCCTCGCCTACGAAGCCCTCAGGCAAAACGGATTCAAAGGATTAGCGCGCACGGAAGTGCTTAAAGGGGAGGATTGGCTGATGAACGATGCATAAACTGGATCAGTTGTTTTCCACCTATCAGCGTCGCCTTGCGGTTGGAGCGATATTTCTCGCGCTGTTGGGCGCGCCTATCTGGATCGGCCAAATCAGGGTAGGCAACCTTTTGATCAACATGAAAACGACATCGGATCTCTTTAAACTGACCGAAGGTTCGATTGTTTCCGCGATGTTCGCGACCCGTTTTTTCGCCGCCTATTTAAGCGCCGCATTTACACTGCCAAATGTGGTGAACGCGTTTTTAAACTCATTGCGCGTCGCTGAAATCATCTGGTTCTTCTGTATCATTTACCTTGCCACCATATATCAAAAAAATCCCTCGTATAAAGCCGTGCGGACTGTCGCACTGGGTATTTTCGCTCTGCAGGGGATTCTATATATCCTGGTATTCTACGCACTGTATGCGGCGTATAACGCAGGCAGCGGAAGTGAAGCGGCGTCCATTCTTTCAACCTTGGGAATCTTCACCATCGTTTTCTCGCTGATCGAGGCGTGCTTGGCGACCGGTGCTGCAGTTTGGTCACTTTTTCATCTTCTTCACGAAGAAAGCAGTTAATGTGTTTGATATTCTTGTCCATTTTGCATATAATACATAACGAGGTGAAAGTATGATTGAAACGATGAACGACTTAATTTCCTTACTTATGATCGCGATTCTCTTCGTCGGTCTGGGATATTTCTTGCTTCGGGATTTCATCCATCATCGCCGCCGTAAAGTCATGGAAGAAGAAATCGAATATTATAAAGAGTGGTAACACTCGGAACTCCGGAGGATTAACCATGTTCACAAAAGCCTACAGCTCCCCCAACGCCCCCAAGGCGATCGGACCTTATTCACCAGCCCTTAAACTGGGTGATTTCGTTTACCTGTCGGGCCAACTGCCGTTGGATGCCCAAAGCGGCGCCATCGTCGGAACCGATATCCGCGAACAAACCTATCAAGTTCTGAAAAACATCGAAGCGGTGTTGGCGGAAATGAATCTGGAAAACCGTCATATC
>JBBQGS010000105.1:0-6026 GCA_038323255.1 Erysipelotrichales bacterium | reverse complement strand
TATGAAAAAGATTGCGATGTGGGCGTCTCCGATGAAGGCTGTTTCTTCATTTCTAAACCAACTTATCCACACTATGATGCCAATTAAAAAAATGGGCTATTCCTTTTGACTCGGAATACCCCATTTCGTCGACAGTCTGAGCGAAGTTGAAAACTTCGCTTTTTATCTGTCTTTAAATTTATTTGCGACTTTCTGAATAAACAACTGGGCAATTTGCGGATCAAACTGTTTTCCAGCGTTATCGCCGATGTCTTTGATGGCCTCATCAAAGCTAAGTTTACGCCGGTATGTACGATCTGATGTCATCGCATCAAATGCATCCGCAATTGCGATGATTCTGGATTGAAGTGGGATTCCCTCACCACCCAGACCTTTGGGATATCCTTTTGAATCCCAACGCTCATGATGCGCTAAAACAAACTCAGACAATTCCGAAAATTCGTTTACCGAACTCAGGATACGATAGCCAACTTCAGAGTGTTGCCTTACTTCAAACATCTCCTCTGGTGTGAGCTTATCGATTTTATTGAGGATATTGTCGGAGACTCCGATCTTTCCGATATCATGCATGAGTCCAGCAACGCGCACTTTCTGTATTTCGCTCTTGGCCATTCCGATTTTTAGTGCGATTTCCTCGCAGATTTCGCTTACCCTCATAGAATGCAACATCTCGCGGTTGTTTTTCTCGTAAAGTGACCGCATGATAATGTCGATCGTTTTACTCATGATACTCGAACTGTCGGTCAATTTCTGACGATACATTGCATCTTCGGCTCGTCGAAAGACATCTTTCATGGTCTGCGAACCTTCTTCTTTGGTTGAAAATCCGGCCGAAATAGATAAAGCCACATTCTCGATTGTCTCTTTACTCAGGGCTTCATTGATTCTGTGGATGATTTCCTCGGCAATGTTGCCATTACTTTTAGGAAGCAAAATTACGAACTCATCTCCCCCGATGCGCGCAATGATTTCGCCCTCGCGACAAACCCTTTTTAATACACTTGCTATCTTTTTTAAGTTGGTATCACCTGCTTCATGTCCAAAGGCATCGTTGATTAGTTTTAATCCATTCATATCAATCATGATCAATGTGATGGGAAGATTACGTTGCGTATCTACTCGCTTTAGTTCCTCCTCATAAAATCTGCGATTATAGAGTCCGGTAAGATGATCATGAAAATTAAGATACAGCATTTCCTCTTCGGATTTTTTTCGCTCGGATATATCTTCAAGAATGGCTAAAACATAAGGTTTCTTATCGATGTTTCGTTTAATTAGCGATACCGTCAGGTTAGCCCAAACAAGCGATCCGTCTTTCTTAATGTACCTTTTCTCCAGTGAAAAAGTATCGATTTCCTCAGCTAACAGCTGATCGAAATAAGCCTTATCTTTGATCAGGTCCTCCGGATAAGTGATTTGTTCAAACGACAAATACTTCATTTCATCCTTACTATAACCTATGATATCGCAGTATTTTTGATTAATCTGAGCATAACCCTCATAAGCCGGACCGTAACTCATTCCTACAGCCGCTTGTTCAAATATCACACTAAGACGTTCTTCATTTTCACGAATCGTCTCTTCTTCAATTTTTCGCTGAGTAATATCCTGCATGATGCAATGAGTCCGATCGAAACTTCCGTCCGTTTTATGTCCAACCTTACTCTCAAATGAAAAGATATGAACTGATCCCGATTTATGTCGCATTTTTAGTTCAACATGCGATTTTTCCTGAGTTAAAAATTCAGAAAATTGTTGTCTGAATAAGTCGATATCTTCCGAAACCAGGAAATCGCCAAACCAATGCCCAATAACTTCATTACGGAGATAGCCTAAATTAGTTAACCACACTTCGTTGACATCCAAAAAAAACCCGTTTTCATCTAGGGACTGATAGCCCAAAGGGGCTTGCTCAAACAGATTGTTGAAACGTTGTTCGCTCTTCTCAAGGACATCTTCAGCAACTTTGCGTTCGGTAATGTTTTTGACGACACAGGTTAAACCGACAACTTCTCCACTCTCTGAAATTAAAGGCGCCCAGGCATCTTCCCAAAACAATCGTTGAATTTTCTCATCGCCGTATTCTTCGAAAAGAATGAAGCTTTCTTTATTTAGAGCACGATCAAAACACTGCTTCGCTTTGAACCGATCGGCACGATTGCTGATTACATCCAACATATTCATGCCGAGCTCGATTTCTTTTCCCCAAATCTGGTTCATCACTTCTTTATGTTTTGCGTTAAAGGCGATATATTGATAGTGGGTATCAAGAGAAAAAACAACCACATCGGGCAAGCACTGAAGTATAGCATTTAGAAGAATATCTGAGTTTGACGACATAGTAACCTCCTTCAATCAAAGATTACAGTTAGAGTAGCCCAAATTTGGTGTTTTCGCAATACAATGTCGAAAATTTCGAATACTTTTCGGATTCTTAGTCTATTTTCACTTTCGTTTTTTTCAGCGTTCCGTTTTTTCCCATAGCCCGTATCAGCCCATGAATCGGTTTATCAAACCATGGACGATCATGCAGGCCGGCCACGCTCCATAAGATGCCGGTATATCCGTTGGGATCTCGTCCATCTAAAAAATAAGTGTCGTTTAAATAAAGTAAGATTGAGATTGCTGTTTCAGCATCAACCGTCCATAACAGGACCATTTTTGCCCAATACATCCGCAAATATGAATGCAGATAACCGGTGGTTACAACTTGTGTTTGGCAATAGTTCCACAAGGCATCATGTGTGTTTGCCTGTTCAAAATCAACGAGTTCATAGATGTGCTCCCGTTTATCTTTTTTGTGAAACCGAAGCGTATTTTTCGCCCACGGCCATGCGCCATCCAAGTTATCATAGTCGTAACAGTAGTAGCAAAAATTCTCCGCCAGTTCACGCCGAATCATGACTTCTTCCACGAACATCTCCGTATTTGCATTTCCGCTTTGTTCGGCTTCACGGACAACTTTTACCGGTGAAATCATTCCGAAATGCAAATAGGCTGAAAGCATTGACTGTCCGTTAGCGTCGACTTCGTTGCGTTGATGATAATGAGGCAAACCTTCTTTGAGGAAATGTCGTAGACGGTCAATCGCGGCGTCCTCACCCGGAATCATCGAACTGCGTGGCACTTTGTTCCAATGCGGATGGCGATCGAGTATGTCATGATATTGTGCAACATCAAAAATCTGCTCATTTCTCGCTTGTGGATGATCGATGACAGTGCCGATATCTTGAAGACAATCTTTGTATTTCTTCATTATTTTCGGTCGTATCGTTCGGGCTGCGAATTCCAGTTTCAAACTCGCAACTTCAACCGCAACAACACATGATGTATTAATCAAAAACAACGGTATTTCCTTTTCAGCGCAGAGAGTGCGCACGCTCTCCTGCGCCTGCATCAAGGGTTTCAACACCTGATGCTCGCTGATGATTGCGCTAACATGATACTTTTCCATTATAAATCTGAAAGTATCTTCCGCATTACCCTCAAGCAAAATCAAGGGAATGTGAAGGGCAGAAAGTTTGTTTGCCATTTCCAATAATCCACGCAATAAAAAATCCATATTGCGCAGATTCGCAAAAGGAAAATCGGGATATAAATTGAAAACCACGATCAAATCATGGTTATTCTTCAGCGCTTCTTCTTGAGCAAACAGGAGTGCGGGGTTTTCTTCTGTCCGGATCGCACGACTGACCCAATAAATGACTGTTTTGTTGATCATGTTACGCAATTCAACGCAAAAGAGGGAAGTATTTCATATCTTCTCCCAAGATGTGATTAAGTACAGCTTCCTCTAAAATGTGAGTTGCGTATGGGAAATCATCTGGTTTTCCCTCAAACATTTCGACGCGCAGAGTTTTCAACCACTTCACCAGTTTCCGATGTTCAGACTTGTGTCGCTCTATTTCATGATAACCAATCTTAATAAGTAGATTTTCCTCATATTCGAAATGGGTTAATAACTCTGATACCAACAAATCATAAATGTAAGACGATTTCACGCTTTCGTCATCATACACGAAATTTGAAAGACTTTCGATGAGACGGCGATGTTGGCGGTCAATCTCGGGATTCCCAGATTCCCATTCAGGTTTCCATATGAGTTTAGTTGATGACATTTCGAATTCCTTCTTAAGCTTATCGATACTGACTTGGTTCCGACCATTTTCTTTTGCGGCATAGAGTGCGTTGTCTAGTCGCTTATAAAGCTTGTCGAAACTTTCGATGCCGTCCCACTGGGCAACACCGAAACTTACGGTGACTTTTCCGACATTATCATGATCGATTTGTTCAATCGTGAGACAAAGCTTACTCGCAACCTTTGCCGCAATGGATTCATTTGAGTATGGTAGAAGGATCATGAACTCCTCACCTCCCCAACGGCCCAACGTATCGGTTTCGCGTATCGAACTTTTAACTTTAGTTGCGATGACTTTTAAAACAACATCGCCTGTATCATGTCCGAAGGTATCGTTTACGCTCTTAAAGAGGTCGACATCGAACATCGCCAGCGAAATCGGGAAACCGTATCTATATCCTCGCGCTAATTCATCGTTGATGCGCTGTTCCATATGTCCGCGATTCAATATTTCGGTCAAAGCGTCGACCGATGCGAATTTTCGCACCTCAACCAAAGCGGATTCGAGATTTTTTTTCTTGGCTGATAAATCCGATTCGAAAGTGTCCATGATGCGTTGGTTGACATAAAAAACAAGAACGATTATCACGATGACAAAGAGGGTGGAGATGGTTTCAATCGCACGTGCAGCTTCAAGTGGTATTAATGATATAAGACTAAAATTAGGAACAAATCGGTATGACAAAAGAAAGAAGACGAGGTTCAAGCCTGACAGGAAACTCGTTAAATACAAATGTTTACGCGGTAGAATCAAAACTGGCAGTAACGCGAATAAAAGAAAAAACATCTGGGAACCTGAACGGTATCCAAGATAGAGTCGTAAATTGATGAAAGCCGGCACTGCAGAACTTAGAATCACCCAAACGACCGCGGTATCATAACGGTGTTTCCTGTTAAAGAAAAACACAGGAATGAACAATAGGCTGGTGGTGAAGTTGATCAGAATGACAGGGAGAAGTAAAATCGGATCAATCAATAAATAGATGAATGCGAAAGCCCATGAACTCAACATACCACCTATTGCGGTAATATTGGTCATCTGGATAGACCGTTGCACCGACCCGGAATCGTCTTTCCTGACTCCACTATTTAAAAGCCCGTCCATCCATCGTTTCATCGTTTTCCCTCGGATTTCATAGTAGTGTTTTGTTAGGCCTATTGTAGCATTTTTCTTAACCCAGTGATAATAAGTTGTTAGAAAGAATCGATCACACACAAACTTAAAAAAAGAACCGATGGAACGGTTCTAAGAACGAAAATTAACAATGAGGATTAAACTTATTCACGCGCATCGATGCGTTCCACAAAATCCAAGCCCATCAAAACACAGGCTTGAAGGGTTTCGATCTTGAACTCCTGGGCCAATTTCAATAAATTATCATCGACAGTTCCAGGCTGAAGCCATAAAATCTTAATACCATAGTTGCGCATTTCTTCAAGATAAAACTTACCTACCTCGGGACGGACGACCGAAACGACTACATCCGGTTTGAAGGGAAGTTTGTGGAGCGATGTATAAACTTCTTTTCCCTGGACCTGCGAATACAAGGGGTTCACCCCTGCGACCGTTTTTCCGCGCTTAAGGAGTCGATCGTAAATCAGGTTTGCATATCCTTGCGGATCTTCGTTGATTCCCAAGATCGCCCAGCGTTTCATGGAACGAAGCAGCTCTTCGTTTCTTAGCATAAGCATCCTCCCGTTTCCTATATTGTAATATGAGTTTTAAATAAAGGCAAATATGACTTTTGGTCGTGTAAAATAGGTGTGGAATTGAAAAAGGCGATAACTCCTCGTAGAATAAGGTTTGGAACACCAGAACTCTAGAAAGGAAATTATCGCATGACTATTTTAGCACAATTTCAAACGGAAAGCATGGTGAAGAAGTGCT
>JBBQGS010000104.1:0-6183 GCA_038323255.1 Erysipelotrichales bacterium | reverse complement strand
AGTGCAACATGGTGTTCTTTTGTCAGTGTGTTTTCGAAACCGACAATCGTGAAATCCCCATAGCGTAGGGGCATTTTCGCCGACGAAGCACGTTTTACCATTGATTCACGGGAACGGCGATATGCAATCAAATCTTCCATGACGATACGCTTGAAACCTTTAGCTTCGCACAATTTCAGCAATGCTTCGCCTTGGATCAATGAACCGTCGGGGTTCGCAATTTCGCAAACCAGTCCGACCGGTTTCAAGCCGGCTAATTTTGTGAGGTCGATCGAAGCTTCGATATGTCCGGCCCGACGCAATACGCCGCCGAAAGCAGCTTGGGTTATATAAATGTGACCCGGTTGACGGAAATCCGCAACGGTGGATCCAAAATCCAATAGTTTATTGATGGTAACGAGTTTTTCTTCGTTCCCGTCATTATCCTTCGTGCCGTTTGCCGAAAGTGAAATCGTGTTAACGACCTGATAATGATTGTCTTCGAAACTTGTAACGAATCCCAAGTCAATCAGCCGCGATGCTTCCAAACTGACATGCAGCGTCGTCGATCCTATATCGCTCATCAATTTCATCATTTCTGGAGTGATTTTTTCTGCTGCCAGAAACAGATGCGCCTTGCTTTCTTCAGTTTCGTCATCCAACACAATCAGGGGTCGGCCGGCCTGAACTTCAATCAATGCTTCTTGAATCGTACTCTTTGTCATAACACTTCTCCTTTAGGGGCTCGTTGTGAACCTTCAACTATTTCTTTACGGTATGATTCATGACATTGAATCATGGTTAACAGATGATAATTAAGCAACACTAGTATTGATTTAAAGAAAGTCACAATTAATTTTCGATGCTTAATTTCGTTTGTTTGCCATAGTTAAATTACCAAATCTTCAACGGACAGTCAAAGCATCTGCTTAACTTAATTTTATGTCACCAACCTTTGACTTTATTCTACCACAAACACATATAAACCTTCTCTTTATCGGTCTTTCAAGACGAATTCCGCAAAGATCGCCATTCAGGTTTATCCGATATTTCTTTAACTTGTTATTATATAAGGAATGGAGTTCTTCGCTTGAAATCACATTTGGTCAAACAAAAAAAACCTTGGACATCGCATGCCCAAAGTTTGAATGATTTTCAGAAACTAACTGCGTGCGAAGATTGCTTTCAATGCTTTAACCAGACTCATTTTGTTGCCATAAGACAAGGACCCAAGTCGATAGATCCGAATCGAGATAATCGCGAACAACCATGTGGTCAAGGCCATCAAGGTCAGCGAGATGATAATTTCAATCATCGGCACCGCAGTCAGGAAATAGCGGATCGGCATCGCCAGAATTGCAGTGAACGGAACATAGGAACCAATCTTGACCATGAGACTGTTGGGCATCTGCATACCGACGGATGCGATCACGTACGCTACCATGAAGACAATGGTTACGATCGATACGGAAGAACCGACGTCTTCAACCTTGGAAACGAGCGAACCCAACGATGCATAAACAAACAGATACAGAAGATAGCCTAACGCCGTGAAGATCATGAAGACGAAGATGGCGTCCCAGGAAAGCGAACCAAATATCATCTGACTGACGATGGCAGGATAGTTGCGTTGGTTGATCAGGTAACCAATTAATGCAGTTCCGTAGACAAGGGTAAACTGAAGCAAACCAGCCACTCCGTTGGCGAGTACTTTGCCAACGATCAGGGCATCGGGTTTGGTCGAAGTGATGAGGATTTCCATCGTCCGGCTGTCTTTTTCGCGGGCGACCGAAGTCGACACGAAGGCTCCGTACATGATAACAAGCATATACACTGCGAACATCAACAGATAACTGATCAGAAAACTGTTGTTGGCGTCTTTACCGAGCACTTCTTCAGTCGCGGTGATGGTGACGCCGGATGCCTCTTTCACTTTGATGGGATCGATACCGGCCGCTTTTAAGTTACGGTCAGTGTTAATCATCTGCATCATATACTTCAACATCTCCGGGCCGGCACTGTACATTTCTTTGTTTTTCACAATGGACTTGAAGGTTGTAAGCGAATTGATGACGAATCCGGTATTCCGTTTGCCTGATAGCACATCGCTGCGCAAGGTGGATTCTTCCGTATAGAAGACGACTTTGTCGCCGACATAGAATTTCAAATCCTGCTCAGTGTAGGCATCCGTCGCCAACACGATGCCGGAGTTCCCGATATCGACGATTGCCGGATTGGGATCTACCGGCTTCTTGTTGTCAAACAAAGTCATGACACTCGGAATGCAAGTAGCCGCAAACAAAAGTAAAGCCATGATGATCGTTGTAACCCGTACCGATTTCTTATTTAATATGCTCTGCAATTCGAATTTAAATACGCGGCCTGTGTTATGCATTTTCTTTACCTACCATTTTCACGAAAATATCCTGTAAACTTGGCTCATACGGGCTAAACATCTGCAGATCGATATTATGATCCAGACACTCGCGTAGGAATTGCACGCTTGTCTTTCCGTTTAGAAGTTCAATGATCAGTGAATGATCATCGTTGTCGATGGAGATATCTTGGATTGAAGCACCCAATTGACGCTTGAGTTCTTCATTCTCCCCTTCGCCTTTCGCAACGCGCAGACGTTGTTTCCCCAGATTCTTTTTGATTTCTTTCAGATTTCCATGCAGGATGATTTGCCCCTGATCGATGAGGGCGATCTCGTCACAGAATTCTTCCACATAGTTCATCTGGTGGCTTGAAAAGATTACCAGTTTCCCTTTTTCGATAGATTCGACGATCACTTGTTGCAAAACTAGCGAATTGACCGGATCCAGTCCACTGAAAGGCTCATCCAAGATGAGTATTTCAGGATCATTCAGCAAAGCTTGAGCAATCTGGATTTTCTGTTGGTTCCCTTTGGATAAAGTTTCCAGTTTATGGTTCTTGGCATAATCCAAACCGAACCGTTTCAGCCAATACTCGGCACTTTCTTTGGCTTGAGTACGCGTAGCACCGCGCAGTGTTGCGAAATAGATAAGTTGAGAAAGGATTTTCTCTTTTCCATACAGCCCGCGCTCTTCCGGTAAATATCCGACCCGATTTTCATTGGGTTGAAAGATCTTTCCATCCAATACGAACGTTCCGCTGTCCGCTTGGAACACATCCATCAAGGCACGGATGGTGGTCGTTTTACCGGCCCCGTTACGTCCCAGAAACCCCATCGCTTTTCCAGATGTGACGGTAAAGGTAACATCATGTAAAACTTGTTTCCCGGTAAAACTCTTATTAATTCCTTTGATTTCTAGTATCATTTGTTCCTCCCAAATTTAGTTAACAGTTTTAGTTTACGACTTCACAATACATAATGCAATGTTTTGCAGTTTAAGAATTCCTTTATGTTTCGTTAAATACAATACTGAGTCAATTCATATTTCATTTTTTATGCGAATATCGGATAAACAACCTTGTTTTAAAAAAACATGCATTTCAGCATGTTTGATCCCCATCAATCAAGAACCAGAAGAAAAAGCGCGCAGATAAATCAAGTATAATTATCCATTTCTATCTAATTTAGTCGATTTGGATACCCATGCCGATCAAACCTGGACCGGTATGCACACCTAGAGCGGGAGAGACAGAACCGGTAAACAGTTTCGCTTGCGGAATCCGTGCCGCCATGATTTCCTTCAAAGCCAGCATTTCTTCTAGTGCATCGCCGTGCACCAATCCGATGGTCACCGATTTAGCGTCTTTCGCGAAATCAAGGGCTACATTCATGCAACGGGTAATCGAATTCTTGCGCCCCCGTGCTTTAGATATAGTCGTATAGATGCCCTCTTCGTTACAGGTAATGATGGGTTTCAGATCCAACACATACCCGACAAGGGCTGTCACTTTTCCGATGCGACCGCCTTTTTGGAGGTACTCCAGTGTATTCAGCACGAAATAGACTTTGGTTTTTCTGATGACTTCTTCCATTTTCACCAACAACTCATCCCAGCCCATTCCTTCTTTCACCAAGCGTGCGGCTTTAATAACGCTAAGTCCACTGCCGATTCCGATATTTTTGGTGTCAAGCACTTCCATCGGTAACGGAAGGTCGGCGGCCATTAAACGAAGCAGATTGTAGGTGCCCGAGAGACCGCTCGACAATACAACCGCTAAGACATGTGTATATCCTTTGGCTTGCATTGTTTTGAAGACATTGACCACGTCTTCCCCACGCGGAAGCGAAGTAGTCGGTACTTCGTCGTTAAGACGATCATAGACAGTTTGCGCGTCGATGTCGACACCGTCGAGATAGCTTCGGTCTTTGTAGTTTACTTGCAGAGGAACAACGAAGATTTCAAGATCTTTTGCGATCTCCGATGGGACGTCGCTGCCGGAATCGGTCAGAATGGCGATTTTATTTAGCATGTTCAATTACTCCTTGTGTGGTTTTCTGCGCCATCAGCTGGCGCGTATGTCGTTGTATCGCAAACGACAGCGCTGTGTACTTCATGATTTCGGTATCGCCGTCGGTATCGATTTCATTTTTGTCTGTTTTTGTAAAAAGGAACTGCCGGGATGCCAGATCCATCGCCTTTTCCAGTTCTTCGATGAAGCGGTTGAAGGCTTCACTGAATCCAAGTCGACTTTTTTCAAGTTGTATCCCTCGGCAAATCTCCGAAATCTCGAAAACATCTTTCAGAATGGCGATCACAAAGATGTGCGCCACATGTTTGCGACTGTATTTCTTCTTTACCGGAGCAGGAATCCATCCTAATTTCGTGTAGTTGTTGATCATGGACGAAGTGATCGGTTTAAGGTTCAATGGTTTGAGTGACACTCCAAGCAATTCCAATACCTGTTCCTTGTATAATTCGATGCTTGGCAACTCGTCCCAACGCGGTAGATGGATTTCGTTCATCATGCTCCTCCTTTAAATATTACGATAACCATGTAATGTAGTTATGATAATTATATTAGACTATTTCCCTACACAATTCAAGTATAACGATAAAAAACCCTTATCGAAATAAGGGTCTCAAAAATCAAATCGTTTAAATGATTACTGAAGTTTCCCGATGACCGTCAATCCTTTAATTACGGATGTACCATGGGGAGCCTGACTCAGAGCGCTTGTGATATCCTGCCCTGCGCTGATGCCTTGGTGGGAACCGTTGTTCCATCCTTGCGCATTGGTTACGTCATAGACGACTCCACTTGCGGCGATATAGGCAGGTTGGCCGTTTTTCCCGTTATACTTTGCGAGTTGTGCGAGCGTGAAGGTCATGACCGTAGGAGTTACCATAGGTGCTGTCTTGCCTGGTGTTGACGAATCGGTCGTAGGAGGTGTATTGGTTATCGGGGTTTTGGTGACTGAAGCACTCGAGCAAGCCGCTAAGCTAAACAACAGGGTTAAGGCGGCCGCGATCGTAAGAATTTTTTTCATCATGGGGATTCTCTTTTCTTTTGTAGTTTGTACAAATATGGGTATGCAGGCATTAACCCTTAGTTTAAGGTGTTTGTTTGCATGTTCGTATGATAATCCGTTTTGAGAATGGTTCCTATTATAATGACCCCAACTAAGATGAAACAATTTTCACAATGTATGAAAACGAAAACACATCCATTCCAAAAAAATTCGAAATAAAAAGCCTTGTAAGGCTGACTTCAAAATCCGAGTATTCCCGACTGAGTAAAACAATTCTAACTAGAGTTTTATGGCGGCTATCTTGCGTAATGTTTCAAGATCGTACATAAAGAACTTAAGTTCATCGACATCAGCGACTGTTTCGTCGATGAAATCGAAATAGCGTGCTATTTTCTTCAGAATACGCTGATAATTCTGATTTTTGTGTTTGAGCGGTTTATGATGGGCAAGCGCATTGAAATAGATGAAAATCAATGCGGTCACAAATTCGAAACAGGATGACTCGATCCAGAAATCGGTTTTTTCAAAATCGGGAGAATACTGTTCAAGTAAGCGCTCGATTAGTGAAAAACCGTCGTCGTTGGATTGCCAAATGTCGACGAAAGCATAATCAAAATCTTTCAAAAAGGAATGGTTGAAATAGTTGAAAGCATCGCCTTCCATGAAATGAATCGGAATGGTTGGTGAAAACTGCGGAAGGAGATGCTTTTTAAACATCGCGAGGACTGCTGGCGATCGCTCAACGACCGTGATAGATTTTACATTCGGATTCAACATCGTCATATAGACGAAATACC
>JBBQGS010000103.1:0-6226 GCA_038323255.1 Erysipelotrichales bacterium | reverse complement strand
AGATGGATTCCGTCACGAAGTTTACTCATGGTGTCGATATGTTCGACCCAAGCACGATCGAGTAGTTTCAAGGTCATCTGTTTTTCGATGCCTTTCATCGGCTCTAAGATGCGTTCGATTTTGGTTTCGTAGGTCGCCCATACTTTGTCTTGCGACAGGATTTCGATCTCGGCGATTGTTTTCCCTTCAAGGTCGTGGGCGCTGATCCCGGCATCTTTGAAGCCGAGTGTTTCCAATCCACTCAGCAAACTTCCGATTTCGACTTTTGGCTCACGGCTGGTATGGTCGGTATGCGCCTTCACGGAATTCAATACGACCCGGTCGAACATTTCTTTGACGACCACATGTACATCCTCGTGTTCAAGGATGAAATTACGTTGCTGGTAGATGATTTCACGTTGTTGACGCAACACGTCGTCATATTCAAGTAGGGTTTTCCGGATATCGAAGTTGACTCCTTCCACGCGTTTTTGCGCGCTGGAGATGGATTTAGTGATGAGTTTCGACTCGATCGGCACATCGCCCAATTGGTTGAACAGCATGCCGAAGCGATCGCTGCCGAATCGTACCATCAGTTCATCTTCGACGGAAACATAGAAACGGGAGTAACCCGGGTCGCCTTGACGCCCGGAACGTCCGCGCAGCTGATTATCGATACGACGGCTTTCATGACGTTCGCTGCCTAGTACGGCCAAACCGCCTAGTTCACGCACTCCCTCGCCGAGTTTGATGTCAGTACCGCGACCGGCCATGTTCGTGGCGATGGTGACAGACCCTTTATGCCCTGCTTTTGCGATGATCTCGGCTTCGCGTGCATGGTTCTTCGCATTCAACACTTCATGGCGAATTTTGCGCTGGGTTAGGATCTTACTGACAAATTCACTGGTTTCGACGGCGATGGTGCCGACCAAAACCGGTTGGCCTTTGGTGTGCAGAAGTAAAATCTCTTCAAGCAGTGCGTCGAATTTCGCTTTTCTGCTCCCGAATACAGCATCCGTAAAGTCTTCGCGGACGACCGGTTGGTTAGTGGGTATTTCCATTACGCGCATATTATAGATGGATGTGAATTCTTCTTCTTCTGTTTTCGCTGTACCGGTCATCCCGCACAGTTTCTTATAGAGCCGAAAGAAGTTCTGATAGGTAATCGTCGCCAACGTGGATGTTTCCTGTTTGATCGGAACATTTTCTTTGGCTTCGATGGCCTGATGTAATCCGTCGGAATACGCCCTTCCCTGCATTAAGCGACCGGTAAAGGGGTCGACGATAACGATTTCTTTCTCCTGCACAACATATTCCACATCCCGCAACATGATGTAGTTGGCTTTCAGGGCTTGGTACAGATGGTGGACTAAATTGGTATGCGATAGATCGTAAAGATTATCGAGTCTAAACGCTTTTTCCGCCGCATGGACACCCGATTCACTCAGTTGGACGGTTTTTGCTTTGACGTCGATTTCGTAATCTTCGTTGGCGACCAGATTCTTACAGAAACGGTCGGCTTGGATATAAAGGTTGGCGGTCTGTTTCTGTCCGCCGGAAATAATCAACGGTGTCCGCGATTCATCAATCAAAATTGAGTCGACTTCATCGATGAGGGCGACATTCAAAGGACGCAGGACACGCTCTTCGATATTAACAACCATGTTGTCACGCAGATAATCGAAACCGGCTTCCGCATTGGTGGTATAGGTGATATCGCAAAGATATGCCTCGCGTTTTTGACGAGGGGTCATCGTGCGGATATTGACTCCGACGCTCATACCGAGGAAACGGTGGATGGCTCCCATCCAATTGGCGTCACGCTGAACCAGGTATTCGTTGACAGTGACGATGTGTACGCCTTTGCCTTCCAACGCATTCAAATAGACAGGTAAAACCGAGGTTAAGGTTTTCCCTTCCCCGGTTTTCATTTCAGCGATATCACCTTGGTGTAGGACGATTCCGCCCATGACTTGTACGAAGAACGGATATTCCCCGATCACGCGCCGCGCTGCTTCACGTGCATTCGCGAACGCTTCAGGTAACAGATTGTCGAGTGTTTCGCCGTCGGCGATGCGCTGTTTGAATTCGAGTGTTTTTGCTTTTAACTGATCGTCGCTGAATGCTGCATATTGTTCAGCCAAAGCTTCGACATCTTTGGCTCTTTTTGCGATTACAGCTAGTCTTTTTTTATCGACGCTGAAAATTCGGTCGAGAATGTTCATGATGAATCCTCCGATTTACCCATGTATTGTAACATGCAAATTAGCAAACAAAAAGGGTTGGAATCTTCCAACCCTTCTTGCAATTAGACTTTGGTAATCTTGTGAGCTTGGAGCCCGCGGTCGCCTTCGATCAGATCGAATTCAACATCGCAGCCTTCTTCGATGGTTTTGAATCCGTCCATTACTAATTGAGAGTAGTGGAAGAATACATCACGATCGTCAGGCAACTTGATAAAACCGTAACCTTTTTCTTTGTTAAACTTTTTTACTTTTCCTTGCATTATAAACCTATACCTTTCTTCGGTAGTCTTAGCTACATATCCATTATACATTATGTCGTCGTATTTGCAAACATTATCACTTATCAGCCCCTGAAAGCGCTTAGATTCGCAATTTACGAAAATATTGCTTGCTTTTTCGCGAATTTTCCAGGAAGATCGGATGAATCGCGATACAGACGCATTTCAAAGACCGGGCTACGGGATTCAGTAATGCATAACAAGCCTTCATGGTTGATCCCGTAGTAACAATATCATCAAAGAGAATCAGGTCCTTCTCTTCAGCAAGAAGTTGATTGTGAAGGGTTATTTCGCCCTTGACCTGCGTTCGTTGACTGACCGATCGAAGGCTTTGTTTCTGTGTGCTTTCTTTACGTAGTACATCGATCCGTTGAACGTTACTTTCTTCAAGAATCTTCTCTAAAGTCATAAACCCTCGCTCGTCGTTTTTTATTTCGCTGGATGGTGCGCAGACGATCGTTTTCTGTTTATAAAGCTGATCGAATTTGCGGATCGGATGCAGGAAGATGCGCCCCAATGCTTGGTCATGTGCTTCTTTGTAGCGATGGAAGATTGTTGACATCGCATCATCGTACTCATAGTACGCATAAACAAGCATCTTGTCGACCTGTATCCAACGGCCGACTCGCTTGAGTGTTTTTCTGCAGCTTGCACAGAGTACGTCATCTTCAAGAAACACTTCATGAAAAGTCATGCCCTGCGTTAACGGGCTAAAACAAATCAGACATCTTTGTTCGCTCGCACCAATGTTTTCAAACAGGCGCGAACATTTCTCGTACGCTTTGAGCACAGAAACAATACCTCCCCGCTAGGATATGCCGGACTGCGTCCTGCCCGCCCCGCAATTTGGATCAACGATGCCTGGCTGAACACCTTATGCTGCGCGTCCAATACGCACACTTGGGCATTCTCGAAGGTCACGCCCCGCTCCAACACCGTGGTGGTGATTAATGTTGAATTGGGATTTGCGATGAAGGCAGCAATTCTTACTTCAAGGTCCGCACTTCTTGCGCTGACATAGGGGATTCGCAAAAATTTGGCGAGTAGTGCCGCCTTGCGTATCGTCGGCGCAAAAACGAGTTTTCTCCCGTCGATCCGTTTGATCCAGCGAAATAAAAGGATAAGCTGGATAAAGTACGGAACACAGATGATTTTCGGTTCGGGTAATGGATACCCATGCGGTCGGCGATTGACGCAAATTTCGACCATTGTGCCCTTTTCGACTTGTCGGCGTAAATTCCTATCGGGTGTTGCGGTCAAATAGATCCGTTTTCCTCGACAGGCTTTACGGGCGAAGCCTTCAAGCAGTGCATCTCCAGCATAAGGAAACGCATCGGGTTCATCCAAAATCAGACAGTCGAAGGCTTGGTTAAAGCGATAGAGCTGATGCGTCGTGACAATGAAGAGTTGGGCACTCAAGATCGAGGTATGACCTTCGCAGATGGCTTGGACACTAAGGCTCGGGAAGGCAGCCGCAAGACGTTTCGCCAATTGCAGAACGACTTGACGCCGTGCGATGGCAAGTCCGACGGTTTTCGACTGAGACAGATAAAGTGATATCGTAGCGAAAACCAATTCCGTCTTCCCTGCTCCGCAGACCGCGTTCACAAGCACGTCGGTGGTTTTAATCGCTTCGCAGATTGCTGCCGATGCCTGCTTTTGGACTGGTGTCAGTTTAAACGGCAAATATACATTGACCGGTTCAGTATGGATTTCGATCGACGCATCGTCACCGGTGAATCCGATGCATCTTCGACACACTGTTTTACCCCGATACACTGCGAAATACCGTTTAGAAACATTCCCGCAACGTGCACATTCCATTCGCTTCACCCCTCCTTCAATATGTACCGATTTTGACTTTCCCTTAACATCGGTTAGAATAAAGATGGAATTACGGAGGACAATATGAGCGAAATTCGTGAAGCGACGATCAGCGATGCCACAACCTTGGTGTCATTGATCAAGGAACTGGCTGTGTATGAGAAGCTGGATGACATCTGCGCCATCGATGAGGCAATGATGCGCGAAGCATTACATTCGAAAACCGCCTACGCTTTATTAGCTGAAGACAATGGCATCGCGATCGGGTATGTGGTCTACTATTATACTTTTTCAACATTCATGGGTTTACCGAGTCTTTATCTGGAAGACCTTTATGTCAAACCCGAATACCGCTCACAAGGGATCGGCACATCCTTTTTCAATCAGATCGGTTCGATCGCTACCTCGAACAACTGCCAGCGGATCGATTTCACTTGCCTAAAATGGAACACGAAATCTTTAAACTATTATAAGTCGCTGGGCGCGAGCGTAATGGATGAATGGCATTTAGTGCGTATGGAAAAAGATGCGATTCAAAAACTCAGCGATAATGTAATCTAAAAGAAGAGTCAACGCTCTTCTTTTTTTGGCCACTCTTTCAATTGTTCCCCCTCAACAAGGATCGCTTTTTGGGATATGATTGCTAATGGGTCATCCGACATGGAGTCCGAATAAAAGGTGTCGATCGATGCGTCGGGGTATTCTTTTTTAAACCGCAGCACCTTTTCTTCACCGAAACAGTTCTTTCCGGTATAAGCACCGGTTTTTTTGTCTACGATCGATCCGATCAAACGAACATTTAGGATTCTAATGATAGGTTCAAGCATGAATTCAGGCGAAGCGGATATGATTACATCGTCGTCACGATGTGTTTCAGTATAGAACATCTTGATTTTGGTTGAATTGATTTCCCAGAATTCTTCCAATCGTTGATCCATCTTCCCAATGAATCGAAAATAGGAATAGAATACTTGTTTCATGGCTGTTTTATCGATGAAGCGAAGTCGGTAAAGCAGGCCGGCTGTAAGTTGCGCCGGCGCAAGAAATGCGATGATCCAGGATTTCTTTAAGTTGAAGAGATAGAAATCGATGGAGGAATCACCGTCGTAGATGGTTTTATCGAAATCATAGACATTCATGTCTGATTCACCCGCAAAGAAACGATTTGATTCGGGTATTTCCGTGATGATTGATCTGCATTGAATAAATGATAGATGATCAATCCGCGGATTGCGATTGTCAGCAGAATATCCCAATGCGTGATGACGGTATAGTAGGAAAGCAGAAACAGAAGCGAGTCCAAGATAAAGAAGAAAAGTGCTGTTCTGAATCCGTTGGCATGTGTTTTCGACTTCTTCCATGCAAACCAATAAACTGAAGTGAGTCCGACACTCACCAACACCCAAAAGAAAACGGCGATGTTGAGACCGTTGGTTTCAAAGGATATATGGGCAAACAATGTGGCAAGTTGGGGTAAGTAGGCGGAGTAAGGGAAAACCAAAGTGTTCCCAAAAAGCCAAGCCCCTGAATTCAAGATGGTAAAGACTATCATCATGATTAAGCTAAGCCTGCCTGTTCTTATTTTTTGAATCGATTTTCCCATGGTTCACTCCTTGAATTCGTGTCCATTTTAACATGGCGCTATCTAGATAGAAAGAAAAAGACGGTCACCCGTCACTCGTGCCATCTACTTAAGTTCGTTTTTTTCGTCTTCAGATTTGGCTTCAGGTACCTCGTCCACAACCTCGAACAACGATACAGTTGCCTTCAAGCGTTTCTTTTCCTGTATGTGATAGAGTGCTGCCATTGTAAACGAATAGATGATCAGCGCATGCAAAGCAAGATCTATCAGTAAATCAACCGTTGATCCACCCCAAAAGGCATAGACCATGACCGCAG
>JBBQGS010000102.1:0-6294 GCA_038323255.1 Erysipelotrichales bacterium | reverse complement strand
GTGAGAAGAGTGAAGAAATCTACCCAGTATTTGCTGATGTCCGTCATGATCATCGGTTTTCTCGTGTTTATCGTATTTTTATACCCTAACCTTCCGGCTAAACTTCCGATGCAATGGGGATTCAACGGTAAAGTGAACTACACACTGCCGAAGTTCCCGGTCGTCATCGTGATGGGACTTGTAGATTTGGGATATGGCTCGTATACCGTATTCCTGCATCGGAATGCTGAACGCATCCCGACCAAAGATTTTGTTTCCGCATTGATTATTCCGGTTTTATTCGCAATGATGCTGAGTATAACTCAGATTCATTTCTAGGAGGAAAGAAAAATGATTCAAATTGAAAATGTAACCAAAGTCTATTCAGGCAAAGTGAAAGCGGTCGATGCCATTTCCCTGACCGTGAACGACGGCGAGATCGTCGGATTTATCGGACCTAACGGAGCAGGCAAAACGACCACCATTAAAATGATGACGGGTATCTTGTCCCCTGATACAGGAAGTATCCTTCTCAACGGGATCGACATTGTCAAAGATCCCATCGAAGCGAAGCGCCAGTTTGGTCTGGTCACCGACAATCCCGATATCTTTTTACGCTTGAAAGGCATCGAATATCTCAACTTCATGGCCGACATCTACAATGTCTCAGCCCAAGACCGCCGCGAACGCATTCAGCGCTTGGCGGAAACATTTGAAATGTCCAACGCCCTCAACGATAAGATTCTTTCGTATTCCCATGGGATGCGCCAGAAGATCGTCGTGCTGGGTGTCTTGGTGCATAATCCTGCCATTTGGATTTTGGATGAACCGTTGACAGGATTGGATCCCCAATCCGCGTTCGCACTGAAAGAAATGATGCGGAAGCATGCGGAAGACGGCAAGACGGTGTTCTTCTCAACCCATGTGTTGGAAGTCGCGGAAAAGCTCTGCCACAAGGTCGCCATCATCGATAAAGGCAAGATTTTCTATTTCGGTACATTGGAGAACCTGAAAAAGGACTATCCGGATAAGAGCCTGGAGGATATCTTCCTCGAGGTGACGCATCATGCATAATTTCCTTGCGCTGGTCAAGGTCAGTCTCAAAAACACCTTTAACCTGCAAGACGGGAAAGGCAAAAAGAGCGCCTTGTCGAAACTACTTCCGATCGTGATCATCTTGGCCTTGTTGCCGACGGTCGCCAGCATCTATTTCCTGGCGAAAGAACTTCTAAACACTCTTATCCCCATCCAACAGACCGGCGTCTTGGTCGGTTTGGTGCTGATGGGCGTATCCATCACGGTTTTCTTCTTTGCGATGTTCCTCGTCCCTTCCGTCTATTATTTCTCAAAAGACGTGGAGACCCTGTTGGCCTTGCCTTTACAGCCGTGGGTCATCGTGGCGTCGAAATTCGTCGTGACGATCATCTATGAATATTTCACTTTATTGCTGTTTGCGGTGCCTGTATTGACCGCTTATATCGAACTTGTCCAGCCGTCGGTCGGCTTTTATCCGATCCTGCTGATCGTGCTACTGCTTTTACCGGTCGTACCGCTGATTTTCTCAAGTGTATTGATCATGTTGGTGATGTGGCTGGTCCCCTTCGCGAAGAACCGCGATTTCTTCAACTATATGGCGACGTTCGTAGCTTTGGGCTTGGCGATCGGAATCAATATACTGGCGGGTTCCGCGACGACGATTTCGCAAAACGCGATCGTCGACATGCTGACCAGAGGTAATAACTCGCTGATTGCGGTCTTCGGCTATCTCATTCCGAACATCCGTTTCGGCATCGCCGCGTTGGTGCGAGTGGACTTTATCCAAACCCTGATCTATATCGCCATCGTTGCGCTTGCCTCGGTATTGTTTGTGATCCTGGCCCAATTTATCTATTTCCGCGGTGCGATCGGCGTTAACGAAACATCCGCCAACCGGAAGAAACTTAAAACCAAAGACTATGCTAAATCAACCGTTTCGGGCAACGCATTGGTTACCTACACGTTGAAAGAACTAAAACTACTCCTACGTACCCCAATCTATTTTCTGAACTGCGTCTCGACGATCATTGTTTTTCCAATCATCATCGGAATGACGATGTTTACCCAATTGGGTTCTTCCGGTGAGGTCACGAAAATGATCGACGCGATTCCTTGGCAAGACCCGCGTATCGCCCTTTATGTCATGTCGGCCGGCGCTGCTTTAGGTTGGCTGGTGACCAGTTTGAATCTGATCACTCCGACTGCAATTTCGCGTGAAGGCCAGAACGCCTATTTCATGAAATTCATCCCGATGTCCTACTTCAGCCAGATGTTGGCGAAAGTATTCAGCGGACTGATAATTAGCGGGTTAGGGATCGCTTGCTTCCTGTTCCCCGTTGCCTGGTTCATCAAGCTTCCCTGGAATCTCACGCTCATCGCTTTGGTGACATCGGTTTTAGCTTCAATCTTCATGAACTTCTTGGGCATGATCGCGGATATCCTGCATCCCAAACTGGTTTGGGAACAGGAAGCATCGGCAGTCAAACAGAACATGAACGTCATTTTCACGATGATTCCCGCATTTGGACTCTCGTTCGGCATTTTCATGCTGACGATGAATCTCCCCTCCTCTTCCTGGATCGCCCTGTTGTTTCTGCTGGTTTTGATCGCGCTTGACGCGTTGGTTATCTACCTTACCAAGGTCGTTGCGGAAAAACAATTACCCCGTTTACTCGGCTGACGAAAGTCAGCTTTTTTTTGTCTTTTTTTTCGGTGTAATTTAGTTGACATCGGATAACCAAAGCGTATAATACAGTAATGTTAATAGTTATTAATACTTAACTATTTAAGGAGGTGTCATGGCACAAGAAATCACTCTGGATTTACTGATGGATCAGGTTCATCGATTTATCCGCTTGAATCGGCCAAAAGTAAAAGACGCGAAACTTCGTCCAAGTGAAATGATGGTTCTGATGGTATTGGGACATCATTACATGGCTGAAAAGAAAAGCATCGTTCCGTCCGAACTCAGTAAAGAATTGAGTCTGTCGCGCCCTGCGCTGACGCCGATTCTCAACGAACTGGAAGCTAAAGGATACATACGCCGCGAATTCGACGTCGATGACCGTAGAAGAACGAACCTTGTTTTGAATCAAGACATGGTCAAAGAGATACGCAACGGTTTCTCGAACTATTCCGAACGCATTCAACTGCTGATCGATCACTTCAAACCCGATGAGCTTCACTCTCTTTATACCCTTTTAAGTAAGGCGAATCTTATCATATCCGACTACAACAAGGAGAATCCCGATGAAAAAAGTATTTAGCTACCTCCGCTTTTATTGGATGCCGGTCAGCGCCCTCTTGGCGTTGGTTTTTGCGCAGACGATGCTGGAACTTCAGCTTCCGGATTATATGGCAAAAATCATCAATACCGGCATCTTTAAAAAAGACCTCAATTTCATTTATTCCGAAGGATCAAAAATGCTGGCGATCGCGTTTATCGTCATGGGCATTGCGATCATCACCAGTTACATTTCCGCTAAAGTCGGGGCAGGATTATCCAACCGGCTGCGCAAAGATCTCTATCTGAAAATTGAGCATTTCTCGTTGGTTGAATTCGACAAGTTCTCCACGGCTTCACTGATCACCCGCAATACCAACGATGTCCAGCAGGTTCAACTGCTGATCACCATGATGCTGCGTATGATGGTCGCCGCTCCGCTCTATGCGATTATCGGTTTCCAAAAAGCCAACGCCTTGAATTCGGGCATGTCCTGGATCTTTGCGATCACCATTCCGATGTTGGTGTTCATGATCGCGACGCTGTTCGCATTTGTCATGCCACGCTTTGGACTCGTCCAGAAACTCACCGACCGTCTGAACTTGACGGCGCGTGAAAACCTGACCGGTATCCGTGTCGTACGTGCATTCAACGCACAAGACACGCAAGCAAAAAAATTCAATAAAGTTAATATCGAAGTACGCGACAATAATACGATTGTACAGCGCACCATGTCCGTTCTGATGCCGGGTATCACCTTGATCATGAGTTTCACGACAATCCTGATCGTGTGGGTCGGAGCCGGTAAAATCAACAACGGTTCGTTCAATGTCGGCGATATGATGGCCTTCCTGCAGTATGCTACACAAATGATGTTCTCGTTTGTCATGCTGTCGATGGCGTTCATCATGTATCCGCGCGCAGCTGTTTCCGGAAAGCGAATTTCCGAAGTCCTTTCGACCAAACCGCAAATTCTGGATCCGCTCAACCCGGCGCCTGTTTCGCGCGGTATCGGGGAAGTTACCTTCGATGACGTCTGTTTCCGTTATCCCAATGCGGATGAAACGGTTATGGAACATATTTCCTTCACTGCGCGTCCGGGCAAAACCACCGCTTTCATCGGTTCGACCGGTTCCGGCAAATCCACTTTAGTCAATCTGATTCCGCGTTTCTATGATGTCTGCGGCGGTTCGATTAAAATCGACGGGATCGACATCCGTGAAATGAAGCAGAGTGATCTGCATGATAAAATCGGGTATATCCCGCAAAAAGGCGTATTATTCTCCGGCTCGGTTGCTTCCAACCTGAGTTACGGGAAAGAAGGCGCCAGTCAGGAAGAACTCGATGCGGCTGCGGCAATTGCTCAAGCCACCGACTTCATCCAAGAAAAAGAAGGCGGCTATAACTATCTGATTGCGCAAGGCGCAACCAACGTGTCGGGCGGACAGAAACAACGTCTCTCGATTGCCCGCGCCATCGTCAAGAAACCTGAGATCTATATTTTTGATGATAGTTTCTCGGCCCTCGACTTTAAGACAGACTCTGCCCTGCGGCGTGCTTTACATGAAAAACTGAGCGACGCGACGGTTTTAATCGTCGGTCAGCGTGTCAGTACCATCATGAACGCCGACCAAATAGTCGTACTCGAACATGGCAAGATCGCCGGTATCGGTACGCACCGTGACCTGTTGAAAACATGTCCGGTCTATTATGAAATTGCGGCTTCGCAATTGACGAAGGAGGAATTGGCATGAGCAGAGGACCCGGCGGCCCGATGGGCGCAATGCAAGGCGGAGCAAAAGCCAAGAACTTCTCGAAGACCCTGAAGAGACTTATCAAGTTCTCCAAGGATTTCTACATCCAGTTCATCGCTATCTTCACACTTGCTATCCTGGGGACGATCTTCTCGATCGTATCTCCGAAAATATTAGGGAATGTCACAACGAAAATCTTCGAGGGATTCGTCAAAATCATGATGAAGATCCCGGGTGCCCAAATCGACATGGGCTATGTCCAACGCATGTTACTGTTGATGTTGGGATTGTATCTGTTGAGTTCCGCGTTTACGTATCTGCAGTCATTCGTTATGTCGAGTGTATCGCAGAAGATCACCTACCGTTTGCGTACGATGATCACCGATAAAATCAATACCTTACCCCTTAAATACTACGATACTGAGCCCTTTGGGGACATCTTGTCACGCATCACCAACGATGTCGACACGATCGCCAACTCGCTCAACCAATCCGTCACCCAAATCGTGACTTCAATCGCCATGGTAATCGGGATCCTGATCATGATGCTTTCGATCAACGTCCAGATGACGATGATCTCCATCGTTTCCCTGCCGATCTCCTTACTTCTGATTATGAATATCGTGAAGGTCGGGCAGAAATTCTTCCGTCAGCGCTCCGCAAAGCTGGGCTTGCTGAACGGGCAGATCGAAGAGAGTTTCGGGGCTCACAACATCGTCAAGGTGTTCAACGGCGAAGCGCAAGCCATCGCGACCTTCAATAAAAGCAGCGATGAACTGACCGATATCACATGGAAAGCCGAATTCATATCCGGTATGATGATGCCGATCATCTCATTCGTGGGCAACCTCTCTTATGTTGCGGTCTGCGTCCTTGGCGGCTATTTGGTCGTCGACGGGAAAATCAAAATCGGGGACATCCAGTCTTTCATCCAGTATACCCGCAACTTCTCGCAGCCGATCAACCAGACAGCGCAGATCGCTAATGTTCTGCAGTCCACGGTAGCGGCAGCGGAACGCGTCTTCGAATTCCTCGACGAAGCAGAAGAAGTAAAGGAAAATATGAATCCGATTGCCCTTGAAGATGTGAAGGGCAGTGTATCCTTCGAGGACGTTTCCTTTGGTTATTCTGACGACAACATCTTCATCCAGCATCTCGACATCGACGTCAAACCTGGCCAACGCATTGCGATCGTCGGTCCGACCGGTGCCGGTAAAACAACCCTGATTAACCTGCTTATGCGCTTCTACGATGTTAAAGCCGGCGCCATCAAAGTCGACGGCGTGGACATCCGCGATGTGA
>JBBQGS010000101.1:0-6296 GCA_038323255.1 Erysipelotrichales bacterium | reverse complement strand
ACGATCTGGTCGCCGCGGAAGAAAACCTCCGAATATTCGAAGATCGCATCGCTGATGTATCTACGTTCCTTTAAATAAAGCAAGGGTTGGGATACTTTCATATTGAGTTTATGAGCTTGGTCTTCATTGGCGAAAACAAGTTCCAATGTTTCTTTCGTATGGGTAGGTTTCAGGTAATAATCATCCCGTAAGATATTGCATAATTGTTCTTCACACAGACGTGCGTCGGAAATCAGCGGATTTACCAAACGCTTCAAATAAGTGCGATGGATGCTTAAGGGTTTCCCTTTCATATAACGTACGCGTTCGATAAAGTAGACCGCGTTGTTTGACTCTATATTTAATTTACGGGCTAAGCGTTCATCGGGCATAATCACTTTGTTTTCAAGGACTTCCGTTTTGATTTCTAGACCCTTCTCTTCCAATTGTTCACGAATCCCAACGTTCGCTAAAGGATGTGTCGGTATTTTGGGTTCGGAAACATAGGTTCCTTTGCCTGGAACACGATACAACAGTCCCTCTTGAACAAGGCGCGTTAATACGGAACGGACGGTCATCCGACTAATCAGGTATTCTTTACTGAGTTCGTTTTCCGAACCGATCATATCCCCG
Organism: Erysipelotrichales bacterium; assembly: GCA_038323255.1. Classification (GTDB taxonomy): domain Bacteria; phylum Bacillota_I; class Bacilli_A; order Erysipelotrichales; family Erysipelotrichaceae; genus GWE2-51-13. The sequence goes on along the minus strand of JBBQGS010000101.1, from coordinate 5,684 downwards.
GGATTCCAAACACCGGCGTCGATTTTCTCGCGGAGGATGATTTCGAGTTGTTCCCACAACGGTTTCGAATTGTTTCTGTCCAGCATCGTTTTCGCCTTCTTTCACAGTATTAAAACTATCATATCTGCTTACTTAAATCAACACCAATCTATACATGTCTAATGGAAAGAAGGGCGCAATGAAACATGCGCCCTTTTATTGATCAACTGAAGCCTATTTAGAGAACTTGGGAACAATCCCGATTTCACGGCACATTTCCAGACCTTCGATGATTTCGGGGGCTGAGCGTGTGCCGATCAATTCCGCACCGGCCATGATGAAGCACCATGCGTTTTGCGGACGAGGAAATTTGACACCGGAAACTTTGAGTTTGACAGGCGTCCCTTCCAATGCTTTTTTAATGATCAAGAATTGCTGCATGGTCGGTCCTTCGAACTGTCCAGTCGAAGTTTTACAGTAGTCGATACCGGCCTTTGCGACCATTTTAGCACCTAATTCGATCTCTTCGTCACTGAGGTAGCATACTTCGAGAATCGCTTTGGTGATGCAGTTGCCGGCGGCTTTTTTGAAATCCTTGAGTTCTTGTTGGACAACATCGAAATTTTTATATTTCATCGCACCGACATTAATCACAAAGTCGATGACGGTGCATCCGGCTTTAACCGCATACTCGGTTTCAAAGACTTTGACCGCAGACGGTTGCGAACCAAAAGGAAATCCGATGCCGGTTCCAATCAGAATGTCCGTGCCTTTAAGCTCTTCTTTGATGATGGGAGTGTAATAGGGGTTGGCGGAATACATAGCAGCACAATTATACTTAATCGCTTCTTTGCATCCTTCACGGATATCCTTTTCCGTGGTTTGTTTGGGCAGTACCGCGTGGTCGAAAAATTTTCCGGCTGCATGTTTGTCCAGTTTTGATAGATCTGTCATACGTAACCTCCTTTTTAACAGACGTCAAGTACCACGAAATGTATCGCGGTGCTTGACGTTAATTCATAAACAATTATTTGACGAATTTAGGCACGATTCCGATTTCCCTGCACATCTCAAGACCTTCGATCATTTCAGGCACAGCACGAGATCCGATTAACTCGGCTCCAGCCATAACGAAACACCAAGCATTTTGAGCACGCGGGAATTTGACACCGGCGACTTTAAGTTTCACAGGTGTCCCTTTTAAGGCTTCTTTCATAATCAAGAACTGTTGCATGGTCGGTCCTTCGAACTGACCCGTAGAGGTCTTACAGTAATCGATACCGGCTTCTCCGACCATCTTGGCACAGAGTGCGATTTCTTCATCCGTTAAATAGCAAACTTCAAGAATGACTTTGGTGATCGCTTTGCCGGCGGCTTCCTTGAAGTCTTTGAGTTCTTCACGGATGACATCCCAATTCTTGTCTTTCACGGCGCCGATATTGATGGTTGTATCGACAGCCTGGCAACCGTGTTCGACAGCATACCGGGTTTCGAATGCTTTGACAGCTGATGGTTGGGAACCGAATGGAAATCCGATCCCACATCCGACAAGGATGTCTGTCCCTTTCAACTCTTCCACAACGATCGGCGTATAGTAAGGGTTGGCGGTGTAAAACGCTGCACAGTTATACTTAATCGCTTCTTTACAGCCCTCACGGATTTCTTTTTCCGTGGTCTGCTTGGGCAACACGGAGTGGTCGAACAACTTACCGACGGCGTGTTTGTCCATTTTTGATAAATCAATCATGTTATTCCTCCTTTTATTTTAGCCCGCCGAGTGCTGCGAAAGTTCCGCTTTCGTTGAGTGCCTGATAGGCTTTTGTGTATGCGACATAGGATGCATTGTATTTTTTGACGTTTTCCTCAATCGGATGAACTTGATCGACGAATTGAACCAACTGTTTGACGCCGTCTTTCGCATCTTTGAATACGCCGGCTCCCACTCCGCCCAAGACCGCTGCGCCGACAATGGTCGCATCCGGAACTTTCAAGACGTTGATGGTGATCCCGAACATATCGGCGATGATTTGACGCCAGGCTTTCGACTTTGTCGCTCCGCCGGTGACGGCGAGGGATGTCAGGTGGACGCCGGACTCTTTCATCTTTTCGTACATATCTTTGGATTCGAGGGTGATGCCTTCCATGACGGCGCGAACGATGTCACTCTTGGTGGTGGAGAAGTCAAGGCCGAGGAAACATCCCTTCGCGGCAGAATTCCAGTACGGGTAGCCTGAACCTGTTAAGAACGGCATGAACACCAATCCGTTAGCGCCTGCGGGGGATTTCGAAATATGATAGTCCATAATGTCATAGGCATCTTTACCAACGGAACTTGCGAATGCGGCTTCAAGGTTGCACATCGTGTCTCGCAACCAACGGTAACTGCTGGCGGCACCGAGTTGGATGCCTTCCAGTTCGAATACGCCAAGCGCACCTGAAGACGGAACCATCAAGAAGCCTGATTTGTCTTCCAACATCAATTTTTCAGATCCGACAACCAATAAGCCTGCGGTCCCTAAGGTTAAGGAAGCCATGCCGTCACCGACGACGCCGGCCCCCATCGCGGCACATTGTTGGTCCCCTGTACCGGTACAAAGCGGTGTGCCCGCCGGGATACCGGTCAGTTTTTCGACTTCTTTGGATACTTTCCCGATTTCTTTACCTGGGTCGACTAATTTGGGAAGTTTCTTCGGGTCGATTCCGTAGGCTTTGATGATTTTGTCCGACCATTCCATCGTACTTACATCGATCATGCCGCTGCAGCACGCGTTGGTACGTTCGCACAGATACCCTTCGACACCGAAACGATGCATAACGTATTCAGGCATTTGAACGATGTATTTCGCTTTTTCATACGTTTTGGGATCGTTCTTCATGACCCAGATGATTTTCTCAAACGAGAACGTAGGCGTGACCGGCATACCGGAAATCTTATAGAGTTCGCCGCCCGGAATAACGGATGTAATGTATTCGATGACGCTGGCGGCACGATTATCTTGCCAACCGTAGAGATTTCCGCCGATGACTTTATCGTGTTCGTCGACGAAGCCGAAGGTTGCACGTTGGGTCGAGAAGCCGACCGAAATGATTTCATGCGGATCGATTTTTGAGTCCAAAACAGCTGCGTAACAAGCTTTGAATGTTTCTTGAATCAACATTTCAGCATCTTGTTCGACCCAGTTCGGATTCGGATACAAACACGGATATTCACCATAACCTTTACCGATCACATTGCCCTTAAGATCAAGGACCATCGCCTTGGATCCCGTTGTCCCTACGTCTACGCCGATTAGATATTTTTTCATTTTTCTCTCTTTCTTTCGACTTCACCCAGAAGTCGATTGTGGATTATTGAACTTTTCTATTAGCGAATGCGACTTCAGCGAAACTGACCAAGACCATTAAAGCGATTACTATATAAGCTACTGTATCACCAAGATCGAATATTTTCAACATGGGGAAAACCGCAAATAATAGGAATGAATTCGAAGCGATACCTAGGGCCGGAATGTCAACATGGGTATCCCCGTAGATATAGAATAACTTTCCTAAATATTCACCCAAGAACGCTCCAAGCAATGCGCCTGCGAAGCCCCAGGCGATACTGCCTGTCATTAATACCGCATAAGCGGCACCTAAAGTGATATGGTGGGTAACAGGGACAGGTAGACCGAATTCAAGGAAGAGTAAGCAGATGATCGAAAGCGCGAAACCGACGTAGATCGAGGCACCTGCGGTAGCTTCGTTTTGAAGCATGACGTAGGTAATGTAAGTTGAGAGTCCGCCAGCTGCCAATGCGACAAGCAGTTTTTCGAACCCGGCATCTCCGGTGGCTTTAACATTGAACCTGCCGCCGGCTTTTTTGATTGCTTCCGGAACGACACCGAAGATTTCCTTCAAACCAAGATCTCCGAAAATGACTTTCGCCAGTAGTCCGACGATAACGACGGTAAACGCGACGGTGTCGATCTTACCCGGCATAACTTGGTTGATCCCGTAGTTGATCGTGTAACCGATCGCGCCGACGATACCGCCGACCAATAGGACATCCGGTTTCTTCAAAGAAACTAACGGTTTGACGATATCTTTCCCTGAAGCTAGATATCCTCTTTTACGGGCATAGGCTGCGGCAGCGGCTCCGCCTGCGAACGCGATGTGCGGGCCGAAGAAGAAACCGAACGGAACCGCGCCCATCCAATTGAACGTGACGCCGGATGACATTAAGGCAACACCGATCAATGCGGTAAATCCAACAAAGATGAATGAGGTCAACGGGCCAAGCGCAGCTCCGAAGATACCTCCGCAAATCGCATACAGAATCGATAGTAAATCCATAGTTTTACCTCCTTTTGGTACTCTTGAATTTTCAGATCGTATCCCTCTCTACATACTTCACTTCTGATGACACAGTTATCCAGATAACTGATGTGTCCCTAGTATCGGTTAATCTCTCGAACAACAACCTCCTTTCTTTTCGAATGATGATCAATGGATCAATCTATTTTTGTCCTGCGGCAGCGTTCATGAATCTCCGCTGATACGTTACAACTTGGTTGGTCGAGGTGAATTGCGCCAAATAATTCGGTTCAGCCGTAATGACGACTTTATCGAGCATATCTTTGAATTCATCCTCCGTTAACAAACGGTCGAGATCGGGATAATTGTTGGGTCCTTCCATACTGCAGATGATGAGTCGCGTATCAGGTAAGTTGCACTGTTTGAGCACTCTCAGGTTATGGCGTACGCTATCCATCCCATCGGCACCTTCGTTTTCGAACTGACGGTATTTGATGATGTTTATTGCGATGTCCTTGACGCTCATTAGATCGAGTTCTTTTTGGGAAACAGGCAGATGATCGTTCTTGACCAAATATTCCCTGAGTTGAACTAAATAATTCGTATTCTTACTGGATTCATACGCGCCTAGGAAGGCTTGGATATTGTTGCTTTGGATCAGGCGATGACGAACGAAACTATTGATGAAATAAGGTTTTGCCTGCAGTGCTAACGCTGTCTGGTACGGTTCAAACATCAATGTAAAGTTGATGCGATATCCTTCTTCGTGCAGTCTAAGTGCGACATTGTGACCCCGCAGGAAGTCTTCCGTTTTCCCCTGATTGTATTTGTTGACGAATGTTTTATCACCGACCAAAAGTTGGTTGATTGTTTCGTTGTTCATCGGTCCGGTATGCGGGACTTTGATGACGAGGCGGTATTCTGAAAGCATTTCCTTAAAGTGTGCTGCTTCCGCAAGCAGTTCTTCGATCGGTGCGTAGGGATTATTGAGTTCAACGCTGATATCGCAGCCGGGACCTAAAATCCGGCCTATTTCCATCATGACTTCATCGCGAGTTTTGAACTTATTGTCGATATTCGCTTTGGGATTATTGATGAAGAGATCGTAGATGATGCCTGGGTTACAGGTCAGGTTTCCGATCAAATCCTTAATTGGTTCGATTTCATAGGGATTCGCACTGTCCGCTGAGAAAATGACATTGGTCGGACGTTTCAGTCCGTTTTCACCATAATTGATGTCACGAACCAAATCGATGACGAGTTTATTGCCTTCTTCAACTGTGTATTCGATGCGAAATCCAGCCGGCGTGATGCCTTTACGTACGTCGAAGGTCTTGATGACATCGACGAAACGCGGTGTGACATCTACTTCTTCTACCGTATCGGATAAGAAGAGATAGGTATCGAAA
>JBBQGS010000100.1:0-6352 GCA_038323255.1 Erysipelotrichales bacterium | reverse complement strand
CATTAAGGAGCCACCTATGGAGAAATTCATCCATTACGGCCGTTTTCACCTGTTGAAGACGGAGAAATTCAAAGACATTACCTGCTCGCTAAGGCTGTTGGGAGTCAATGCGGAACCCTACGTCAGCATGCGCAGTCTGTTGGCGCAAATTCTGATCGACCGCAGCGAACATTACCCGCTGAAAAGCGACATCACAGCGATGTGCGATGCCTGTTACGGTCTCGCCATCGACACGAAAACGACCGCTTACGGAAAAGCGCACGGCTTGGAAATCCGATTCAAAACAATCAGCGACCGCTATGCCGCCGACCGACCATTTCGAAAAGCTATGAATTTCGTTGTGGATCTGCTGCAGTTTCCGCTTATCAACGAGGCCACGCTCTTGGAGGCAAAAACCAATGTACTGGCCGCGCTGATTCGCTATGAAGACAATCCTTCGCAATATGCGATGATCCAAGCCTGCAGTCTGGCTGGTGAAGGAAGCCCGTTAGCGGTTTTCAGCCAAGGCAAAAAAGAGATCGTCGAGGACATCACGGTCCAACAACTTTCCGATTATTATCAAGAGCATTTATCGCAAGCCCGTTTCGACCTGTTCGTAGTCGGCGATTTTGACGAGAAAGCCATGCTTGCCGATTTGAAGGTAAAGTTCTCTTTTCTGGATGAATCCAGAGAAATTGAAAGCGCGTATGCCAACCGCATCAGTAAATGCAAATCCGGCCACATCGAGCGCGACATCGAGCAGACCAATCTGATTCGCCTGTATTCTACGCATACCGATTTATTTGACCAACATTATACCGCCCACCGGTTAGCGGTCGTTATGTTGGGGCAGTTGCCCAATTCGCTCCTTTTCCGCGAAGTGCGCGAAGCAAGAAGTTTATGTTATTCAATCTATTCCGGCATGATCCAGTTCGATGGAATCGTGTCGGTTTCAACCGGTATCGACATGAGTAAAAAAGACGAAGTCGAAGTGTTGATCCAAGAGCAGATGGATCTCTTACGGAAAGGTGAATTCGACCCAAAACTGTTACAGACCGCCCAGGATATGATGATTTCCTCGCTGAAATCAGCCCAGGATGATATCTCCTCATTGATAAATTTTTATCATCAGCGCGTGCTGACGATTGAGGATGAAACGATGGATTCGGTACGCGAAAAAATACTGTCCGTGAAACCCCAGGACATCGCAAATGCAATGAGCGGCTGGAAACCGATCGTTTCGTTTACGGTCGGATCGAAGGAGAAGGTATGAAGACCACTATAAACAAGCAATTAAATGAAAAAGTGACTGAAACGCGTCTGGACAACGGATTGCGCGTTTATTTCATCCATAAACCGGGCTTCATCTCAACCACCGTCGCCTATATGGTGCCGTTCGGCTCGCTGGATATTCGCCAAATCACCCCGACCGGGGAGATTCTCCAAAGCAATGCGGGTATCGCTCACTTTCTTGAACACAAACTCTTCGAAAGCAATAACGGTACCGACATCATGGAAGCATTCAGCGCGATGTCGGCCAACGTCAACGCATTCACCTCTAACAGCGAAACAGCTTATTACTTTTCCACCGGTGAAAGTGATATTGAAAAGCCGTTGGAACTATTGTTGGATTTCGTGCAGAACCTGTCGATCTCCGATGCATCGGTCGAAAAAGAAAAAGGCATCATCATCCAGGAATTGCGCATGTACATGCAGATGCCTGAAGCGCGCCTGATGTATGAAACCTATCGGGCATTGTTTCATACCCACCCGGTACGGATCGACATCGGTGGCAGCGAAGAAAGCGTCAAAGCAATCACAAAGACTGAACTTGAAGAATTGTATGCCGCTAACTATCATCCTTCCAACTGCATTCTTGTGATTGTATCAGCCCAAGACTGCGAAAAGGTTTTCGACATCGTCGCTGACAACCAAAAAAAGAAACAATTCCCGGCTATTACACCGCGTCGACGTTATATTGAAACCGAAGAGGTGAGCGTCGCCAAGAAACACCATACTTTCAAAATGGACATCCAAGCCAAAAAGATCACCTACAGTTTCAAATTCAATCCGGTGCAAGGCAGTGCCATGGATCGTCTGCTTCAGGAATGGACACTCAGAATATATCTTGAACTGCTTTTTTCCTCCTATAATCCGCTATATCAAACTTGGCTCGACGAAAACCGCATCAACGATTATTTCGGATATGATGTCGATGTCACCAACGAATACGGCTTCGCGATGTTCTATGGCGAAAAAGAATCGGAGGACGATTTGGTGGCATTGGTCAACGAAGGGTTGGCGACAAAGTTCGAAGAGGTTGCGCCGTATCTTGACAATCTGAAAAAACGTTACTTCGGACAAGCCGTCCGTAGTCTAAACAATCCCGATGACATGGCTGTTTCGTTTGGTCGTTGTGTCTTCCAAGACCTCGACTATTTTGAAACGCTGGAAGCGGTTAAAGCGATCCGCCTGGAAGATTTGATTGAAATAGGTAAACTGCTCGATATCAGGTACACCAGCATCGTGAGCGTGAAAGGGAAGAAAGCATGATTGCGGGCATCGGTTGCGACATCGTCGCGATCCAACGGTTCGGCGAAAAAATTGATGTTTTAGCCAAACGTATCCTAACAAACGACGAATTCACCTTGTTTCTAAATTTGAGCGAATTGCGCCGACCTGAATGGCTGGCAGGACGCTTCGCCGCCAAAGAAGCGATCGTGAAAGCTATCTCCCAAGACTTGCCGATCAGTAAAATCTCCGTGCTATCCACCAATGGCGGAAAACCGATTTGTACGATTGACGGCTACATTATCCATGTTTCCATCTCCCATGAGAAAGATTACGCTATCGCATATGCGATTGCGGAAAAGATCTGAACTTGTAGTAAAAGGCAAGTTTCGCCTAGGCAAACTTGCTTTTTTTATGCCTTTTAAGCAGATTCACTGATTTGCGTAAACTGCGATTGCTAAGTAGAATGTCTCTACCATAAACAAGGAGGGTGCTATGTTGAATCAAGTAGTATTGGTTGGGAGGGTCGCTCAAATGCCCGAAATCAAGGAGACAGCCAGTGGAATTAAACTTGCGCAGATGTTAATTGAAGTAGACCGAAGTTTCCGCAACAGTCAAGGGGAATACGAACGCGATTTATTCCTTTGCACGCTGTGGCGGGGAATTGCGGAATCAGCAATCGCACAATGCGAAGTCGGTTCGATCATCGGCGTCAAAGGGCGACTGCAGGCAGGAAATTTCGATACAAAGGAACATTCGAAATTCTATTATTGCGAAGTTGTGGCGGAAAAGGTCTCGTTTTTAACCACCAAATAGCAGGGAAAAGCGGCGCAAGCCGTTTTTTGTTTACTAATTACTAAACATAGCTATGTATATGATAGAATTTTAGCGTAATTCTAAAATATCGGTTAAACTCTATATAAGAATGTGGATTGTACAACCGATATGAATTCGCTGTTAAATCAGGAGGACTGCCATGAACACGCAAAAGAAGCATCCGTATGTTACTCATCCTAAAGATCTGATCAAAAAAGAATTGAAAGGCTTCAACAAGTTTAATTACTGGCTTGCGGTCAAAATAACCGACGGTGTCGGCACGATGTGGTGCGCCTATGCCTTCTTGATTCTCGATCTCTTCATGCTTCCTCCGGTCATCAAAGCCAATACCATCACCCTATGGGTAACGTATATCGCCCAAACCGTGCTTCAATTGGTGCTTTTACCAATCATCATGGTCGGGCAGAACGTGATCCAGACGCAAAACGAGTCCAAAGCGGAAACTGACCACCGTACATTGACTTATCTTGCGACACTGCAGGACGAGCAGATGGAAGAACTCAAAATCCAGACGGAAATACTGAAAAAACTGAACGGGGAAACGCAGAAAATTGAACCGACGAAAGGGAAAACGGAGTAAACCGTTTTTTCTTTACGCCGCATATTGTATACTATGAATGTGAGGTAGCGTATGAAACAATATTTACAGTTACTGGAAACGATCCTGGATAAAGGCAGCGACCGTCCTGATCGGACTTCGACAGGCACGCGTTCGATCTTCGGTTATCAGATGCGCTTCGACCTGAGTGAAGGGTTTCCCTTGCTTACCACCAAGAAAGTCCATTTCAAATCGCTTGCGGTCGAATTATTGTGGTTCATCAAGGGAAGTACGAATATTCGTCCATTGGTTTTGGAGAATGTGCGTATCTGGAATGATTGGCCGTATCAAAAATTCACTCAGCACGCTGCATATAAAGGCGAGACGATGGATGAATTCATTGTTAAAATAAAAGAGGATGAAGGTTTTGCGTTGAAGTTCGGCGATCTGGGTCCGGTTTACGGTAAGCAGTGGCGCGATTTTGACGGCGTTGATCAACTGTCAATCCTGATCGATGAATTGAAACTTCATCCGTTTTCCCGTCGCCATATCATCAGCGCCTGGAATCCCTCCCAACTTGATGACATGGCTTTGCCTCCCTGCCACATGATGATGCAGTTCTATGTATCCTCGGATCGCAAACGCCTTTCTTGTCAGTTATATCAGCGCAGCGCGGACGTATTCCTGGGCGTACCCTTCAATATCGCCTCATATGCCTTGTTTACGATGATGATTGCGCAAGTTTGCGGGTATGAAGCCGGCGAGTTCGTACATACTTTCGGCGACGTGCACATCTACAACGATCATCGTGAACAGGTCGCGATTCAGTTGTCCCGAGTACCCAAAAAATTACCGACGCTGCGGTTCGCCCGCAATATCACCGACATCGAGGATTTCCGTTATGAAGATTTCATCCTTGAAGATTATGACCCGTATCCACTAATCAAAGGGAAGGTGAGCGTCTAATGTTTACATTGATCGCCGCGATGGACGAAGCCGGCAACATCGGTAAAAGCGGATGGATGCCTTGGCATTTGCCCGAAGATTTGAAACTATTCAAGCAACGTACCCTCGGACATACGATTGTCATGGGGAAAACGACCTTTCTGGGGGTAGGCAAACCCTTGCCGAACCGGATTAACCTGATTGTAACCCACGATTTGACGCTGAAAGCGTTTTATCCCGGGATTGAAACAATTCATGATTTCACTACCTATTTGGAAGCAAACCGTAATACGAAAGAAGAAATCTTCATCTGCGGTGGTGCCGGCATCTATATGCAAGCCCTCCCGTATTGCGAGAAAATGATTATTACGGAAGTTGAAGGCGTCTTTGAAGCGGATACGTCGTTCCCCATTTTCGACCGTAACGAATTCGATGTCGTTTCTCAAGAAGGATTTGCGGGGTTCAACGTCAAAACCATGATTCGAAAGGAAAAACATGTCTAAACAGTGGAAAAAAATAAAGTTGTGGCTTAAAATGCTTATTTTACTACCGGCTGCGTATATTTCGGCCATAAGAGTGCGTAAAAAGGATTTCACACTGCGTTACGAAGTTGCCAGAATCTGGGCATTTACCGTATTGCGCCTCACTAAAACGCGACTGAAGATCGAAGGAATCGAAAATCTTCCCAAAACGGGTGGCAATCTTCTAATCAGCAACCATCAGGGAAGTCTCGACGCATTCATTATGTTTGCGGCGCTTGATGTTCCGTTTACGGCGGTGGGCAAAGTCGAGGGCAAGAAGATTCCTATCTTGGGCAAATGGTATACTGTGATGGAAATGATCTATTTCGACCGTAATAACGTAAAGGATTCCCTACGGATGGTGAAAGAAGCCGCGCAACAACTGACCAACGGACGTAACATCCTGATTTTTCCCGAAGGCACCCGTTCCAAAAGTGCCGAGTTGGGTGAATTCAAGGCAGGTGCGCTTAAACCGGCGTTTATTGCGCAGAAACCGATCATCCCGATCGCTTTGATCGATGCCTATAAAGTGTTGGATGCGCCGGGCGGACACCGGTTCACGGTTATCGCAAGGATTGGGAAAGCATTGCCGTATGAAGAATTCGCGACGTTAAACACGCAGGAAACACTCGCCATCGTAAAAGATAGAATCGCGATGATGATGGAAAAGAAAGAAGGCTGACCATGCGATTTGTGGAAATCATCGAAAAGAAAAGGGACAAAGGGATATTGACCCAAGAAGAAATCCTTTTCTGGATCGAGCATTATGTAACCGGGGAAATCCCTGAATATCAGGTATCCGCGCTGTTGATGGCGATCGTCCTCAACGGCATGAACACCGCTGAAACATTGGCGCTGACGATGGCGATGATGAACAGCGGCGATGTTTTCGACCTCAGCAAAATCGAAGGCATCAAAGTCGATAAACACAGCACCGGCGGTGTCGGCGACAAGACCAGTCTCGTACTGGGACCCATGGTAGCGGCAGCCGGCGCTAAAGTCGCCAAGATGTCGGGCAGGG
>JBBQGS010000099.1:0-6396 GCA_038323255.1 Erysipelotrichales bacterium | reverse complement strand
ATTTACATTGAACATGCAAAGGAATATGATAAAAATAGAGAAAGTAAGAATTTTGACAATGTGCCGAAATCCCAAGGAGAATACACTATGAATGCAAGCGAACTCATCGATGAACTGATTGAAAACACCCATGATTGGCGCAAAGAGACCTTACAAGATATTCGAAGAGTCATCCTTGAGGCCGATCCTGAAGCAGTGGAAGAATGGAAATGGCGAGGAGCTCCCGTCTGGTCGCACAACGGCATCGTCTGCTTAGCCGTACCCTTCAAAGACAAAGTGAAAATGACGTTTAATGACGGGGCAAGCTTACTGGATCCCGATAAACTATTCAACAATGAACTTCAAGGCAACAAGTGGCGCGCCATCGACTTCTATAAAGATGATAAAGTGAAGGAAGCCGAACTGAAAAAGCTCGTGCTAGCCGCGGTCGCGCTGAATCTGAGTAAAGTGAAACCCACCGCTAAGCGAGCTAAAAAAGCCCAATAATCAAAGTGAAACAATGCTAAAAAAACACACGATTGCTCGTGTGTTTTCAATTTCAGTTTGCTTCTTAACGGTTGTAGAATTCGACGACCAGCGCTTCATTGACTTCGGCGTTGAGTTCGTTACGTTCCGGTAAACGCAGGTAGGTGCCTTTTTTCGCTTCTTTATCAAAACTAACGAAAGCAGGTGTATTCAGGGTTGCCAACAGCGCATCGGCGATAGCCGGTATGTTGCGTGACGTTTCCTTGACTTCGATGATCGCACCTGGTGCACAGATGTAGGAAGGGATGTCGACTTTGCGGCCGTTTACCAAAATGTGGCCGTGATTGACCAATTGGCGAGCAGCGCGGCGTGTTCTGCCTAAGCCCATGCGATAGACGACATTGTCCAGTCTGCTTTCAAGTAAGAACAAGAAGTTGTGACCGGTTACGCCTTTCAATTTGGATGCCTTGGTGAAAGTGTTGAAGAACTGACGTTCGTTGACGCCGTACATGAAGCGGATACGTTGTTTCTCGCGTAATTGCTGACCATAGTTGGATAACTTCGAACGACGGTTCGCTCCATGTTGACCAGGAGCGGATTGACGGCGCTTGAGTTCTTCACCGGTTTCCAATACTGAGAATTCCAAACGTCTTGCGACCTTCCAAACAGGTCCGTTAATACGTGCCATAATATATACCTCCGTGTGTTTCTGGCTCAAAACTACAGGCGCAAGTTATCATGCCTTGTGTCATCCTATGTATTTCGCTTATTGCAGCTAAGTTACTCTACTCCGGTATCCGTGGATGACGCACGTTGCAAGACCTTACGTGCTGCGCTATTTTGACGCTCAACAAGTTTATCAGAGAATGGGAAATTTGTCAATTTGCAGTTCTAAGGACGGAAAAAAAAGGTAATAAACATTGTTTTATGATACAATAACTCCGACGAGGTGACAAGTATGGACATGCAAAAAATTCTGGACTTTCTGGCTCGCAAAGAAGTCTTATACACGATCGCAGGATTATACATCTTTGCGATGGCTCTTCTGGTAGCGCGCAGAATCCACAAAGTGAATCTGAAACGCAGACTCAAAGAATTCGAAATCAAATATAATAACGCACGTAGCATTCCGCTGCCCTTTAAGTTAAACAAGGCAGTCGCTTTAGCGCGAGTCAACAGCAATGTTGCCGAAATCGTCGAAGAGGCGAAATCTTCTTTCGAAAAGATCCAGATTGAGCTGAAGAAAATAGCCGGATTGCTGGCGGAGACAGAAGACGAGATCCTGGCGGGTAAACTGAAATCAGCGAAGCTTAATATCAGCGATCTCGACACAATGATCGACTCAACCGCGGGGCTTGTTTCGGTGTTGGAAAAGAAATTGGACGATGTTCTGGAAGAAGAGACCCAACAGCGCTCCCATGTCACCGACCTGAAGGACACCTTTAGAACTCTCAAGGGTACCTACAGCGATAAGAGCGCTCAACTGACACTCTGCATCGAGGCATTGGATCAAAGGATGTCGGAGATTGAAAAAGGATTTTCGATGTTCGAAGAATGGATGTATGCATCGGAATTCGGAAAAGCCAAAGAAAAAATGGAAGAGATTTCCATCCAACTCAAAGAAACGGAAAGTTTGGTACAGCGTTTGCCGGAATTGATAATGCTGGCGAAAGGCGTCATACCGAAACAGATGGATGAGATTGCCCAGCTTTACAGCCAGCTAAAGCAAAAAGGGGTCTTCCTTCAACATCTTGAAATCCCTAAGAATTTGGAACTCGTTTCGGAAACCTTAAAAGAAGACATCACGAATCTGCGCCGCTGCATCATCGACCAAGTCGAGACGCATTTGGCGGACAATAAAAAACGCCTTGAACAGTTGGGTGCCCAGCTCGACCGTGAAGACAGGGCGCACGATGAACTCTTTGATGCGATACGCAACAGCGTACGCAATGTCAAAGAATGCAACGAACTGTATCAGAATCTAAATCTCACATTTAAAAAAGTACAAGTTCGCTTTGGATGGGAAGACCTGAAAGATGTTTTGAAAGTGAGTGAAGGGAAATTGGTCGCAATCGAAGAGAACGTTCAGCGACTACGTAAACTCGGCGAGGAACATGCGATTCCGCCCAGCACGCTGTTAATCAGCGTCAAGGAAACCTTGCAGGATATCAATAATCTGGGCAGTGAACTGCAAAACGCGATGAACCGCGTGAACGGTGCGCGCAGCGATGAAGAACGTGCGAATAAGCAATTATTGAAACTGCACATCATCATGAACGAAATCCAGGTCAAGATCCGCAAGCACAGACTACCCAGCATTTCGGATGCTTATGAAGAAGACATGACGAAATCCTATCAGTTCGTCCATAGCATCGAGAAACTGCTGGATGAAAATCCGCTCAACATTAACCTCTTAAACGCGACGGTGACCGATGCGATCGACACCATCTATAAACTCTACAACAACGTAAACAATATCGTAGGGACGGTCGAAATGGTCGAAAACGCGATTGTGTTCGGCAACAAATACCGGACTGCTTATCCTGAGATCGATGATCAACTGACCCGTTCGGAACTGATGTTCCATAACGGTGACTATACCGAAGCCATCAAGGTGGCCATCGGCGCGATTGAGAAAGTACATCCGATCTCCTACGAGAAACTGATCAAGGAGAATTCCAAGAGTGCCAACAATTAAAGAAATCTATTTGGATCACGTAAGCAGTACACCGGTCCATCCAAGCATCATCAAAGCGATGGGTGAACTGCTTCCGATCCATTATGCCAACAGCGACGCCATCCATAGCGCAGGGACACGTATCGACAGTCTGATCTTACGCAGCCGCTCGGCCATAGCGGCTGCTTTTGACGTTTCATCTGAAGAAATCGTGTTTACTTCCGGTGCGACTGAAGCAAACAATACAATCATCAAAGGCATCGCATTCGCCAACCAAAGTAAAGGCAAACATCTGATCACTACACCGGTCGAACATTCATCGGTTTATTCGTCGATGGAATGGCTGGAAAACGAATTCGGATTTGAAGTGACCTATCTGCCGGTTGATGGTGATGGACGCGTGCGTCCTCAAGATCTCAAAGACGCGCTGCGTCCCGATACGATTCTGGTTTCGATTATGTACGTCAACAACGAGATCGGCACGATTATGCCGATTGAAGAACTGGCAGAAGTAGTTAAAGCGAATTCACGCGCCTATTTTCATGTGGACTGTGTGCAAGCTTTAGGGAAAATACCTTTATGCATTACAAACGTAGATGCGGCGAGCTTCTCGGCGCATAAAATCAACGGCGTAAAGGGGAGCGGAATCATGCTGAAACGCAAACATGTCCCGCTTTTACCTCTGATTTCAGGCGGACAGCAGGAGATGGGTATGCGCGGGGGAACGCATAACGCCATTGCCAATATTCTGTTTGCGAAAACACTGCGCATCGCCCTGGAAGAAGAAGAAGCCCATCGTAATCAAGCCCGCTTGCTGAAGCAACGCTTATTGGAAGGGTTGGCCAAGATTTCCGATGTTGTCATCAACAGTCCTCAAGCCGATTGTAGCGACTTTATCCTCAACATATCCTGTCTAACCGTAACATCCGAAGTCATGATGAACTGGTTGAATATGCACCATATCTTCGTTTCCGCGCAAAGCACCTGTTCATCCAAAACCAAACAACCTTCACATACCCTCAGTGCCATGCATCTGCCGCAGATCACGTTGGATGGCAGTCTGCGTATCGGGCTGGGTGCAAGCAACACAGTGGAAGAAATCGATACGTTCCTATCCGTACTTGAAGAAGGGATTATCACCTATGGAAAACTATAAAGCCGAATATATTCTGGTCCGCTATGGCGAACTGTCGACTAAAGGGAAGAATCGCAAAGATTTCGTCTCGCGGCTGATCGACCGTATCCGCCAACGTCTCATCAACTATCCGAAATTGAAAATCAGATATGACTATAACCGTATCTACATTCTTTTAAATAACGAAGATGAAGATAAAGTATGTGCCGACCTGGCGCAGGTATTTGGCATCGCTACGTTCTCGGTCGCCGTCAAATGCAACAATGCGATTGAAACCCTATGTGCCGCAGCAGTTGAATTGATGGCACAGGAAAAACCGACCACGTTTAAAGTGATCGCACGGCGTCAAGTTAAGACATATCCGATGCTTACACCTACGGTCAACGAAATAGTCGGAGAAGCCATCTTCAACGCTACCGACCATACCGTCGACGTCCATGATCCCAAAATTAAAGTCTTGGTCGAAATCCAGGAAAACAATGCCTATCTAACCGTTAAAACCTTCCAAGGTGCCGGCGGCTATCCGGTCGGCGTCGGAGGGACAGCGCTTGTGATGCTTTCCGGCGGCATCGATTCTCCAGTCGCAGCGTATCAGACAATGAAACGGGGCGTTGAGATCGAAGCGATCCACTTCGCCGCACCGCCGTATACATCTGATCAAGCCAGAGACAAAGTGCTCAAACTCGCTAAATTGCTGAGTGTCCATCAGGGGCGAATCAAGGTTTACATCGTACCTTTCACCGCCTTACAGATGGAAATCTACAATAAAGCCGACAACACATATGCGATCACCCTGATGCGCAGAATGATGTACCGTATCGCCGAAAAAGTGGCGCGTGATAACAAAGCTCTGGCAATCATCAGCGGCGACAGTATCGGGCAGGTCGCAAGTCAAACGCTGCATAGTATGCAGGTTATCCAGGATGTCGTCGATATCTTGGTGCTGCGTCCTTTGATCACCTACGATAAATTGGAAATCGTCGCGTTGGCCGAAACGATCGGAACGTACGAAACCTCGATTTTACCGTATGAAGACTGCTGCACGATTTTTAAAGTGATTAATCCGGTCATCAAACCTAAAAGTAAATATGTCGGCTACGAAGAGAAGAAAGTCGACTATCTACCTCTGATCGACGAAGCGATCGCTGGGTTACAAACGTTTACTGTTACCCCGCAAATCGAAGATGAACACCTTTTCTAGGAGGACACCATGGCATTCGACGCACTGACACAACGCTTCACGGAAACATTTAGGCATATTACGAAATCCGACAAACTAACCGAAAAGAATATGGACGATCTGCTGAAAGAAGTGCGCATTGCACTGCTTGAATCCGACGTCAATATCAACGTGGTCCGCACTTTCCTCGACAACATCAAATCCAAAGCAATCGGTCAAAAAATCCTGACCTCGATGAATCCGCAGGAAGCACTCATCAAGATCATCCATGATCAACTGATCGAGCTCCTCGGCGCCGGATCGACTGAAATCGCTTATGTGCAAGGGAAAACCGTCGTCATCATGATGGTCGGTCTACAGGGAACAGGGAAGACGACCTCAGCCGCAAAACTGGCCAATGTCGCGCAGAAAAAACAAAACCGGAAACCGATTTTAATTGCGGCCGACTTAGTCCGTCCTGCCGCAATCGACCAACTGGAAATCCTTGGACAATCCATCGGAGTTCAGGTGTATGCTGAAAAGGGCATCACCGATGCGCTCAGTGTCGTTAAAAACGGAATGGCGTTTGCCAAAGCACAGCATGCGGATACGGTAATCATCGATACCGCCGGCCGTCTGCATATCGATGAAGCCATGATGGAAGAACTCCGTCAAATCAAACAACTCGTGAAACCGGACGAAATCCTGCTGACCGTCGACGCCATGACCGGTCAGGATATCCTCAACGTTGCCCAATCGTTCCATGAACTATTGGACATCACCGGACTGGTTGTCACCAAGTTTGACGGCGATGCTCGCGGCGGCGCGGTTTTATCCGTGCGTTCTGTCGCAGATGTCCCCGTGAAATTCGTCGGTACCGGCGAAAAGATCGACGACTGCGACCTGTTTTATCCCGAACGTATGGCCGACCGTTTGTTAGGCATGGGCGACCTTGTCACC
>JBBQGS010000098.1:0-6481 GCA_038323255.1 Erysipelotrichales bacterium | reverse complement strand
GCACTGTTCTTCCTGATATTGAAACTGACGAAATTCGTTTCGCTTTCATCCATGATCTCGGTCAGCGTCGCGGCGCTGATGATGTTCATCGTCCAAGACCGGCTCATCGTTTCCGCTTTCGCTGCCGCCATCGCATTGCTGGTCATCTACCGTCATCGTTCGAATATCAAACGCTTGTTGGCGGGGAAAGAAAGTAAAGTGAAGTGGTTATAGATTCTGATTGATCAAATTGATAATTGCTAAACTGGCTTGTTCACTCATAACGGGACTTTCGAAAGTCCCTTTTTCTATGCACTGGGCGAAATGATCGATCTGGAATTTGAATTCACTTGGGAAATCTTCAAAAAACGTTCTGTTTTCCCCGTCATAGCGGATTAACTTCGCGTTTTTCGTTTTCCAGAAATCATCGACTTCGATATACCCTTCGATTCCGTAGAAATAGGCGGTGTTTTTCGTAGATACACTGATTGCACCGCGCAGTGATGCCTGTACTCCGTTGGCATACTTAACCAGGATCTGCATGAATTCATCGCATCCGGTGACACTGTTTGTCTTCATCGAAACGCTTTCAGTAATTTTTGACGAAATCAGTTCATTGAGATAGGCGATTGCATAGACGCCGACATCCAGCATCCCTCCGCCCATTCCTTTTTGATCATAGACCCAATGGTCGGTATCAAAGGGTGTTTTATAGCAATATCCGGCTTCGGCATATTTCAACTCCCCGATCAACCCTTCTTCAAGCCATCTTTTGACTTGTAAGGTGGTCGGCGTAAAGACCGCTTTCATGGCTTCCATGATCAGCAATCCTTTTTTACGTGCAAGAGCGAACAATTCCCTGACTTCTTCTTCACTGGAAACAAACGGTTTCTCGCATAAAACATGTTTTCCACTCTCCAACGCCATTTTAGCCAACGTATAGTGTGTAAACGGAGGTGTGGCGATATAGACCGCATCGATCGTATTGTCTGCACACAGGGCTTCGTAAGAGCCATAGGCAAGACACAAGTGATGCTTAGCACAATAATTCTCGGCTTTAGTCAGATCCCTGGATGCTGCCGCAACAACTTCCACATTCGCTAAGAGCGCACAACCCTTAAGGAACCTTTCCGTTATCTTGCCGCATCCGATAATCCCGAATTTTAACATGGTTTCTCCTTAAAAAGAAAACACAGTCAAGCTGTGTCTCTAGCGATATTGCCCCATCGATTTCATGATCTGCTTGATCTGCGCTTCGGAAGGTTTTCTTCCCATTTGCAAAAACATAGCGCGGATCATCTTTTCATTGATCGGCGGATTCTCTTTGAGTTGCTTCATCAACATCTTACGGGTGAAATAGAACCCCAACCCGCCACCGATCGCTAATCCGAGCAGAGTGAAGAGTATTGATGATATTAATTCTGTTGGCATGTCGTCACCTTCCTTTTCCAATACATTCTATCATGTTTGAATTTCTTTTCAATCAAAAAAAAGAAAGAAACCGACCAAGATTTCTTTCAATGCCGTTTTGGAACCGACGTCGTAATACCCGTTGGCAGCAGATATTTGTTTGCTTCACTCCTTTCGAAAAGTACTCTATCATAAAGTGGTATTTCTTCACCAAAGTTGACCAAATTCTATAAAATGCATCTTATAAGTGTGATTTTAGCGTTTGTCTATTATTTGTGTCATGCGCAAGTAGTCATACGCGGTTTTATAACGATGGGTAAGTCCTACTAAAGCAAGGATTTCATACCGAACAAAAATGGACAGAAACGCATCATGTTGATCCATATGAGCGAGAACTTGCTTCATCAGCATCGCAAGCCTTTCGTCCGGCAACAGCGAAAGATTACTTTTTAGATAGACAACCATGCTTTGAAGCTTGGGGTTCTGTAAATCCGGTCCACGGTAAGGTTTCTTTACTATCCACGCGGCGAAAACGCCATACGGTTCACTACACTCTTCCAAAACGGAAAAATAGACAAGCGCCTTTTGAAACGCATGGGTATCGATCGCATGCCTGCCCAAATGGAAAGCCAGCGAGCGTAGCACCAGTTGAAACAGTGGATGAAGATCATTCGCAATAACAATGCGAAGCGGATGACGCGCGTTTTGGCGCAGAACTGAAGTGTAAATATCGATCTGATGCACTAGAAACCGTGCAAATTCTCCCTCGCATTCAATTTCACCGTATCGTTTTCTCAATAGTTGAGCCACCGTAAACCGTTCTTTCTCCGCGGCAATCAGCGCAAACGAAAGTAATTCAAGCGGATGAACAGGATAATGATCGAGAATCGAATCTAGATTGATCCGATCGTAGAACGGATGCGCGCTTTTGGCGAGTACGAAGAATACAGTGGCGAGTGGACGCAGAAGCGTAGGCACACAAAACCAAAGTTCGGATATTTCGTTCATCCTATCGATTGGGGGAAATTCTGCCAAGGTATAGAAACGATACAGAGTCATTAGCAGCCGGTCGTAAAAATCATACAGTAAATTCGTCGGACTTATGACTGGCAGATTGATTTTTAGCATAGCCGCAAGGTTGCCAGATGTTATGCATGCATTCAACGAACTAAAGCACGCCAGATAATCGTTTTCCTTGGTCGGGGAATAAGCATATTTTTTACCCAATTTTAGCAGGAAAAAGCGGTACAATTCTTCTTCTTGGATATCTTTGCCTGTTTCCAATTTTCGCATTGTGGTCCTGGAACATACCGGAAAGCCGGGCATAACGTCAAAAAACGGATGTCTGAGTGAACTGGTCAGAAATCCGTCATGCCTGAAATCAGGGCAATTCGATGAATACAGTTTATGTAAACGACAGCGCCGTATCATCACACCAATTTTGCGTAAATTCAGCTGATATTCCATCGTATTATGTTTAGTCGGTGGTGTCTTGCGTGTGGTATAGACGATGATAGAAGCCTTTTTTCTGCAACAATTGGTGATGGTTGCCACGCTCGATGATACCGTCTTTGGTTAGTACGAAAATCTCGTCGGCATCGGTGATGGTGCTCAAACGATGGGCGATGACAAAGGTCGTACGGGTTTTCGCCAGATCGTCCAATGTTTCCTGAATCTGTTTTTCCGTTTCGTTGTCCAACGCGCTGGTCGCTTCGTCCAACAACAGGATCTTAGGATTCTTCAGGAAGATGCGAGCGAGCGAAACGCGCTGCTTCTGTCCGCCGGAAAGCTTTACGCCGTGTTCCCCGATGTAGGTATCCATGCCGTCGGGTATCTGCTGGATGAAGTCCCACGCTTTCGCCATTTTAGCGGCTTCGATGACTTCTTCGCGCGTCGCGCCCGGTTTTCCGTATTCGATGTTCTGTGCGATGGTGCCGGCGAAGATGAAAACGTCTTGTTGGACGATGCCCACATGTTCACGTAGATTCTTCAGTTGGATATCCCTTATATCGATACCGTCGATCGTGATGGAACCGTTCTCGAGTTCATAGAAGCGCGGGATCAAACTGCATAAGGTCGTCTTGCCCGAACCGCTGGGTCCGACAAACGCGATTTTAGATCCCGGTTCGACTGTGAAACTGATATGGCTAAGGACATGTTGACCGTTGCGGTCGCCATATTCAAAGGAAACATCATTGAAGCTGACTTCCCCTTTTATCTCTTCTATTTCCATCGCGTTAACGCGATCTGATTGCGGTTGGATATCCAATACGCCAAGAAACCGTTCGAACCCTGCCATCGCCGCATTATACTGCATGATGAAGCCGGAAATCCGATTAATCGGTTGCTGAAAGAGTGCGACGTAGAGGATGAATTCGACCAAGCCCCCGATGCTTAGCTGACCTTGGAACACCAAATAGCCACCTAGCAGAAACACTGTCAGTTGGATCAGCAAAATGAATGCTTTGACCGTTACGCCGAATTCCGCCATAACTTTCAGCGCACCACGCCGTGAAGTCGCGAAATTCTCATTGCCGACCGCAAAACTCAGTTCTTCTTTTTCTTCCGCATTGAATGCTTTTACGACGCGGATGCCGGAGAAATTATCCTGCGCCTGCGCATTGATCTCGGAAAGCTTTTCGCGCATCAGCCGAAACGCTCTGCGAAATTTCAGGTTCTGACGGACGCCGACGACAATCATCAGCGGTACCAGAAACGCCATGGCTAGAGCCAAGGTGACGTTGGTCATGAACATCATGGTGAAACTGCCGACCAACAGAACCGCCGAAATCAGCAAGTCTTCTGGACCGTGGTGGGCTACTTCGGATATTTCATTGAGGTCGTTGACTAATCTTGACATCAGTTTTCCGACTTTGATATTATCGAAATAAGCAATCGGAAGCGTCTGTATATGCCCGAACATTTCTTTGCGCATATCGTATTCCATATGGACACCCAGCACATGGCCCCAGTATTCCACAACATATTGAAGCAGCACGCGGGCACTAAAGACAACGAAAAGAATGCCGCACCAAAATAACAACAGTTTCATCGTGCCAGTAACCAGGATCGAACTGATGAGGTAATTGGAAAAGCGCGGCGTGACCAGGTCCAAAGACGCAATGGCGATCGCCGCCACAATGTCGATGAAAAACAGCAGTTTATACGGTCGGTAATAGGCAATGAATTTTTTGATCATCGTACTCCCCCTCTTGTCAGAAAAAAACTTCGGGATATCCGAAGTCTTTTAGATGCCCCAAAAGGTTTGTGATATATTCCCTAGTTAAACTCAGGTGGGTAACCTGTGCTCCAATTAGGATCCCTGGTAAGACCAGGCATTCAACACCATGCAGCAACATCCGGTTTCCCTTATATCAACGTGTCGGAAATATGTATCCTTTTGGGTAACTTCATTATATCACTGTTTTTTTAAAAATCACTACTTGACAATTTTGATATGCAGTTCATCCAATTGCTTCAATTCGACCGGTGACGGGGCTTCCGTGAACGGACAGCGAGCGGAAGCGTTTTTCGGAAAAGCGATAACATCACGAATCGAATCGGACTGCGTCAGCACCATCGCGAAACGGTCCAGACCAAACGCGATTCCGCCATGCGGAGGCGTTCCGTATTTGAAGGCGTCGACAAAGAATCCGAAGCGTTTTTTGATTTGTTCGGCCGTGAAGCCGATCATTTCAAACATTTTCTCCTGTACTTTTTGGTCGTAGATACGCAACGATCCGCCAGCAATCTCAAATCCATTGAGAACCATGTCATACGAGCAGGACAAGACCGCACCCGGATCACTATCGAGCAGATGAATCTGATCTTCTTTGGGGCGGGTGAACGGATGATGACGGGCGACGAATTTCTGTTCTTCTTCGATGTATTCGAAGAGTGGGAAATCGACGACCCATAAATAAGCGAAATCGTCTTTGCGGGTCAGGTTGAGCTTGTCACGCAGTGCGAGACGAACGGCACCCAAACCGACGCAGGCTTTTTCCCATGCGTCTGCAGTCATTAGAATTAAGCTATGTTCTGAAGCATTCAGTTTCGCAATCAACGCACTGCTTTCTTCAGGTGTGAAGAATTTGGCAGCGCCGCCTTCGAGTGTATGATCGGCGACTTTCAGCACGACCAATCCTTTGACGCCGTTCTTCTTGGCGACTTCCGTTAAGGCATCGGTTTCTTTGCGTGAGAACGTTGCGCCGTTTTCCAGCACTATCGCTTTGATCGTTCCCTGTTTGAGGGACAATGCTTGTTTGAAGACGGGAAATTCCGAATGCACAAAGATCTCTGTGACATCACTGAGTTCAAGTCCAAACCGGATATCTGGTTTATCGCTACCGAAACGGTTGAGCGCATCGTAGAACGGAAGCTTGAGGAAATCCGTTGTCAGTTCGATGTTGAGGACTTCTTTCATGACCTTGACGATCATTTCTTCCATAATCAAGAAAAACTCCGCTTCGCTTAAAAACGAAGTTTCGATGTCAACCTGGGTAAAATCCAATTGCCGATCGGCGCGCAGGTCTTCATCACGAAAGCAACGGGCGATCTGGTAATAGCGCTCCAAGCCGGCGACCATCAGCATCTGTTTGAAAATCTGTGGGGATTGGGCCAAGGCATAGAATTCACCCGCATGAACGCGTGAAGGCACCAGATATTCGCGGCTGCCTTCCGGTGTCGACTTGGTCAGCATCGGCGTTTCGATGTCGATGAATCCGTTGTCGTCGAGGTAATTGCGCATCGTTTTGACGATCAGCGCGCGTTGAATCAGTTTTTTCTGCATGGTCGGGCGACGCAAATCGAGATAACGATATTTCATGCGCGTTTCTTCCAACGCATCGGTGTCGTCCTGGATCAGGATGGGCGGAACTTCAGCGGTATTGATAATCGTGAGTGTTTCCGCCATCACTTCGATTTCCCCGGTCGGCAGTTTCGGATTGGGATCGCGCCGTAAAGCAACGATGCCTTTGACTTCCAGGATATATTCGTTGCGGACATCGCGCACTAAAGATTCTTTGGTTTCGTCAAAGACTAACTGGGTGATGCCGGTACGGTCGCGCAGATCAATGAAGACTAGCGATCCCAG
>JBBQGS010000097.1:0-6540 GCA_038323255.1 Erysipelotrichales bacterium | reverse complement strand
CACAGGCTGCCATCAAAGACGCACTGCGCAAATTCCCCGACCGTAAATTTAAAATGATTTATGGCGTCGAAATGAATATGGTCGACCCTGTCCTCAACATCGTCAGCAATAACGATGCACGTACCCTACGCGATGCCTCTTATGTGGTCTTCGATTTGGAAACCACCGGCCTTTCCAGCCGTTATGACTGGATCATCGAATTCGGCGCGGTACGCATCAAATCGGGTGCCGTCGTCGAACGAATGCAGATGTTCGTCAAACCGCCGGTCACCATCTCGGCTTTCATCACGGAAAAAACCAACATCACACAACAAGACGTAGAAAACGCCGCCGTGGAATCCGACCTGTTGGACGACTGGCTGAAATTCTTCAAGGATGATATCTTAGTCGCCCATAACGCGACCTTCGACATCAGTTTCATGAATGCCGTGCTGCGCCGTTACGGCCGCCCACCCCTCACCAATACTGTGATTGATACGCTCGACCTTTCGCGTGCCGTCCTGAAAGACCGCCGTTCTTATAAACTGGGGAACGTAGCGCGCAACTATAAGCTTGCCTATGATGAGGAAATCGCCCATCGCGCCGACTACGATGCGGAAATGCTGGGTCAGATTCTGCTCAAAATCTTCAATGAATCAATCGTCTCCAAATGCCTGCGGGTCGGGGACCTCCAGTCTATCCAGGACGAAAATTCGTTCAAGAAAGTCATGAAAAACCATGTGGTCGTGCTGGCCAAGAACCAGCAGGGCCTCAAAGACCTGTTCGAACTGATCACTCTGTCGCATACCGACCGGCTGGCAACATTGGGCAAAGCGAAGAAAGACGACGAAGAATCGTTGGCCGAACCGCGTATCTGCCGCGACGATTTGCTTGCGAAACGGGCCAATCTTTTATTTGGAAGCGCCTGCCTCAATGGCGAAATTTTCGATCTTGCGATGACTAAATCGAGCGAAGAATTGGAAAACGCGATGAAATTCTATGACTACATCGAAGTCCAACCACCCGAAAACTACCGCTTATTGGTGGAAGGGAACACTGTTCCCGACATCGACCGCATCTTAACAATCCTTAAAGACATCATCGCTACCGCCGACCGGCTGAATATTCCAGTCATCGCGACAGGCGATGCGCATTATGTCCAAAAAGCGCAAAAACGTTTCCGTGAAATCTACATCCAGGCGCAGGGCATCGGCGGCGTCCGTCATCCGTTGTACATCTACAATGCCCAACGCCGTCGTAAAACCATCATGCCGGACCAACATTTCCGCACGACCGACGAAATGTTCGAAGCTTTTTCGTTTGTCGACCGCGAAACCGCCCATCGTTTGATCATCGACACGCCGAAATATCTTGCGGAAAAGATTGAACAAGCTTATCCGGTAAAAGACCGGCTCTATACCCCTACCATCGAAGGCGCGGACGTCAAACTCGCAGAGCTTTGCCGGTCCAATGCGTTGTTGCGGTATGGAAATCCCTTACCTGAAGTTGTATCCGCACGGCTTCAAAAAGAGTTGGATTCTATCATCGGGCATGGGTTTGCGGTAGTCTATTACATCGCTCACTTATTGGTGAAGAAATCGTTGGAAGACGGGTATCTGGTCGGATCGCGCGGATCGGTCGGTTCGTCACTTGTCGCCACGATGGCCAATATCACCGAAGTCAATCCGCTTTCTCCTCATTATGTTTGTCCAATCTGCCAATACAGTGAATTCATCGAAGACCCAAGCATCGGCAGCGGTTATGACCTAATCGATAAATGCTGCCCTAAGTGCGGCAGTCTGATGATCGGTGACGGCCAGGATATCCCGTTTGAAACCTTCCTTGGTTTTGAAGGGGATAAAGTACCGGATATCGACCTCAATTTTTCGGGCGACTATCAGGAAAAAGCCCATGCCTACACCAAAGTTTTATTTGGCGAAAAGTTCGTCTACCGGGCTGGCACAATCGGCACCGTCGCCCAGAAAACAGCCTTCGGTTATCTGCGTGGCTATGAAGAAGAAATGGAAGTCGAAACACCGCGCAGACAGGCGTACAATCTGTATATAGCCAATGGCTGCGAAGGCATCAAACGAACAACCGGACAACATCCCGGCGGCATCATCGTTATTCCGCAGGACATGGACGTCAGCGATTTCACGCCCGTCCAATTTCCCGCCAACAATGCCAATTCCGAATGGCTGACGACCCACTTCGAATTCGCGGATATCCATGACAATGTATTAAAACTCGATATATTGGGACACGTCGATCCGACTGCCATGAAGATGCTGGAAAGATTCTCGGGTATCGACCCCAAGACCATTCCGATGAACGACCCTGAAGTCATTTCACTTTTCTCTTCGATTGTTCCGCTGAAACTCGATCCGCGCAATTATGGCGAAAAAACCGGTGCAGCCGGATTACCCGAATTCGGCACTACGTTTGTCCGTCAAATCCTGGAAACCACCAAACCGAAGAACTTTTCCGATTTGGTCCGTGTTTCCGGACTTTCCCACGGGACCGATGTATGGCTCGGCAATGCGAAATCGTTAGTCGAACAAGGTTTGCCTCTGCATGATGTCATCGGTTGTCGCGATGATATCATGGTCTCACTGATCCATATGGGTCTGCCTTCGAAGCAAGCTTTCGATATCATGGAATCGGTCCGTAAAGGCAAAGGACTTAAAGACGAATGGAAAGTCTTAATGCACGCAAAAAATGTACCGGATTGGTACATCGATTCCTGCCTCAAGATCAAATACATGTTTCCTAAAGCGCATGCGGTCGCCTATGTGTTGATGGCCGTACGTGTCGCCTGGTTCAAAGTGCATCATCCTGAGTACTATTATGCCGTCTTCTTCACTCTACGCTGCACGGCGTATGAGATTGAAACGATGCTGATGGGGGCGGAATCCATCAATAAACGGATGCGCGACATCACAGAGCGGCTTAACGACAGCGAACTGAAGAAAACCGTCACCGGCAAAGAACAGGATCTCATGACGACCCTTGAAGTGGCTTATGAAATGGCCTGCCGCGGTCTGCACTTCGCCAACATCGACTTATACAAATCGAAAGCCGACGAGTTCATCGTCGATGAAGAACAACGCAACCGCATCCTGCCGCCGTTCACCGTATTGGACGGTTTAGGACTCAACGTCGCGAAGTCCATTCTCGAGGCGCGCGCCAAAGCGCCCTTCATTTCCAAGGAAGATCTACTCACCAGAACACTGCTGAATCAGACCCAATTACGTAAACTTGAAGTCATGGGAGTGCTCAAAGGACTACAGGACGAGAACCAAATGTCCTTCTTCTAATCCTTGCTATTGACGCATAAATGCCTTATAATAGTGACGCATAGTAAACAGGGAGTGGTTCGCCACTCCTTCGTTATTGTTTGAGGGGCACAAATGAAACCAACCGAAGTACTTGAAGAACTCATCAACCCATTGCTGAAAACACAGGACCTGCGTCTTGCGGATTGCAAATGGGTTCACCAATCGGGCATGCAGATCCTGCAGGTCGCCATCATGCGGCCGGATGGATCGATGGATCTCGATACGTGCGCACTCATATCCCAACAAATTTCAGATCTTCTGGATGCTCATGAAAATCTCATTCCATCCGAGTATTATCTGGAAGTCTGCTCACCAGGGGCCGAGCGTGAACTGAAATCCGAAGAGGACATTGTCTTTTCGGTGGGTAAGATCGTCTTCGTTCGTTTCCATCATCCCCTTAATAAGTTACTTGAGACCACCGGAACTTTAACGACATATGAAAACGGGAAGGGCACATTGGCCTACCGCGATAAGTCATTAACCAAGACCTTGGATTTCTCACGTGACGATATCAGCTATATTCGACTGGCAGTTCGCCTTTAACGGAGGAAAGCAGAAATGAACTTCAAAGATTTTTTAGCGGCCATGCAAGCCATCGAAGGCGACCGCAACATCTCCAAAGAAATCGTCTTGGCAGCGCTTCAAGAAGCGTTGGCGAAAGCTTATCGGAAACACATTGAAATTCCCGATGCGTTAGTCCATGTCGACATCAACGAAAAAACCGGGGAAGTCAGTCTCTTCCAACAATACTTAGTCGTCGAGACCATCGAAGACGAAGAACTCGAGATCTCCCTAGAAGACGCCAAAGGGAAGAACCAGACACTTGAACTCGGTTCGCTTTACAATGTCAAAGTCAATATCGACGATCTGGGCAGAGCCGCTGCGCTACTGGCTAAGAATGTCATGAAACAGAAGATACGTGAGGCGGAAAAGCAGGCCGTTTACGATGAATATATCGACAAGCTCGATGAAATGGTCATCGGGATGGTCGAATCGGTCGAAGAGAAATTCGTCGTTGTGAACTTGGGTAAAACCTTGGCCATGATGCCGAAAGCCGCGCAGATGCCCAACGAAACCTACAAAGAGGGACAAAAAATCCGTCTTGTCATCACCGAAGTCAGCAAGGACACCAAAGGTGCCCAAGTTTTGGTTTCGCGTGCCGATGCGAAACTCGTCAAACGCCTGTTCGAAAAAGAAGTCCCGGAAATCTTTCAGGGGATCGTCGAAATCAAAGCGATTGCGCGTGAAGCCGGCGAACGCACCAAGATGGCTGTTTCATCCAAGCGCGACGATGTCGATCCGATCGGAGCCTGCATCGGTCCTAGAGGACAACGCGTCCAAGTCGTCATCGAAGAACTTAGAGGCGAAAAAATCGATATCTTCGAGTGGAGTGAAAACATCACCGAACTGATTAAAAATTCACTGAGCCCTGCCCAGATTTTAGCGGTTTTACCGTCCAGCGAAAAACGCGGACTGTTGGTCGTCGTCGAGGACAATCAACTCTCCTTGGCGATCGGTAAAAAAGGGAAGAACGCCCGCCTTGCGGTACGTTTAACCGGACTGCGCATCGACATCAAGTCGAAAGCGGAAGTCGAAGAACAAGGCATCGATTGGAAACGCCTTGCGCAAGAACACGCCCTTGAACTCGAAACGAAACTGTTGGAGAAGAGAGCGCAGAAATTGGCGGAAGAACAAGCCAAACTTGCGGCGCTGGCCAAACCTGCCGAAACCACCGAAACAATCGTCGAAACACCGGTCAAAGAAACCGAAGTTGCACCCGAAAAACCGATGGCGGAAGTCAAACCTGAAATGGTCAAACCGGTTATTAGACCTTATGAAAAACCAGTCGATCGTTCGCTTGAAAAGAAATACGAACGTTATACCGAACGTCCGGCCGCCGCAAAACCGACCGAACGCGTGTTCGCGAAACCGGTAGAAAGAGCAATCGAAAAAGTTGCGGAACCCAAAGTCAAAGTTCCCAAAAAAGAACTGGGTGATCGCAGCGGTTATGTATCACGCCTTGAAGCCGTGATTGAAGCACCGAAATCGCATGAGAAGAAAGAAGAGAAGCCGATCAAACGAAAACCCAAGACGGAAGCAGAAGAACGCCGTCTGCGCGCATCCGACATCCGCAAGGATAAGGATTACGATATCAAACCGGAATATACGCCAGCCGAATTGGAAGAAATCGCGAAACAACAAGAACTGGAAGCGAAAGCAACCTGGTACGAGGAAGATGTCGATTTCGACGAATTTGAAAACTACTACGAAGAAGAATAACGAAAGGCAGGTGCGGGTATGAAGAAGATCCCGATGCGCCGCTGTGTCGCAACCAGCGCGCAGTTACCGAAAAAAGAGTTGGTCCGTATCGTCAGGACCCCCGAAGGATTGGTCAAAATCGATTTGACCGGTCGTAGCAACGGGCGCGGCGCCTACCTGGCCAAAACGCTTGAAGCGATCGATCTCGCAAAGAAAAAGAACGCGCTTGCGCGGGCCTTGGATTGCGTGATCCCGGAAGAAATCTATGACGAATTAAGGAGCCTTGTGAATGGCAAATAAACTGACTAATCATCTTGGTTTAGCGAAACGGGCGGGCTGTATCGTCGTCGGAAGTAAAATGATGGAAGCCATTCGGGCACGCAACGCCAGTTTGATCATCGTCGCCACCGACGCGTCCGAAAGGACCAAGAAAGTCGTCAACGACAAATGCCGTTACTATGAAATTCCCTGTTTTGAAAATCTGAGCATGCCGGAGTTGTCTTCGGCCATCGGATTCAGTCATATCGCCGCCGTCGGAATCATCGACGAAGGGTTCGCGAAACTCGCCGCGGCCAGTATCGAAAGAAGGTAAACGGATGAAGAAAAAACCGATTCAACGTTCAAGAAAAAAGTCACAGCCGGTCAAACAACACACACGCCCGCAGACATTCGTCGCGCGCCCCAGAGTGGACATGGTTACCAAGATTACCTATACGGATGGCATCACGGTCGGGCAGTTCGCTGAAAAGCTGAACCGCAACTCCAGCGATATCATTAAACTTCTCTTCATGCTGGGCAAGATGGTCACCATCAACACTAACCTGGACGAAGAAACGATCCAGTTGATCTGTTTGGATTATAACGTCGAAGCCACCAAGGAAATCATCGTCGATCCCGATAGCCTCGAAGACGAATTTATTGAAGACGAAGCCAATCTGGTTGAACGTCCGCCGGTCGTCACCAT